>DOHN01000160.1:4435-33819 GCA_003535195.1 Ruminiclostridium sp.
GCTTATTCCTGCCGTCCTTCTTATAGCTGCATTCTTTTTATTTATGCGCACGCGTGGCGATCACTTGTGGAATCGTCTTGCAGTAGCTTTAAATCCGTCCCTTGACCCTAACGGTACCGGATATCTGGGGAATATGACCAGAGCGCTTTTAAGCGGCGCGAACCTGTTTGGCATGGGAAATGTACCGGAATCATATCGTACCCTGTTAATGGAACCTATCGACCTGTTCCAGACAGATCTCATATTGACAGCTTTAACATCACTTTTGGGCTGGATGGCATTTGCGGTTATTATGATCGCGCTGCTTTTTTTTATTCTCAAAGGGTTTTCGCTTTGTTTTAAGCAGAAAAGCAGTTTGGGCTTGTTTGTTTCGTTGTCCATTATGATTACTTTGACTATGCAGGTGCTAGGCTATGTGCTTTTCAACCTTGGGTTCCAATTTTCCGCTCCGATTTCGCTGCCGCTCATATCGTTTGGCAATACGGCAACGGTGGTAAATTTGGGGCTGATCGGATTTATGCTGTCTGTCTTTCGGACAGGAGATATCGTAAAAGATGAACCAATGGCATATAAAAACAATAAGCTCTTATCCAGATTTCTTTCTTGGGACAACGGCAAGTTAACAATTGATTTTAAAGTACATGAACGCTACTAAAAACAGATCACCTCATTTTCAAGGGAACCCTTTGGAAATGAGGTGTCTTTCGTATTTATTTACTCAATTTTTCTACCGCAATGGCAATCTGCTCTGCTGCGGGGATTCCCTCAAAATCGATGTAAACAATCCGATCACGCCAACAGAGGCTGTATTCATCCTGCGCCTCATTTTGAGCATAGAGCTGATAAACCGCATCGGCATGCCATGCGGGATCGTCAGTTTTTTGGAAGCACATTCTATCCTCTTCCGGTATATCCCGTTTATCATTATACCGGTCTAAATAATCATTCAGACAAAGGTCAAACAATGCAGACAATTTGACTTTCACAATTTCATATCTCAGTTCGGGAGCATGCCGGCCATCAGGGAAAGAATTCTGCCGTGCAGTAAATTGGGCCAGAAGGTCTTTCTAAAGTTCGGCGAGCGTTATTTGTCCGGATTTTTATCATTTTAAAGACATGCTGTTTTGACGCGTACCTCGCAAACTACCTCTTATATATGACACGCTTTAAAATGCGTTTTGGTCAAAAAAAATTGAAAGGTTATAATTTACTTCTTTGCAAGGAAAATAGCGGTTTCGTCCCATTGTTTTGCGATTTTCACGTCTGAAAACCCGGTTTCGCGCAGAAGTCTGATTTCTGTTTCGGCAGTGAATGGTATGTCATAATGAAAAAATTCGCCGTCGGGAATGTTTTGTTCCTGCTTAAGACGGTCGAGCTCGGAAAGGGTAAAGAGCTGCTTTTCAAGAGAGTCAGCGATGTAATCACCCTCGATAAAAACTCCGTTTTCATGAAGAGAGGCGTAAATCTTTCGATAGAGGAATAACTTTTCTTCCTCGTTAAAGTGGTGAAGCGAGTAGGTGGAGAGCGCAACATCATACCCGCTGCCAAAGCTCAGATCAAAATAAGAGCCGTAAAGAAAACGAATCTTTTTATTGGGATATTTTTCTTTGAGCTTATCAAGCATCTTCTTGGACAAGTCGACTCCGGTCACAGAAACAGCCGGATATTTTTCAAACAGCCGTTTTAATTCAAGACCTGTGCCGCAGCCTAAATCTAAAAGACGAAAGTCTTCACGCTCGTTCTCAACAAGGCGTGCGATTTCCTCATAAAAATCTTCCAGTGCCAGATCAATCAGCATATGGTCGTCATAGCCGTCGGCACGGGCATCAAAAAAGTCATCCATTTTTTCTAAAGACATATAGTATCACACTCCACTTTTCTTAAATTCCAGGGTTCCATAAAAATAACTCCATTCCCGTTATAACCTCATGTCTCATCGGGAATGGAGTAACTCTTTGATTTGCCTACGTTCTAGCGGTGCTCCGCTCTAAGCTGGCAGCCGGGACAAAGTCCCTCGAAAACCGTTTCGTGCCTCTCGGCGGCATAGCCTGTTTTTGCGGCCGTCTCTTGATCCAGTTCCGTGTGGTAGGATAACGGCACATCACACACTGCGCCGCATTGGGTGCACAAGGCGGTAGTGAAAATCCAAGTGATAGTCAAAACGATCCGCATGCGGTATCTTGACATGGAGGAGCCGCTTCATAAGCAAACACTCCTGGTAAGTTGTTGCTTACATTGTACTCGAAAGAGTAGCCTGAATCAAGCCGTCATTGTCCAGCCCGGAAAGCTCTTTGACTTTATCCATGCACAGGCCGGCAGGACTGAAATGCCATATGCTCCACCTTTCTCACTCTATATACGCTTCAGACGGCATAAAAGCTGCAATGGATTATTGTTCAAGCTCTTTTAAAATATTTATGAACTCTGGATGATCTTTTAGAGGACCAAAAGCCTGTTCCTCTTTTACCATCTGATAGGCACAGCGATCTAAAAAATCTTTTGAAATAGAGGTTTTATTCATTTCAATGCGGTCAAAAAAGGGACTTTCTTTCACGGCTTCGGGGCTATTGGGCATCTTTGCACATTTGACGAAGCGGTGTAATGCATCCAAAGCTTCACGGATTTTTTCCTGCTCCGTATAATATCGGGCAATCATGAGGTGATGGACCAAATCCTGTCCGTAGAGCTTATCCCTGTCAAACATCTGCGAAAGCTGTAAGCTCAGGTTTTCCATCCGAAGGGCAAGCGGGTAATTATTTTCCTTTCTCGCTATTTTCGAGAGTGTAACAAGCGCGATGTCGCAGGCCGACGTATGGGACGCAAGCAGATATTGTGCCGTTTGCTTGGATTTCTCCAGGTTACCCATTGCGTAGTAGACAGAAACCTTCATCGCTTCGGGATCTGCCGCAGACCGGTGTATCTCTTCCAGTGCCTTTAACGCATCCTCGTATTGTTGCTGCTGGATCAGCAGACCGGAAAGGCTCAGCCAGGCGGCATCCCGTATTTGAATATCTTCGCTTTTGGTGGCCTCGCGGATGAGGTCTGCCGCCCGCCCGATCAGCTCTGCGGCGGCGTCTTCCGTTCCCGCGCAGGGCGTGTGCATCATCAGAACACTGCCTATGCGCAGCTTTAAAAGCAAATTGTTCGGGTATTCCCTTACGAACTTTTCGCACAGGTCCAGTGCACTTTCCCATGACGAAGTCTCAAACTGTTTTGCGCACCTATCGCAAAGAGCCTTTACCTGTTCATCCGAGAGCTGAGCTTCAAATCCCAGCAAATCGTCTACCGTACTGTCCAATAACCGGGCAAGGGGAGGAAGCAGGGTAATGTCGGGATAGGTGCCTCCCGTTTCCCACTTTGACACGGCCGCAATGGAAACTCCAAGGACAGTGGCAAGCTGATCCTGGGTCATGCCCATGGATCTTCTCTTGTTTTGAATATTTTTGCCGATTGATAATTCCATATTTTTTCCTCTCTTTTCATCGTGTTCCGGAACAGTACTTTTCCTAACCATAAGTATAGATGTTTACTTAAAATGCCACAATGGAAGCCTATTTGACTTTTCTTATTCATTTTTTAACCGTAGGTTGAAAAATTCAACCATACATTTTCATTCATTTGATACAGGAGGAATACATTAAAATATATCCGGATTATTTTGGGGATGCATGAAAAAAGCAGGACAAATCCCTAAGAAAGATTTGTCCCTGCTCGATAAATGGCGAATTTGTCATAACGCTTGATTATATTCCCAAAATCCAGAAATAGTCTGCGCCCATATTGCCGCGTTCCAACCATTCTTTTATTTCCGCAAAGAAATGATAGACAGAAGTATTCTCTTTGTTGTCTGCAAGGCATAGTTTCTCAACTTCATTCCACTCCGATACCGCAACTTTTTGCGGCCCGTAATAAGCGTAGTCAGGGAAAACCCTTTGCAGATAAGGGCTTAGTATATTGACCCCATACTCGTCATCGGTAAAGTACAGAGAGTCTTCTGACCAATGTTTTTCAGGATAAGAATGGGCATAAGCTATTTCGTAAGTATCGCCGCCCGTTACCCCATCCAATTGAAACAACCTTAACTGTTTCATATTGATCTCCTATATAAAAGCAATTATAGCCCTTATTTTGTGTAGTTTTTCAGCTCCTTGTCCACCGTCATGATATGATTGATGAGCCACTTTGAAACAATGTTGTTTATATGAATCACCATTAAAATGGTAACGCCTGAATCAAGCATTTCTTTTTTCAGGGAGGCCACCTGGTTGATAAACCCCGTATGATAGCCCCTGTGCTGCTGATATTTGGGATATTGAATTCTGAGCTGCAATTTTTCCTCATCTGCAAAATGCTTGATGGTGTAATTCTCTAAAAAATTAAGTGTTTCTAAAACTTCACTTGTCCCTTTTCCCTGGGCGCAGGCGGCATAAAGGTTGTCGATTCTTTCAAAGAGCTCTTTATGTTGATTGTCTATTTCCGGTATACCGATTGCAAAACTCTCTTTCCATGTCATAATAAAAGCCTCCGGCTGAATTTATAATTTTTATAGGTTGTTTGGAAGGGCTTTCCAAGAATCTAATGTTAAATATACCCTCCTGCCGTGCAAAAAAACATGATAATTTGAAACGGACTGACAATTTATGAGAAAATTCCCCCAAAAACCAATGGGCAATAAAATCATTCTTTGCAATTTATTCGTTAATAAGATGCATTCTATAGATCAAAATCTGCCTACTATTAAAAAATGAGGGACTGAAAAAATATTTTTTGAATAATCCGCAGAAGTTTTATTCAAATTTATTCATTTTGTTATTGAACACCTGTCTGTAATAATATATACTTTGATATATGTTTGCATCTGATATAATTTTCATCGCTGTATAAGCTAATTTGAACCGTGGAGGGAGTATATTGAAAAAGCGAATTTTCTTAACAGCTATCACTATCATGCTGCTTTGCGCTTTAATTCTGACAGGATGTGGCGGCTCGACATCGCTTAAAATGGCTACCGGTGGTGCTACCGGTACATATTACGCATTCAGCGGAACTGTTTCCCAGGTGCTTGCCAGCAAATTGAAAAATGTTAGCTTCGATGTGCAGGCCACAGGAGCTTCAAAGGCCAATATTTATCTTGTGGCTGACGGCGAAGCGGATATCGCTATTGTTCAGAATGACGTCATGTATTATGCCTATAAAGGCATAGACCTGTTCGATGGTGAAGCCATTTCAGGTTTTTCAGCCATGGCCGGCTGCTATGCTGAAGTATGCCAGATCATTTCTAACAGCAGCATCACATCCATTGAGGAATTAAAAGGGAAGAGGATATCGGTTGGCGATGTGGGCTCAGGCTGTGAATTTAATGCCCACCAGATATTGGAAGCCTATGGAATGACTTTTGACGACATTGAAGTCCATAATTTGAGCTTCAATGACAGTGCTACAGCTCTTAAGGACGACAAGATCGACGCGTTCTTCTGTGTTGCCGGTGCGCCTACTACCGCGGTCGTGGAGCTTGCAACCACCAATACGGTGAACCTGCTTGAAGTTGATGATGAGCATGCCGTAGCCCTGATAGAGAAGCATCCTTTCTATACCCAGTATGCTGTTCCGGGAAACTCTTACAAAGGTATCACTTCCGATGTAAAAACCGTGGCTGTCGTAGCCACTTATATAGTTTCGGATAAATTGGACGAGGATTTGGTCTATCAAATGACCAAAGCGCTGTTTGAAAATTCCAGTGAGATTGCTATCGGGCATCCGAAAGGATCCGAGCTGAATCCTCAATATTCAATATCGTCCATCTCCATACCGATCCATCCCGGCGCGGAGAAGTATTATAAGGAAATTGGCGCTCTATAATCAATGAGAAATAAGCAAATGATACTACGAGCCGCGGTGATGGCTGTCATTATCGCGGCCTTTATTATTTTTTACTTTGCACTTTCAACCCGTTGCATCCTGCTGACCAACGGAGATACGGGAGAAATCCTGGGCGTTTTCCCGATCAGCCCTGGGGATGAATTTTCGGTTTCCTTTATTCATTCTGTGAATAAAACACCGGTCACAGATGTGTTTGAAGTGAGGGAAGGCTCCATCTATGCTGTAAGAACCATTTACTACTCCTTCGGAGCGGGAGTGCAGGCCGAGATTGAGGAGGGGCAGACCCTTGATTATGGAGAGGACGGTTCCATGATTGTCAGCGGAATCGACAAGCGAATCGACAAACTTTCCTACATTGTCGGCACGGTCTCCGACCATATTCTTGAAATAAAAGGGCAGGCTATCAGCCTCCGGGAATTGTGCGGCAAAAATACTGTCGTCCGCTTTTCAGCCGGGCGCAGATTATTTGTAAAATAGCAGGGCTTTTTCTTTTATAGAGCATGACCGGATTCCAATCTATAACGGCTGGTTTCTGTATCCATATATTTGAAGGCATTGACTAAAGTTATACAAATTTGCAAGGAGGTCGTCGTCAAATGTCTGAAGCAAAGAACATTCACCACTCGACCATGGGTGATGCCGAACAAATTGATGTTCAGGCTGTTATGGCCGAATATGACCGGGAATCCAATACAAGACATTATTCCGGAGTACCCAAAAAAGTAGTCCGATATATTTTAGCCGCGTTCTCAATTTATGTCTTTTATATGAATCTTGTGAGCACATGGCCGGAGCAGGTACGCAGGGCATCCTTTGTCGGTTTAATCATTTTTGCCGCGTTCATGCTTTACCCGGCTAAAAAGAAATCCGCAAAAAGAGTCAATTTCGTTCCATGGTATGATATCATCATCGGTGTTGTAGGCGCTGGCTGCTTCTTCTATTACGTTCTTAATTTTGAAGCCATGGCGCGGAAGGCCACCCGTATCAGTCAGTTCGATGTAGCCGTTGGAATTATTGGCATTATAATCATCGCAGAAGTATGCAGAAGAGTTGTGGGGCTCCCAATTCTCGTGGTTGCCGCCGCGTTTATCGTGTATGCTTTTTCGGCACGGTATTCGCTGACGCGTATTGTCTATACACTGTTCTATACCCTGGACGGAGTAATAGGAACGCCCATCGGTGTATGCTCAACATTTATTGTGCTGTTTATAATTTTAGGAGCATTTTTGGAGAAAACCAATATAGGCTTATTCTTTATTGACCTGGCCAATTCCATTGCAGGCCGGGCGACAGGAGGGCCAGCCAAAGTCGCCGTTATCGCAAGCGCTTTGGAGGGTATGTATTCGGGAAGTTCAGTGGCCAATACGGTTGGCTCCGGCAGTGTAACCATCCCCATCATGAAGAAAACCGGGTATGATAAGGACTTCGCCGCTGCCGTGGAAGCAGCCGCCTCAACCGGAGGGCAGATTATGCCCCCTATTATGGGCGCTGCTGCTTTCCTGATGGCAGAGATGACGGAGATGCCTTATTCCACCATAGCCATTGCCGCCATATTCCCTGCAATCCTCTATTTCAGCGGTATTTTCCTTGCGGTGCATTTTGAAGCAAAGAAGCTTGGCTTAAAAGGACTCCCTAAGGAATCCATTCCTAATTTCTTCAAGCTGTTTTTTAGCAAGGGCTACCTTCTTATTCCCATCCTGGTTTTGGTTGTGACCATGACCGTCGGCTTTACAACCTCCCGGGCTGCATGCCTTGCTATATTAGCGGCCATCATTGTCAGTGCATTCAAAAAGGAAACCCGGCTTTCACCCAGCGGTTTTGTGGATGCTCTGGAAGCAGGCGCTAAAAACACAATCGGCGTTGCCGCTGCCTGCGCCATTGCCGGAATTATTGTAGGAATAGTCGCACTTACCGGTATTGGGTTGAAGCTGGCCGATATGCTGCTTACGCTGTCAGGCGGGATAGACATTTTAGCCCTGTTCTTAACAATGATAGCTTGTATTATTCTTGGCATGGGCGTACCGACCACAGCCAATTATGTGATCATGTCCACCATCACCGCGCCGATTATCCTTCAGCTGATACCCGGGACACCGGTTCTTGCCGCCCATATGTTCGTCTTCTATTTTGGCATTGTGGCGGATATTACTCCTCCGGTAGCTCTGGCAGCTTATGCGGGCTCTGCTATTTCAGGCGGGAATCCTATAAGAACCGGCATAATCGCTACCCGTCTTGCAATCGCAGCGTTTATTATACCGTACATTTTTGTTCTCAACCCTTCCATGCTCCTTATCAACTCATCCTTTGTGGAAGTGGCACGGATCATCATTACTTCCATGTTAGGCATGTTTGCTATCTCCAGTGGTCTGGAAGGGTATATGAACAGGAAGATGCCGTGGTGGCAAAGAATGCTGGCCGTGGGGGCAGGCCTTGCTCTGATTGATCCAGGCCTTATGACCGATATCTGCGGTGTCATCGTTATAGCATTGATCTGCGTTCTGCAGTATATTGTAAAGGAAAAGAAAAACACTCCTGTATTAGGCTAATATATAATTCATTGTTTCATAAGCAGAATATTTGCTTATCCTATTACTGTAAAGACCGTAGAAGTCTGAGCCCCTGTTATCCAGGGGCTTTTTTTGAATAGAATTTAAAGTTCCGGCAAGCAAGTGTGAAAGTATTAACAATAACAACAAAAAAATAAGGAAAAATTTGTGCAAATAGTCAATGTTAAAATTTTAACTAATTGTGTTAAACTATAGTCAGAGATTGATAGTTAATAAACAAACAATTGGAAGGATTTATAGGAGGCGCTTATTATGATGGAGTTACTGGTTTTTGCAGGAACACTCGCAGGATTTTACTTTCTATTAAGGGCCATCTGGAAATATGAACTGAAACTTGCTAAGAACCCCAAAAACTTTTAAAGTTCGCTGAACAAATTCATTATAGAAACTTCTTGTGCATTTTTTAATTCTTATTAGTTTTCTTCATGTTGGGGGCTGGCACAGCAAATGAATGCTGAGCCAGTCCCTTTTTGTCGGCTTTAGCAGGGGTTCCAACCCAAAATAAGGGAGGAACAATTAACCGCCGGCTATGCCGGTAAGCTTAAAAATCTTTAGATACAGGCTGAAAAAAGAAAATCTCCAATGTTAGGATAGTGTAGGTCTTTAATGGCGGGAGCATGCCAATGGGGAGCAACCGCTTGACACTCAATAAGTATTTAATATATACTCTTTTTAACAATTGAATATGAAATCTTGGGCACCTTAAAGGTTTAATAGGGAAAGTGAAATCACTGCAGCCCCCGCTACTGTAAACGGCGACAAATCCCAATCCACTGGCATTTGCCGGGAAGGAGGGAGGAGAATGACCCGTCAGCCAGGAGATCTACCTGAGATTTAGCTGTGATCCTTCGGTGGGAAGGAAATAAGCGTGGTTTTTATTACATAGGTTATAAATGAAGGCTATACCCTGCTTATTTTTGAAGGGTGTAGCTTTTTTGTTTGTCGAAACAGGTTTTTAAAAGTGTGGTCAAAATGCTCTTGCTTTCATGGAAGGAGATTGTTATGAAAGGGTTAGTGCACATTTATACCGGTAATGGGAAGGGAAAAACGACTGCTGCGGTAGGCCTTGGATTTAGGGCATGGGGAAGGGGAATGAAGGTCCTGATGGTCCAATTTCTGAAAGGAATGGAAAGTGGCGAACTCATAGCCGCTGAAAAATTGGGGCCGACATTCACCGTAAATCCTGGAATCTATTTAAAAAAATTTACCTGGAGCATGGACGATGATGAGTTGAAAAATGCAGCAGATGTTCAAAAGCAGCAATTTGAGTACGCTTTGCAGGAAAGTAGAGCAAACAAGTGGGATCTGATCATACTTGATGAAATTATGGCGGCTATCTATACCGGAATGATTCCTGTGGAGGAGGTCCTGGCATTTATTCAGAGCAAACCGGACAGCTTGGAGCTTGTGCTTACCGGAAGAAACGCCCCGCCAAGTCTTATTGAGGCAGCCGATTATGTATCGGAGATCCAGGAAGTGAAGCATCCAATGAAGAAGGGCATCGGTGCAAGAAAAGGCATTGAGGATTAGACACCCTTATATGCTGCATGTGAAGAGGCAGATGCATATGAACGAAAAAAGAAAGGGCTTGGTCTATTAAATCAAAACTGGATCTCACACAGGCGATTCAAAGAGACCGAATATGACAGACTGGCTGAAACAATGCGTAATAACCTTGATATGGAAGCCATAAACAAAATCTTAAAAAATAGCTGAGGGTGATTCATATTTTCTATCTTTTTGTGGATATTGTCCTTGCATATTTACTGGACCTGCTTATCGGCGATCCTTATTGGGCGCCTCACCCGGTCAGATTCATAGGCTGGCTTATTACCCATGCGGAAAGAATATTGAGAAAAATCACCGGTACCTGCCAAAGGGAGGAGACAAAGAAAATCCGCGCTCTGAAAGAGAGAACAGCAGGTGTTATACTGGCTGTCACGGTATCCGGAATTACCTTTTTATTGGTTTGGGGCGTTCTCCAAATTGCTCAGAAAATCAGTCCCATACTGTTTCATGCAGTCAATATATATTTTCTTTACAGCTCCCTGGCGGCACGATGCCTGGGGGATGAGGCTTTCAAGGTGTATAAAATATTGGGAAAGGGCGATCTGGTCGGTGCACGAAGACAGCTTTCCATGCTGGTAGGCAGACAGACAGAAGGCCTTTCTGAAAAGGAAATTATACGGGGAGCGGTTGAGACTACTGCTGAAAACACGGTGGATGGGGTCCTGTCCCCTTTGTTCTATATCGTCATGGGATCGGTTTTTTGGATGGGAGCTCCTCTTGTATATGCTTTTAAGGCTGTTAATACCCTGGACTCCATGGTAGGCTATGCCAACGATCAGTATATTTATTTCGGCTGGGCTTCCGCTAAAGCCGATGATGTATTAAATTATATTCCCGCAAGGCTGTCGGGCCTTATTATACCGCTGGCTGCTTTGCTTTGCGGAAAAAGCTTTTCAGGGAGCTTTCAAATCATGGTGCGGGACCGAAAAAATCATAAAAGCCCCAACTGTGCCTACCCGGAAGCCGCCTTTGCCGGGGCTCTGGGCATAAGGCTCGGCGGCCCTAATATTTACTTCGGAAAGGTGCTGGAAAAGCCCACGATCGGTGATCCAGCCAAGGAATTGGAGCGAGAAGATATTGCTGATGCGGTGCATTTGATGTATATTTCGGCCTTGCTTACTTTGGCCGTTATACTGATACCAACGGTGATCTTGATCCGGTATGCCTGATTTTTTAAAAGGTGGTTTAATCATGGCCCTAGAGCAGCATGGAGGAAATATATATAAAGCTTCCGCTGAGTACGGTATGGACAGCTCTCAGATTTTGGACTACAGCGCGAATCTAAATCCGCTGGGTATGCCGGCTCAATTAAAGGATATTTTTTTTGAAAATATCCGGGAAGCGGAGAATTATCCCGACCCGGACTGCATGGCCCTGAAGGAAGCGATATCAAGCTATTTGGATATAGGCACGGATCATATCATCATTGGCAATGGAGCCAGCGAAGTACTGAGCCTGCTTTTCAATGCTCTTCTGCCGAAACGGGTACTGATTGCGGTTCCGACTTTCAGCGAATATCAGCAAATGGCAGAGTCTGTCCAATGCCGGGTGGATTTTTTTATGCTTCACGAGCAGGAAGAGTTCAGACTAGATATGGAAAGGCTTATAGAAAGCTTAACTCCGGATATGGACGCTGTGATTTTATGCAATCCCAATAACCCTACGTCAACACTGGCAGCCAAAGAAGAATTGGAATCGTTATTAAAGGCTTCCGCGGAAAAGAAAATTACTGTCATTATTGATGAAACTTTTATTGAGCTTACCGGGGGAGGAAACAGCAATTCTGTCTCCGATCTTTTGATACATTATCAAAATCTTTTTATTATCAGAGCTTTTACCAAGGTTCTGGCCATTCCGGGAGTGAGGCTGGGCTACGGGCTTGGAAACAGGACTTTGATTCAAAAAATGTGGGGTATTAAGATCCCCTGGTCGGTTAACACTTTCGCCTGCCTCACAGCCAAGTTTCTGCCCCATCTCCAGGAGTACCTCGGCCAAACTCAAGATTGGCTGATTTCAGAGAAAGAGTACTTTTATGGGCAGATGCTTGGTATAAAAGGTTTAAAAGTGTATAAGCCGCAAACTTGTTTTGTATTGCTTAAATTTAGCAGTCCTGGTATGACATCGAAAAAGTTAAGGGATCAAATGGCCCGTCATGGGATTTTGGTAAGGGATGCCTCCAATTTCTTACCCTTAAACAATCAATTTGTGAGGGCAGCCATCAAGGACCGCAATCGCAATGAAATATTTTTGAAGACTATAAAAAATATAATGGAAGGGAAAATATGATGAAAATGAAAATTCTGGAAAGCACCATCAATAGCATTAATCATGTCATTGAGGCATCTGCGAAGCAGGCCGGAGAGCGCCTTGATCATCTTGCAAAGCCCATCGGAAGCCTTGGCATGCTGGAGGAGATCGCTGTCAAATTAGCCGGAATCACAGGTAAGGTACATAATGAGCTCAATAAAAAGGGGATCATTGTCATGTGTGCTGATAACGGGGTCGCCGAAGAAGGGGTGAGTGCGGCGCCGCAAAGCGTAACGGCCCTGCTCACTGAGAATATGGCAAAAGGGATCATGGGGGTATGTATCCTTTCAAAGCAGGCCGGAGCGGATGTAAAAGTTATTGATATCGGGGTCAAGGCAAAGTTTAATAACCCCAAAATTATTGACAGGAAAATAGCCTGGGGTACCCAGAATATTTCCAAGGGTCCGGCTATGACCAGAGAGCAGGCAGTGAAGGCTGTGGAGGTTGGTATTGAAACAGTGGACAGGCTGGCAAAAGAAGGATATGATCTTCTTGGAACCGGTGAGCTGGGCATTGGGAACACCACTACCAGTGCAGCGGTTTTGAGTGCTTTATCGGGGCTGAGCCCCGAGCATACTGTCGGTATGGGTGTCGGCCTTACCAAGGAGCAGTTTGAAAATAAGAAGAGGGTTGTGGCAAAAGCTCTCGAAATAAACAGGCCTGACGGAAATGACGTGCTTGATGTGCTTGCCAAAGTCGGCGGGCTGGATATTGCGGGACTTTGCGGATGCTTTTTAGGCGCCGCTAAAAACAGGATCCCCATTGTCATTGACGGTTTTATTTCGTCGGCCGCCGCCCTTTGCGCCTATAAACTCAATCCTCTTGTCCATGATTTCCTGTTTCCGTCACACCTGTCGGCGGAAACGGGCGCTTCCTATATGATGAAAGAGCTGCGGCTGGAGCCTTTGCTTCATTTGAAGATGAGGCTTGGGGAAGGCTCCGGCTGTCCTTTTGCCTTTTTTATCATGGAATCGGCCGCAGCAATCATCAATCATATGGGAACTTTTGAAGAAGCGATGATCAATAACGATTTTCTGATCGATATAAGGTGAGGGTATGGGCAGAATTATTCTGGTAACCGGAGGTGCAAGAAGCGGAAAAAGCACCTTCGCAGAGGAACTTTACAGCAAAGAACGGGATGTTGTCTATATAGCGACTGCCCGGATTTCCGATGAGGAGATGAGAGACCGGGTCTCTCTTCACAGGGCCCAAAGGCCGGAGGAATGGATGACTTATGAAGGAAATTATGACTTAAAGGATGCGGTTGGGACAGCAAAGAATTATCTGCTGGATTGTATAACGGTTTTGACTTCAAATATTATGTTTGACCTTACCGGTGAGCTTGACGCCATATCTCTTAAAAAGCAGAGAGAGGTGGAGGACAGGGTGGTATCTGAGATTTATGAGCTGGCAGAAGCAGTGAAGAAAATTGAGGGGAATCTGGTCATGGTAACCAATGAAGTAGGTTATTCAATCGTTCCTGAAAACAATATCGCAAGGATTTTCCGGGATGTAGCGGGCAGGGTCAACCAAAGGACTGCAGAGCTGTGCACTGAAGTGTATCTGGTGGCCTGCGGCATACCGCTGAGGTTAAAATAATGAAATCATTTATCTTAATGATCCAGTTCATGACCAGAATACCCATTCCTATTGAAATAAAGATGGAAAAGCAGACTATTTCCAGAGGAATTTTCTTTTTTCCGTTCATCGGAATGATGGTGGGCGCTATTTCCTGGGGACTGTATTTCCTCTTCGGCTTTATAAACCATGAGATGGGAGCCCTTGGCGCTGTGGCGGGCATGCTGATAGCCACCGGCGGGCTGCACGCGGACGGGCTTAGTGATACTTTCGACGGCTTTTTTTCAGCGCGTTCCAGAGAGAAAATACTGGAGATCATGAAGGACAGCCGGACCGGAACCTTCGGGGTTATTGCCATTGTCTTTGATTTGCTGTCCCGATATATTATGATCAAAAATTTGGACCCGGATCAGGCATTTTTAACCCTTATACTCCTCTGCGGATCGTCCAGACTGGGAGCGGCCATGCTTATTACCTTCGGGAAAAGTGCGAGAAAGGGAGGCCTTGGAGAGCTGTTTTCCGCCAGTGCCGGCAAGGTATACTTTTTGATTTCAGCCGCCGCTTATATTGCCGCCGGATTTTTTCTGGCCGGATTAAGCTTTCTTATCCTCCTTAGTGCGATGCTTCTATTCTGTCTTGTTCTGATGCAACGCTCCTATAAAATCATCGGGGGGCTTACAGGCGATGTGTACGGAGCGGCCATTGAGCTGTCTGAGATCATCGGACTTATTACAGTGATGGCGGTGGGAAAATGGATATCGTTTTAGTCAGGCATGGGGTAACAGCGCTGAACGACGCCGGCTGTTTTATTGGCCGGACAGACTGCGGGATGGCAGAAGAAGGCTTTAAACAGGCAGCTGCGGTAAAAAGATTTTTGGAAGGTGTTCCCTTTGACGGTATTTATGCCAGTCCGCTCAAAAGAGCGGTGCAGACGGCGGAGGTACTGGGCAGCCCCTTCTTTCGTGATGAAAGATTGGCGGAAATGAATTTTGGCATATTTGAAGGACTGACCTATCCAGAAATCCAGAATCAATATCCTGAATACCTGCATTTATGGAATGGGGGTTATCTGCGATATAGAATTCCCGGCGGGGAAAGTCTGGAAGCTGTATTTATCAGGGTGGAGGAATTTATTAAGGAGATTCAAGGGAACCATAAAAGGGCTTTGGTAATATCCCATGGGGGCGTGATAAGATGTGCCCTGTCACTGGCCCTTTCGAGCAGGGATCATTTCTACAGATTCCGCGCAGATCATGGGAGTGTGAGTATTGCCGCCTTTGAGGCGGATTACAGCTATATAAAGGCCGTCAACCTCTCTTCTAAAAAGCTCGACTGTTTTTAATTTTCCACAGTGTGTCTGCCAGGCGTTCGATTTCGTCCCGGGTATTGTAAAATGCAAAAGAGGCTCGGATGACACTTTCCAGGCCGTACCGCCTCAAAATGGGCTGGGAACAGTGATGGCCGGTGCGGACCGCAATTCCTTCGTCGTCCAGCGCTTTCCCCACCTCTTCAGCGTTCATTCCCTCCATTGTAAATGAAAGGATGCCCGTCTTTTGGGGGGCATTGCCGATCAGGCATAACCCCGGAATCTGACGGAGCAGCCCCGTTCCGTATAACAAAAGCTGATGCTCGTATTGGCTTATTTTCTCCAGCCCTATACCAGAGACATAATCAATGGCCGCGCCTAAGCCGATGGCATCGGCAATATTGCCCGTACCTGCTTCAAACCGGTGGGGAGGTGCTTTGTAGGCAGTCTGCTCAAAGGTTACATTGGAAATCATATTCCCGCCTCCCTGATAGGGCTCCATGGAGTCCAGCAGCGGGTACTTTCCGTATAAAACCCCTATACCTGTGGGGCCGAAGACCTTATGCCCTGAAAAAGCATAGAAGTCGCAGTCCAGTGCCTGCACATCGGTTTTCAGGTGGGCAATCGCCTGGGCCCCGTCTATTAATACCTTAGCGCCATAGCGGTGCGCCATGTGGATCATTTCGGCAGCCGGTATGATGGTGCCCAGTGTATTGGAAACATGGGCGAGGGCAACGATCTTTGTTTTTGGGGATAGGAGCTTTTCGTATTCGGAGAGGATTACCTGTCCGTTTTCGTCTGCGGGAATGGACCTTAGTTTAGCGCCCCTGCCGGCGCAAACCATTTGCCAGGGAACAATATTGGCGTGATGCTCGAGCAATGTGACAATCACTTCATCACCTGCTGAAAGATTCTGCTTTCCGTAGGTTTGGGCCACCAGATTGATTCCCTCGGTGGCACCGCGGACAAAGACGATCTCATCAGCGCTTTTGGCGTTGATGAAGGCTGCAATCTTCCTTCTGGCGTCTTCATAAGCATTGGTGGTCCGCGCGGCAAGAGTGTGTGCAGCCCGGTGCACATTGGAATTCTCATGCTCATAGTAATATTTGATCCGCTCGATGACCCTGGCGGGTTTTTGGGTCGTAGCGGCGTTATCGAACCAGACAAGCTTTTTGCCTTTGATCTCTTCCTGGAGAATGGGAAAATCCCTGCGAATTGTATTTACATCAAGAAGGGAAGGGGCGAATGCCCGGTCTGCTTTCAGAAACTCCTTTTCGCACAAAACCCGGGGATGGTATTCCGGAGCATCGCATGGGATCTCAGAGCCGGTCCAATGAGCCGGGGAAGGGGAATTGCAGGACGAAATTTTCTCAAGAAACTCCGGGAAATAGTCCTGAGCCATGGAAGAAAGCAGTGATTCTATCTTTTCAATTGGAAGATCCATGTTATTTATATTCATAGTAGTTTCCGATTTCCACATCCTCGAGAACGGCAATGGCATCCTCTGCCAGTATTGCTGTGGAACAATAAATGGAAAGCAGATAATTGCCGATTCCCTGGTTATCAATACCCATAAATCTTATCGATAAACCCTTGGACTGTTCCCCGGCCAGGCCTGTCTGGTAAAGGCCAATGACCCCTTGCTTTTTTTCGCCGGTACGAATCAGGAGGATATTGGTTTTGCCGCTGCCGCCCTTTGGCTTTTTTCTGCCGTCTACTAAAAGCTTGTCACAGGGGACGATGGGAATACCTCTCCAGGTAATGAAGGGAGAGCCATAAAGGCTGACCGCAACAGGCGGAACGCCGCGCCGGGTGCATTCCCGTCCAAAAGCGGCAATGGCGGCCGGATGGGCAAGGAAGAAGGAAGGCTCCTTCCATACTTTTGAGATCAGCTCATCTAAATCGTCGGGTGTCGGAGAACCGGAACGGGATTTGATCCTTTGGCAAGGCTCAATATTGTTCAAGAGGCCGTAATCTTCACTATTGACGATTAAGCCTTCCTGTTTTTCTTTGATGCTTTCCATGCCCAGTCGGAGCTGCTCTTTGATTTGATCATAGGGCTTGCTGTAAATATCTGATACCCGGGTTTCTATTTTGATGATGGATGAGACAGAAGTAAGTACATATTCACGCGGATGAGGCTCATAGTCGATATATCCTTCCGGAATGTCATCGCCGTTGGTCTGGGAACAAAGAACCTCAAGCTGTTTTTCTCCGTCCTTCACTTTATTTAAACGAAAAATACCCGAGTCCAAAGGCTTCCAATCCAAAAATCTCGATAACCACCGGGGGGTGATAGAAATAAACTGCGGCGCGGTTTTCTCGACATCTGCAAGCTGATAGGCGCAATGGGCTGATAAGGCTTTTGATTTATACTCTTTTTCCGGCATGGAAATACTCCTTCGCTGATTCGATGAAATTTTCTGAATTATTGTGTGGTTTTTAAGCTTTTTCTATTCACTTTGGCGAGCTTGGACTTTCCTTTGACGCACTTTGGCTATGTATTCTTTTCTCCGTGTGTTATTATAATAAAAGCGGCAATATGAAAATAACAGCAGGTTAAAGCTTGGGGGACAAGAAGATTATTATGGCAAAAGAAGCTAAAACAAATGCCATGCGCATTTTAGAAAAAAATCATATAGCATATACCCTCTATACCTACGAGTGTGATGAATTTACGAACGGCGTAGAGGCTATCACAAAGCTCGGAAAGCCTTTGGAGCAGTCGTTTAAAACCCTTGTGGCTCAGGGGAAAAGCAAAAATTACTTTGTTTTTGTGATCCCTGTAGCAGAAGAGCTTGATTTAAAAAAGGCCGCCGCAGCTGTAGCAGAGAAGTCTGTTGAACTGATTCATGTCAAAGAAATAAACCAAGTGACCGGATATATTCGAGGGGGTTGCACGCCCATCGGGATGAAAAAACAGTTTCAGACGACAATACATCAAAGCGCCGCCGGTCTTCATTCCATTATCATCAGCGGCGGCAGAATCGGAGTTCAGATTGAGCTGGAGACCAATGACTTGATTCGCGTTATCAACGGTAAGCTTGCCGATATTATTATCTGATTGGGCTGGTATTTATGAAGAAATTATATTTCTATCAGACCGGTATCGGGAAAATAGGAATCGCTGAAAATCAAGGGAGTATAACCGATATTTTCTTTGGTTCTGAAAAAGTTCCCCGGGATATTCTATTGGAAGAGACATCCTTGCTTCGTGAAGCAGCCGGACAGCTTCAGGAATACTTTCTGGGAAAGCTCCGAAGGTTTGATCTTCCTCTTTCACCGGAAGGAACCGCGTTTCAAAAAAGCGTTTGGCGCGCTCTTTGTGAGATCCCATACGGAGAAACCCGAACCTATGGGGAAATAGCGCGGGAAATAGGAAATAAAAGGGCTTGCAGGGCTGTCGGCATGGCCAACAATAAAAATCCTGCAGTAATTGTGATTCCGTGCCATCGCGTGATCGGAGCAAACGGCAAGCTGGTTGGCTATGGCGGGGGTCTGGATATGAAAGCATATCTGTTGAATCTTGAAAAGAAGGTACTCGGGGCTGACTTGATTTAATTATATACGAAAAAAAAGTAAGCCGTCAGAATATTTTTAATGAAGACCAAAAATATTTTGAAATGAGGAAAGTATGAAAGGTTTGCTTCGTCATCAATTTGTATTCAATTTTTTTCAGCTTTGCATCAAACACTATTTTAAAAGGAAATTCAATTACGATTTTCAGACAGTAAAGCCAAGCTATTCCTCCTATATTGTTCTTTCCAATCATACAACCAATTATGATCCCATCATGGTGGGCTTAAGCTTTCCAAAACTGCTGTATTATGTGGCCAGTGACCATATTTTTCGCTGGGGATTTGCAAGCAGGCTCATAGAATATCTGGCGGCGCCCATCCCGCGTCTGAAAGCCATCACTGAAGTGCAAACCATCAAACAGATTTTAAGAACATTAAAGAGCGGCGGAAATATTTGTATTTTTGCTGAGGGCAACAGGTCGTTCTCGGGTGAAACCGGCGATATACCCGAATCCACCGGAAAACTGGTCAAGCTGAGCGGGGCCGCGCTTATCACCTATTGCCTTGAGGGTGGTTATTTTACAAACCCCCGTTGGGGCAGGAATTTGCGCCGGGGTTCCATGTTTGGACGGAAAGTCATGGAGTACGGCCCGGAGCAGATCAGAGAAATGACTGTGGATCAGCTGAATGCGGCCATTCAAAAGGATCTGTATGTAAACGCCTATGAAGAGCAGAAGATGCGGCCCGTTGCCTATAACGGTGAAAATCTTGCAGAGGATCTGGAGACTGCTCTGTATCTGTGCCCTCAATGCAAGCGCATGACGGGTCTGAAAAGTGAGGGCGATCAATTCTATTGTTCCTGCGGTTTAAAGGTTCTATATACACCCTACGGCAGTTTTCTTTCCCAGGAAGCCCAATCCCCGCCCTTTCAGAGCGTTTTAGACTGGAGCCGGTGGCAGAGTGCCGAGATCATAAAAATGGCAGAGGATTTCAGTCAATATCCATCGGATAAACTAATTCTCAGCGATATGGGCCAAAGTCTCTGGAGAATTAAAAAGGCCCGCAAAAGTAAGCTCCTTTGCCGGGGGACACTGGAATTATATAATAACCGGCTGATCATGAGAAACGCCGATGGCGGCGAATATTCATTTGATTTTGACAAAATATCGGGCATGGCCATTTATAGCCGGATGGTTTTAATATTTTCGACAACGGACCGGTATTCCTACGAAATTAAGTCCTCCAACCCTCGAAGTGCCATTAAATATCTGGAGTTGTTCAAGACATTAAAAACCATTAAAAAAAGGGAGTGACCTTATGGATTTTTCCGCAGAAAACACGGCGCTATGGAGTTTTATTCTTCAGCTGGGTGTCATCTCCGGCATCATGCTTTTGGCCAATGCAATGCGCCGCAAGATCCTTTTCATACGCAATAGTATGATACCCACTGCGGTTCTGGCCGGCTTTGTTGCGTTAATTCTTCGCACAGCCGGGCTCCTGCCCGTCAATGCAAATATTCTTGAGATGATTACTTACCATACCATCGGAATCGGTTTTATCGCATTGTCCCTTCGCATACCTCCCAAATATGATGATTCCCTGAAAAGCGATTTTGCCGGATTAAAAAGCGGTGCGTTAATTGTCAGTACTTATCTGGTGCAGGGGATTACGGGATTGATTATTTCAATCATACTGGCCTATACCGTTATGCCGGATCTATTCAAAGCTTCTGGTATATTGCTTCCGATGGGGTATGGGCAGGGCCCGGGGCAGGCGAATAATGTGGGGTCTACCTATGAGCAGCTGGGCTTTGCAGGTGGTCAGTCTTTTGGATTGTCCATTGCCGCTGCCGGCTTTATTTGTGCCTGTGTTGTGGGTGTTATTTATATAAATTATCTGAACCGGCACAAAAAGGTCAAAGTGCAGGAATCGGATTACATTTCAGGCTCTGTAACAGTGGAGGATTTTCAGGACTCCAATGAAATCCCGATCTCTGAATCAGTGGACAGACTTTCGGTGCAGTTTGCATTGGTGCTGCTTATTTATTTGGGAACTTACCTTGTTTCCCTTGGAATAACGTCTGTGTTGAAGCAATGCATACCGGGTTTGGCAAAAAGCCTGACACCCATCATATGGGGATTTAATTTTATCCTTGGTTCGATTCTTGCGATGCTGTGCCGAACGGCTTTTAGTGCATTAACAAAAACTAAATTAATGACGCGCCAATACCCCAATAACTATCTTCTTAGCAGGATATCCGGCACTGCCTTCGATTTTATGACCTTAGCCGGTATTGCTTCCATAGAGTTCAAGGATTTGAGAGGCCTTTGGCTTCCGTTTGCCCTCATGGCTGTTACCGGAGGGGTTGTCACGTTTTTTTATTGCAAATGGCTGTGCGGCAGAATATATCCCGGCTATGAACATGAAGGCATGGTGTCCATGTATGGTATGCTGACCGGTACTATCAGCTCGGGCGTTCTGCTGCTAAGAGAAATTGATCCAGGCTTTAAGACCCCCGCCGCCAATAATTTAATGACAGGAAGCAGCTTTGCCATTGTTCTGGGGGCGCCGATGCCCATCCTGATCGGGATGGCTCCGGAGTCGGAGACCATGCTTTTTATTACCCTTGGTTTATTAGTGGTTTATATGATTCCTTTGCTGCTCATCATGCTAAAAGCACATCGAAAAAACAAAATATAGTGGTTAAAGGTATCACAGTATGACCGCCTTTGTCATAGATTGAAATATGGACATCCTATTATGGTGATTTTTATGTATAATTCATCTCCGTCTTATTGTGGATATAGGGACCCAAGCTGTCCCAGCTGTACTGATGAAGGCAGTTCCGGATATCCTGAATATGCCGGATATTCAGATTGCGCCGGCACTGCCGCTTATCCTGCTGCTGCCGGTTGTCCTGGTTCTGCAGCCTATCCCAGTGCTGCCGCTTACCCCGGTACTGCCGGTTACCCTATTTCTCCCGGTTACTCGGGTTATCCCTATGATCCGTGGAATTCGGGCTGCTCCTGTGAAGACGATCCTTCGGCGTCGAATGCCGTCCGGCCCTCTGAATGTGCATCTGTTCAAGGCCAATACTGCAATGGAGATCTTACAAGAATAATTCAGGAGTGTCAGGCAACCTGCGAATACCTTCTTGCCTGTATAAAACGCCGAAAGGATTGCAGGTGCAGGAGAAACCAAATGACTCTTTTAAGGGACTGTGCGGATATCTGCGGCCTTGCTGCCAAGTTCGTGCCAAGGGGCTCGGACTGTGACAGGCAGACTGCACTGCTCTGCGCTAAAATCTGCGAATGCTGTGCCAGGGAATGCGCCCGTTTTTGTGACCGGCTATCGCAGAATTGTGCAAAGGTATGCTGCTGTTGTGCAAAGGCATGCCGGGCCTTCGCAGAAAGCCGGTAAGTACTAAGGCTGGATAAAATATGAATACATAATGGAAGCAGAGAGCTGTTTTATAGTCCATTAAAACTGCGATCTGCTTTTTTTAATATATTTTATATCAAAGTCCCCAGGTACCCGGCAGCAATCTTTGATTGCGTTAACGGGCAGGGGTGTATTGTTATAAAGGAGGCTATATCCGCAAGCTAATAGAAGTGGTATAATATTACAAATAAACCACAGGGTAAAAGGAGGGTACCAATGAAGCAATATATCACCGTTGAGGATCTTAAATCCCTGTCTGACAGCCAGAAACAGACCCTTAATTCTCTTTGGCTGCCGGCTAAATATGATCGGGCTGTAGCCTCTGTCTGCAAGGATGTCGAAAAGGATATTTATGAAGATTTGGAGTTTGTGGTGGGGGATATTGCCTTAAGCCATGGCACCTCCATTATTTTACGGCGTCTGAGACTGGCAGACGAAATGGTGAAGGAAGATCATGAAATGCCTCCGGAAAATGATTCGACAGCTGAAGATGAAGCCTTTGATATGGATTTTGACGATCCGGGAGATTATTTTATGAAGGAGGATTGCCTGCCTTTATTCAATATAGGGCAGCTGATCAGCTTCTTAAGAAATACAAAGGCCGGTCAGAATGGCTTTAGCATAGGGATTCCGCCTGTAAACGACCGTTTTGAACAGAACTTTACTTTGGACGACAGATTCGGGGAAGTGGCCAAATCGGAAGGATTAGCCGACCTGCTTTTTGACATGATAAAGACGGTATTGTAAACCAGTTTTTTTCTTTCCCTTGTAATGAAATCCTTTGTTACTGTTTAAAATAACAGCTTGACAAAGCATGAGGGCGTTTGTATAATATAAAAGTCGCAAATGCGGTGGTTCACCGCATAATTTGTGCCAGTAGCTCAGTAGGATAGAGCAACGGACTTCTAATCCGTCGGTCGGGTGTTCGAATCATCTCTGGCACGCCATAAAACCCTCATTGTTAAACGCTTTGAGGGTTTTTAATTTTTGGAGATCATACGAAAACTCACAGAAAAGTTACAGTAAAAACTTGGAATATGTTTTAGTAATGAAAAACGGTCTGGGGATAGTGCCCGAATTTCATCTGAGGCTCCGAAGCCAATTCCAAAGTTCCATCGTCCGTTGGGGAATCCGATGAAAGCGGATGCTTTATATGTGAGGAAATAAATAGAATAATCAGAACAGATTGAAAGGATTTTATGAAACCAATTGACAGGTTGAATTACAACCTATATCCTTGTATACAGTAAGCATTAAAAAGCATTAAAAAGAAGGGTCAGACATGAATATTATCATCATCGGTGATGGTAAAGTAGGGTATAGCCTTGCGGAGAATCTTTCCAAGGAAGACCATGATGTAACCATTATTGATAAAAATCCCGAAGCGTTGAAGAAGGCTGATGAGAACCTTGATGTAATGTGCATTAAAGGAAACGGCCTCAGTGCTAAAACTTTGCTTGAAGCCGGTGTGAAAACGGCAGATCTTTTGATTGCTGCAACCAGCAGTGATGAAATGAACATGGTCTGCGCATTAACAGGAAAAAAGCTTGGCGCCGCGAATACCGTCGCCAGAATCAGAGATCCTGAGTATGCCAATGAGCTTAACATTCTCAAAGAAGAATTAGGCCTTAATTTGATTATTAACCCTGAACAGGCGGCAGCCCGTGAAATTTCCAGATTATTAAGATTTCCCTCTGCTGCGGATGTTGAGCCTTTTGCAAAAGGCCGGGTGGAATTGGCTGAAATCAAGGCAACCAGGGACATGCCTATCATCGGTATGCCCTTAAGCAATATTTCGAAAAAAATCTCTTCCGACGTTTTGATCGGCGCCATACATAGAGGTGATGAGATTATCATTCCAAACGGGAGCACCGTGATTCATGGGGATGATGATCTTTTTATTTTTGGAAAACCTTCTGATGTTTTTGGCTTTTGCAAGCAGATCGGGAAGGTTACTCAAAAAATCAAGCATGTATTGGTAGTTGGCGGAGGACGCATCGCATACTATCTTACCCTGTACCTGAAGCAGAGCGGTATCAAAGTAAAGATCGTGGAAAGCAACCGGGAGAGATGCCTGGAACTGGCCGAGCTTCTGCCCGATACCCTGATTATTCATGGGGATGGAACAGATGATTCCCTGCTGAAGTCTGAAAACCTTTCAGATTTGGATGCCTTTGTTTCTCTTACCGGCCGCGATGAGGAAAATCTTGTTTCCGCGTTATTGGCTAAACAGCACGGAGTTAAAAAAGTGATAACCAAAATCACAAGGTTTAATTATCCGGAAATTGTCAGGAATATGGGTATTGACAGCATTGTGAATCCGAAGCTTATTACCACCAACTATATTTTGAGATATGTCCGGGGCTTAAACGGTGCGTTGGGCAATCCGGTTGAAAGCGTCTATAAAATCATTGGCGGCAATGCTGAAACCCTTGAGTTTATAGCAAATCATACCACCAAATTTTTAAATGTTCCCCTTAAGAGGATTAAGTTCGTTGAAGGAGTCATGGTGGCTTCCATTGCCAGAAAGAATGAAATCATTATACCCCATGGCAATGATGAAATTAAGATCGGTGATAGTGTTATTATTATCACCAAGGGCAAGCAATTTTCTGATTTCAACGAAATTATTGAATGGGTAGGAGAATGAAATGAATTTCGGTATGATTTTTAAAACTCTGGGCATTGTCCTGCTGGTGGAGGCGGCTTGCATGCTTCCTTCGGCTGCTGTGTCGCTGATATATAATCAAGCGGATTTTTCAGCTTTTTTAATGACCATTTTGGTCCTGCTAGTCTCAGGCCTTGCCCTATACAGCATTCGAACAAAGAATTCTAATATTTACTCCAGAGACGGCTTTGCCATCGTTTCCATAGGCTGGATACTGGTCTCTTTTTTCGGCGCTTTGCCGTTTTATATCAGCGGGAGCATACCTGCTTTCATCGATGCTTTTTTTGAGACGGTTTCAGGCTTTACCACCACCGGATCGACCATTTTGAGAGAAATCGAAAGTCTGCCAAGAGGAATATTATTTTGGAGAAGCTTTACACACTGGATGGGGGGCATGGGCGTCCTGGTTCTGACTCTTGCTGTGCTGCCCAAAGCCAAAGCAAATACTCTGCATATTATGAAGGCCGAAAGCCCGGGACCGAATCCTGAAAAGCTTGTGCCCCGAATCGGGCAGTCGGCTAAAATATTATATTCGGTTTATATTGTCCTTACGGCTATTCAGATCGTTATGCTCATCATTGCGGGAATGCCCGTTTATGATTCCTTTATCCATACCTTCGGTACGGCGGGGACCGGCGGGTTTTCCAATATGAATAAAAGCGTAGGGGCTTATGGCAATGTTTATGCCGAAGTGATTATTACAGTCTTTATGTTTTTGTTCGGTGTAAATTTTACGCTGTACTACCAAAGTTTAAAGGGAAACTTTAAATCCATATGGAAGGACGAGGAATTCCGATTTTATGCGGGAACTGTGCTTTTATCCATTGCACTGATCACCTGGGACCTCTTCGGAAAGGTCTTCGGAAGTGTTTGGGAAGGGCTGCGGCACGCCTCTTTCCAGGTTAGCTCCATTATTACAACAACGGGTTATTCCACCATCGACTTTAACCTGTGGCCTGTGTTCAGCAAAACGATTCTGGTTATACTGATGTTTATCGGTGCCAGCGCGGGATCGACCGGCGGCGGAATCAAATGCATCAGATTTGTGGTATTGTTTAAAACAATCAAACGCGAGATTATGAAGGTCATTCATCCCAGGTCGGTGTATACGGTAAAAATAGGCGGAAAAAATTTGGACGAAGGAGCCATGTCGGCTGTTCTGACTTACTTTTTTACTTATATAGCTATATTTGTCGGTGCCCTGCTGATCGTTGCCCTCGATGGAATGGACATGGTTACCACCTTTACATCGGTGGCCACAACCATCGGCAATGTGGGGCCCGGCTTTGAAATGGTCGGCCCTATGGGGAGCTTTGCTGATTTTTCTGTTTTAAGCAAGCTGGTATTTTCACTGTGCATGCTTTTTGGCAGGCTTGAAATTTTCCCGATGCTGATTCTCTTTACACCATCCTTCTGGAAAAAAGTAAATATTTAATGGATTTTATCCTCTTTTTTATTTATGGGCCTGTGCTGACGGGCCCTTAGTTTGCAGATTCTATCTTGATAAATATGGGGCAATCATGGATAATAAGTTGGGGCACTGATACAGCCTCTTTTTGGTGACCATAGGCTTTTAAAATAAGAATTTTATCCCGGAGGAAGGCACATGGACAAAGCGGTTGTTATCGGCATCGCAGGCGGCACAGGGTCCGGAAAAACAACACTGGCCATGAAGATTAAAGAATATTTTGAAAATGATATTGTACTGATTTGCCAGGATTATTATTATAAATCCTTTAATAATTTATCTTTTGAAGAACGAAAGCAAATTAATTTTGACCATCCCCACAGCTTTGACAATACATTGATGATTGAGCAGCTCAAAATGCTGAAAGACTTTAAGCCCATCCAAAGGCCGGTTTATTCATTTATCGAGTATAAACGTCTGGCTGAGACCATAACGGAAGAACCGAAGCCCGTCATCATTGTAGAAGGCATTTTGCTGTTTGAAGACCCGAAACTGGTTGAACTGATGGATATTAAGGTTTTTGTCGATACCGATTCCGACATTCGTTTTGCAAGGAGGCTTATGCGGGATATTCATGAACGGGGCAGGAGCATTGATTCGGTAGTCAATCAATACATCAAGACGGTAAAGCCCATGCATGAGGCCTTTGTGGAACCGAGTAAAAAATATGCCGACATCATTATTCCGAGGGGTGGATTAAATGAAGTGGCCACTTCTATGATCATTGAAAAAATTAATAGTATTATTAAATCTTAAGAGGAGTAAAATTGATGGCATATATCTGCGAAGATGAACTTTTAAATATTTATAACAGCCTGGAGCCAAAGTTTGAAAGCCTTGGCATAGAAACAGAGGTCGCCCTGATCAGGGACTATCTTTTGAAAGTCACGCTCAGCGAGGCCGGGAATACTCTGGGAAAGCTCATTATCGACTACAGTCCGAAGAAGGGCTCTCATAAATTCCGCCGGGATTCGGACCTTTCAGAAGCGGAATTTGAGCAGATATTAAGCATTCTGGGAGAACAGCTTCCTGAAAAAAAGACCGATGGAGGGCATAAACCCAATAAAACAGGTATGGTTCCGGGACAAGGGACGCCAATGGAAGAGGTATCTGAAAGATACAGGGCCTATGTAGATGGTTCCTTTATTGACGGTATGGTGGGATATGGGGCAGTTGTACTGGATAATGATACAATTGCTGCAGAAATTTCAGGCTGCGTCGATGATCCCGAGGCCATCGGCTCCCGCCAGGTCGGAGGAGAACTGCAGGCTGTCGTCGAGGTTCTGGAATGGTGTAAGAAGAATAGTATCAGTGAAATAGCCATTTTCTATGACTTTCAGAATATTGAAAAATGGGCGACGGGAAAATACCGGACCAACACGCCCATGACTCAGGCCTATAAGCAATATATTGATGAGTGCCGGGTTTCGATCACCTGGGTAAAGGTGGCAAGCCATACCGGGGTAAAATGGAATGAGCATGCGGATATGCTGGCCAAAAACGGAGCCAGGCGCCTTGAGCAGGCAAGTCTTTTTGACAATGGTCCATCCAGGGCCTTAAGCGGATGGATCGTCTATAACGGAAGCCTTCTCACTCCGAAATTTTTGGAACAGGTGGAGTGGTTCATCAGAAGCGCAAAGGCTGAAAATATAGAACTAAAGCCATACAGGAATGATGAATTGGGCGCCGCTATTATTGACGGCAATTGGCATTTGGTTATGGATTCCGGTTATGAGAGGCCCGATTTTGTGATCTTCTGGGATAAGGATATCTATCTCGCAAGGCAGCTTGAACGCATGGGCCTTCGGCTCTTTAACAGTGCCAGAGCTATTTATGCCTGCGATGACAAGCTTTTGACCCATCAGATACTGGCCGGGAATCAGATCTTGATGCCGAAAACCATTGCGTCTCCGCTGGTTTATCCGAAAGGCAGGGTGGATGAGGGACTGTTTATTGATAAAATCGAGAAGGTGATGTCCTATCCCGTGGTGGTTAAAGAGGCCTATGGCTCCTTTGGGGAGCAGGTTTACCTGGCCCGGGACCGGGAAGAGCTTCTGGCTTTAAGAAAAAGACTCATACTGGTGCCCCACCTGTATCAGGAATATATTAAATCCAGCTACGGAAGAGACTGCAGGCTGCAGGTGGTAGGGGATAAAGTAGTGGCCGCCATGCTTCGTACCTCCGCCGGGGATTTTCGGGCCAATATCTCTGCGGGTGGGAGCATGACGTCTTTTATGCCGCCGGCATCTTTTATTAACCTGGCTATCCAATCGGCCAGGCTTGTCAGAGCCGATTTTGCCGGTGTGGATATGCTTTTCGACGAGGATGGGAGCCCCATCCTGTGTGAAATCAACTCGAACGCTCATATGAAGAATATATATGAGTGCACGGGCGTGGATGTGGTGGAGCACATTATCCGGTATATCAAAGGAAAGCTTCTTGAGGGCGTATGAAGCATCACTCATGGCGCTCAATTAGATTGAAGATTTTAAACGGGGATCCAGAGGTCATTAATTACGAAAGGATTTTAAAGATGTCTCAAATAAACGGCTGGCTGCTGTATACCAAAGAAGATTACGAGCGAAATTCAGTATTTGCGCAAAGGTTCCTTGATCTGGGCAACAACCAAAAATCCTCTATTGAATTAGTTTTTAAGGATGACATCTATTATGGCGTCTCACAAAATGGACTCTGCCTCTCGGGGGCGGACGGAAGGCCCTTGAAGGCACCCGGCTTTGTGATTAACCGCAGCATTGACCCGCTTTTTACAAGGCATCTGGAGAAGTTGGGAAGCAGGGTTTTTAATTCCAGCCTGACAGCAGAAATATGCAACGATAAGGCCAGGACCTATATGGAGGTCTCAAGGCTTCGCCTGCCAATGGCGGATACCTTGTTTATAGATAAAAAAACTCTTATGCGGGGCCAATTTTCTTTGGGCTGGCCGGCCGTCTTAAAAACAGCCGGGGGCAGGGGAGGAAAAGAAGTTTTTCTGGTTCACTCCCTCGATGAACTGTTGGAGTCAGCAGGAAATTTGAAAAGTGAAAAATTTGTTCTGCAAAAGCTTTCAGGAAGTCCCGGACGG
>DOHN01000160.1:33935-34469 GCA_003535195.1 Ruminiclostridium sp.
AGGAAGTCCCGGACGGGATGTACGGGTTTTCGTGGTGGGAAAAAATATCGTTGGCGCTGTTTTGAGATTGTCGAAAAACGGCGGCTTTAAAGCCAATTTTTCACTGGGCGGAACCGCCGAGCCGTATACACTCAATGAGACGGAGCAAAATATGGTGAATACCATCATAAATCATTTTGATTTTGGCATGGTAGGCATCGATTTTATTTTTGACGAAAAGGGCGGCTTCCTGTTTAACGAAATAGAGGATGTCGTCGGAAGCCGCACACTTTCCATGACCAGTGATACGGATATCGTGAAACTGTATCTTGAGCATATATATCGCTGCCTTGTACTTTAAAAGGCCTCTGTAAAGATCTCAAAATAGCTCTGGGGATGCTTGCAGGCGGGGCAGATGGTCGGGGCATCGGTGCCCTCATGGATATAACCGCAGTTGCTGCATATCCACTGAACTTTTTGGTCCTTATGAAACACCAGACTGTTCCGGACATTGTCATAAAGCTTTTGGAACCTTTCTTCATGGTGTTTTTCAAC
>DOHN01000057.1:0-480 GCA_003535195.1 Ruminiclostridium sp.
CAATCCAGCTGGCTTCAATAATGTCGGGGGACACTCCGACCGTTGTCCAAACCGATTCGTGGTCTGTGGATTCGATCAGTACCCTGACCTTGGCGGCCGTTGCCGATTGGGAGTCAATGACACGTACCTTGAAATCGGTCAGGTGTACATGGGCCAGCTCGGGATAAAATACTTCCAGAGCCTTTCTTAATGCCCGGTCCAACGCGTGTACAGGGCCGTCGCCTTCAGCAGCGGTAATCTCCGACTGATCGCCGACCTTTACCTTAATGAGGGCCGATGCCGAATGTTCTGCTTTTATGGGCTGTTCGGTCATCAGCTTAAACTTTTCCAATTCAAAGAACGGCTTATATTTTCCCAGCTGCTTCCGGATCAGCAGTTCAAAGGTGCTCTCGGCTCCTTCAAACTGATACCCCTGATGCTCCAGATCCTTAAGCTTTTGTATAATGGCTTCTGTCTCCTGCGAATCCTTTGTTACGCTGG
>DOHN01000057.1:606-1277 GCA_003535195.1 Ruminiclostridium sp.
TGCGAATCCTTTGTTACGCTGGGGTTTATCTCTTGGATTTTATCAAGGATGGTTTTCCTCCCTGAAACCTCGGACATTAAAAACCGTCTTTTATTGCCCACCCTTTCCGGGTTTATATGTTCAAAGGAGCTTGAAGCCTTGCATACGCCGTCAATATGCATGCCCCCCTTATGGGCAAAAGCACAGTTGCCCACATACGGATCACGCTCGTTTAAAGTGACATTTGCAATTTCTGAAATTTTGCGTGCTGTTTTTGTAAGGTTTACAAGCTGATTCTCGGGAATGCAGATATAATGCTGCTTTATTTGCAGATTTGGTATGATGGTGCTTAAATTTGCATTTCCGCATCGTTCGCCAAATCCGGTATAGGTCCCCTGCACCTGCCCGGCACCGGCTTCAACCGCCATGATGGCATTGGCTGCCGCCATTCCGCAATCATTGTGGGTGTGGATTCCTATTTTTATGCCGAAGTTCTTTTTGACTTCCTGAACAACTTTAAAAATATCGAAAGGGAAAGTGCCTCCGTTTGTATCGCAGAGTACAAGGCAATCCGCCCCGCCCTGGGCCGCCGCCTGAAGAGTTCTCATGGCATAGGCATGATTGCTTTTATACCCGTCAAAAAAGTGCTCTGCATCGTAAATAACTTCTTTGCCCTTCTCTTTAAAATATGC
>DOHN01000057.1:1483-2727 GCA_003535195.1 Ruminiclostridium sp.
TCCCAGCTTTTCCCGAATATCGCAATAGCAGGGGTATTGGCCGACAGGAGCAGCCGGATGTTCTTATCCTCGTCAACACTGCTGTCCCGTCGTCTGGTGCTTCCAAAGGCGGTCAACTTAGCGGTTTTCAACTTGACAGCCTCCACTTTTTCAAAAAACTCGATATCCTTTGGGTTGGACCCGGGATTTCCCGCCTCAATATACGCGATGCCAAGCGTATCCAGAGCTTTCACGATCTTTAGCTTATCTTCCACTGAAAATGAGATTCCCTCAGCCTGTGCGCCATCTCTCAGCGTTGAGTCAAATATGTCGATACGTTGTGCCATAGTGAAACACCTCTCAATAACCCCGATTACTACTTTAACTGCTCCAATAATTTTTCCTCATAAATCATTTTGTTTAGTGCGTTTAAATAGGACATAACGCCGGATTCAAAGATATCGGTGCTGACGCCTTTGCCCGTATATACGCGGGCTCCCCTTCTGATCTTCACATAGGACTCGCCCTGCGCATCCTGCCCTTCTGTGACCGAACGCAGTTTATAATCCTCCAGGGTAAAGGATATGCCCACGATCTTTTCAATGGCCCTGAACGCGGCCTCCATGGGTCCGTCCCCTGTAGCGACCTCTTCCATAACGACCGCTTCACCATTATGCTTCGCAAGCCTTACCGAAGCTGTGGCTGTGATGGTATTTCCGGTATTGATGACAAAACGGTCCAGGGTATAAGTCTCAGGAATCTTTACCGCCTTATGGGACAATAGAACTTCAAGGTCGGCATCCTGAACAACCTTCTTCTTGTCGGCAAGAATTTTGAATTTTTCAAATGCCTCATCCAATTCTTCCTTGTTCAGGGTATAGCCCATGCTTTTGAGCCTGTCCTCAAAGGCATGGCGCCCTGAATGCTTACCCAGCACCATTGCGTTTTGGGATAGGCCGATGGATTCCGGCGTCATAATTTCATAGGTGCTTTTTTCCGCCATGACGCCGTGCTGGTGAATGCCTGCCTCATGAGCAAAGGCATTGGCTCCCACAATGGCTTTATTGGGCTGTACGGATATGCCTGTAATGCTGCTGAGAAGCTTTGAAGAGCGGTTGATCTGGGTGGTATCCACGCCGCAATCCAAATCAAAGACGGAGTGTCTGGTTTTAAGAGCCATCACAACCTCTTCTAAAGCGGCGTTTCCAGCACGTTCACCAATTCCGTTCAGGGCGCATTCCACCTGGGCGGCTCCGGCTTTTACC
>DOHN01000057.1:2885-3392 GCA_003535195.1 Ruminiclostridium sp.
ATTGGCCACCGCCATGCCAAGATCGTTATGGCAGTGCACAGATATTAACGCCTTGTCAATATTGGACACATTATTCCTGATATTCCTGATCAGCTCATAAAACTCATCGGGTGTGGTATAACCCACCGTATCGGGTACATTGACCACCGTGGCCCCTGCGCTGATTGCCGCTTCAAATATGCGGTATAAAAATTCCGGACCGGTCCTTGTGGCGTCCTCTGCAGAAAATTCCACATCGGAGCAGTATTTTTTCGCATAGGCCACCATCTTTTTCACCTGCTCCAAAACCTCTTCGGGAGACATTTTCAGCTTATGCCTCATATGTATGTCCGAAGTAGCTATAAAGGTATGGATCCTGGGGCTTGCCGCGTTCTTCAGGGCTTCCCATGACCTGTCGATATCCTGTGGCAGCGCTCTGGAAAGGCTGGCTACCGTACAATCCTGCACGGTTTCAGCAATGGCCTTAACCGACTGGAAATCTCCCGGAGAGGCTATTGCAAAACCGGC
>DOHN01000195.1 GCA_003535195.1 Ruminiclostridium sp.
TTAGTAAAATAAGAAATACGGCCCGCCGTACTGGGTAAGTATATTGATAGCCATTCTGGGATCAGATTTACTGATTTTTATTGGGTACTGGGTTTTCTTCTCATAATACCACATGAATTATACCTCCTTATACTCCCAAGGCCACGGTTCATTAACCCATTGCCAGCAGGTGGTGTTGGGAAGGTATCTGGCAGTTAGGGGCCCGAATTTTGCCTGGTATTGGCGTCTTAAATTTTCAGATTGGTCCAGAGCCATCTTATAATCCCGAAGTGCATTAGCATCCGAAGGATGGGTATTTAGAAACAGCTGTAAATCATAAAGAGCAAAATCGTAGGCCATGATTTGCTCCAGCAAGGTTGTCTGTTCGTCCACGCAAAACACCTCCATATCCATTACTTTATAAGCTCAGGAAAAACAGTTCCTTTTTTAAGCGCCTCCTGGGCAGGAAGAATTCTTCCGTACATCTGGTAGGGAACATAAGCTGTAGCCAATTCAGGCCTTACAGGCATCACGGGAATCATGATGGGATCCCCGGTACAGTTATTGCCTGTATAAAGAGTCGCAAGGTTTAAATTATCCATATAAAAAAGCCTCCGAGCTTGTTTCTCCTACATTTTATGTACAAGCATAAAATATTGTGACACATGGCTGAATGAGACAAAGTGGTTCCAGGATAGAATATACAAAGAAAAAATCCGGTTCGATTGCCCAATTCAATGGAATATATGATAATATCAAGATAAAATGACTATGGAGGAAAGCTTGTTATGTCAGAACGCGAAATTAAGGTTAATTTAGACGGCCGGGATGTATGGGTCGAAGAGGGAACAAAGATTGAAGAGCTGATCCATGGGCAGAAGGGAAAGAAAAATTCTGTTATTGTTGCGGCTCGCGTGAATAATGAGATCAAAGAGCTTACATTTCCCATTGAAGAGAAATGCACCATCAAATTTGTGGATTTAACCAGCGAAGATGGCGTTCGCATTTATCAAAGAAGTTTGAAGTTTTTGCTTATTAAAGCCATTCATGATCTGTTCCCTGACAAGGAAGTGCAGGTGAGGCATTCGGTGAGCAGAGGCATTTTCTTTGAATTTCTGGATTACCAGGCCGCACCCGAGGATGTGGAGCGAATCGGAGAACGTATGAGACAACTGGTTGATATGGATAAAAAGTTCCTGAAGGTAGTTGTTTCCATTGAGGATGCCAGAAAGATTTTTTTGAAAAGGGGCAGGGAGGATCGCTACCGCGCCATCGAATACCGCGAAAAAGACTATGTATCCCTCTATATCTTTGATGATATCGAAGACTATTTTTATGGCTATATGGTTCCAAGTGCAGGTTATCTGCAGTTGTTCAAGGTGGAAGCTCATAACGGCGGTATTGTTCTGGTACTTCCCAAAAAGGAAAATCCTACACGGCTTCCCGATACGCCTATTCCTGAAAAGTTGTTTAATGTATTTAAAGAATATACGGATTGGATTGATATTCTGGACGTTGAAGATGTAGGTCGGCTGAATGATGCGGTTGATTCCGGAAGAATCGATGAATTGGTGCTCGTGGCCGAGGCCCTCCATGAAAAAAAGATTGCCAGCATTGCGGATATGATCAAAAGCTGTCAGCCCCGGCAGAAAGTCATTCTAATAGCGGGTCCTTCCTCATCGGGCAAAACAACCTTTGCTCAAAGGCTTTCGGTGCAGCTGCGGGTAAATGGGATTGTGCCTCTGAATATCTCCGTAGACGATTATTTTGTTGATAAAACCAGAACCCCGAGGGACGAAGAGGGAAAGCCCGATTATGAAGCTCTGGAAACCGTTGATTTAGAACTCTTTAATAAAGATCTCAACACCTTGATAGAGGGTGGGGAGATCGAGCTTCCCACATTTAATTTTAAAACCGGGGAAAGGGAATACAACGGACAGAAAATGAAACTGAAAGAGGGGCAGGTTTTGGTTATTGAAGGTATTCACGCCCTTAACCCACGCCTGACCAGTGAGGTAAAAGCTGAAAACAAATTTAAAATCTACATCAGCGCCATTACCTCTATGCGCATCGACATGCACAACCGCATACCGACCACTGACCTTCGTCTTTTAAGACGTATTGTCAGAGATAACCGGTATAGAGGAACACCGGCCCCTAAGACCATTGATATGTGGTCAAGCGTCAGAAGAGGCGAGGAGCGAAATATATTCCCCTTCCAGGAAGAGGCTGATGCCATGTTCAATTCTTCACTGATTTATGAGATAGCTATGCTCAAGCCTTTTGCCCTGCCGCTGCTTCAAAATATTACAAAGGATATGCCCGAGTATTCCGAGGCCCGGCGTTTGACGGAATTTTTAAGCTATTTTCTGCCCGCTTCCCATGACCGGGTGCCCGGCAACTCCATATTGAGAGAGTTTCTGGGAGGATCGGTATTTCATCAGTAAATATTTCGAGTTGTCAGGGGACGGTTCTTGTGGCAATATTGTCGGGGGAACCGTCCCCTTAACCGTCTACTAGGAGGAGTACATGAAGAAACTAAGACTTTTCGCAACGGCGGCCTTCGGGGTTGAATCCGTTGTAGCCCGTGAGCTTAAACATTTAGGATATGAAGATACCGTAACCGACAATGGCAGGATATTCTTTGACGGCGATATGGACGCAATTTGCAGGGCCAATCTCTGGCTGCGCGCAGCGGGGCGTGTCCATGTCCTGATGGGCGAATTTACAGCCAACACCTTTGACGAGCTCTTTGAGAAAACAAAGGCCATACCCTGGGAGGAATGGCTTCCAAAGGATGTGGAGTTTCCTGTCACGGGCGGGTGTGTCAAGTCCACCTTGATGAGTATCTCCGACTGCCAATCCATCATCAAGAAGGCCATTGTTGAAAGATTAAAGAAAGTATATGGCATAGAGATTTTTCCTGAAACAGGGCCGAGGTACCGTGTGGATTTTAACATTTTGAAGGATCAGGTGACGCTTTCTATTGATACTTCAGGCTCGGGACTCCATAAAAGGGGCTATAGAAGCCTGGCATATACGGCCCCCATAAAAGAGACCCTAGCCAGCGCTCTGATATTGATCAGCCATTGGTCCCCGGGAAGATTTCTTATTGATCCTTTATGCGGATCGGGGACCATACCGATTGAGGCCGCGCTGATGGCAAAAAATAAAGCCCCGGGGCTGGATCGGGATTTTGACTGCCAGGAATGGCCTAATATTCCGAAGGAAACTTGGTACAGAGCCCTGAACGAGGCAAGGGATTTGATGAAGCCAAAGCCTTCCGGAGATGTATTGATCCAGGGATATGACATCAACCCCGAGGCGGTCAGTATGGCAAACTACCATGCCCGCCAGGCGGGTGTGGCTGATCTTGTCCATATACAGACCAGGGATGTCAGAGAGCTTTCTTCAAAAGTCAAGTATGGCTTTATTATAACAAATCCTCCCTATGGCCAAAGAATTGGGGAGAAGAAAGAGAACAACAGGCTGTACGAGAATATGGGGAAGAGCTTCGAACGGCTTTCCACATGGTCCTATTACATTATTAATGCAGACTCTGATTTTGAGAAGTTCTTTGGGCGCAAAGCCGATAAAAACCGAAAGCTCTATAACGGCGGGCTGCTGTGCTATTATTATCAGTATTTTGGGCCCAAGCCGCCGCGTCAGCAGGACAAAGAAGAATAGATCCCTGAAAGTGAAATACCGGGTCAGCCTTTCGACTTCCCGGTATTTGTATCTTTCTATTCTCTATTTACATCAGTCCCATGCATCTGAATCGTCGCCCCAGTCCAAATTGCCCCAATCATCTTCTTGAATCGGTTCGCCAATATCTTCATTTTGGGGATCCAGCAACTGGCCGAAATCAGAAGTTTTTTCCTCTTCATGAGTGATGCTCGGAATGAGTGCGCCCGGGGAGTGTATGGTGCAGTATTCACCTTCAGCTATTTCATATTTATAATCAAGAGGATACGAATCACCAGGGAATTTTGGCTTGTATTCCACCGGTCTCCTGATGCCCACCCAGGTTTTTTTCACGCTCGCAGGGCAGTATTCATTTGCCAGCAGGTATCTTCCCTGAGCATCTTTCGCCGCCGAACAAATCAGAGCCGAAACATGCACTTTGCAAGTGTCACTGTAAGAGGGCTCGGTACCTTCTATGAAGTATTCCTCCCTGACACGGCTTCCCCTGGGGTCATTCTTGCACAAATCTGTCGCAATCTTGCCCGAATCAATACAGATGGTGCGTTTTACGATATTGGAGGGGGTGTTTTCAAAGAAAGGCGTTGCCGACATACCCTCGTGAATTTTATTCATAACGGCGTTCCATATGGTAAGAGCTGTATAATATTCGCCTGTTCCGAGGGCTACCGCTTTATCATAGCCATACCAGGTCACACCGGTATAGTAAGGAGTAAATCCGGCAAACCACTTGTCTTTATTGGAGTCGGTCGTACCGGTTTTCCCGGCAGACGGGATAGTGACGGTCTTACCTTTGTCATCTTTATACTTGACAGTACCATAACCATTTCTGGAGGCAGTCCCCTTTTTCACAACATCCGTCAGCATACTGTTCATGATATATACGGCCTGCTCGGAAAATACCTGGGTCCTTTCAGGCGTATTGGAGAGTATGACCGTACCGTCGTTATCCTTTACCTCGGTAAAGAAAACAGGCTTGGTATAAACGCCCTTATTGGAAAATGTGGTGTATGCAGCAGTCATTTCCAGGGGTGTTATTCCTTCATTGAAACCGCCCATGGCGATGGACAGATATTTCTCGTTGGTTCGGTCTATACCCATCTTAGCAAGATAATTAAGGCCATTGTCAACCCCTACATAATTTTTCAAAACCAATGTCGCCACAACATTTCTGGAATGCAGAAGGCCGTCTCTGACATCTGTGAGTCCGTAATTCGTTTTTTCTACATTTCGGGGCCATTCTTCATTCGGCTTATTGGTCAGTAGGTATTGCTTGACATCATCTACTACCGTCGCTGCAGTGATGGTTTTGCTGTCTATGCCCGGTCCGTAAACCACAAGGGGTTTGATGGCAGAGCCCGGAGAGCGTCTGGCCTGAGTGGCGCGGTTGAAAACACTGCCCTCTTTGGCGCCCTGGCCTCCGTATAGTCCTCGGACGAAGCCGTCTTTATCCATAACGACCATAGCGGCCTGAGGAGGTTCATCCGTATAACGGTTTTTAGCCTCAAAATACTTGGGATCGGTAAAGACCTCATCCAAAGCAGTCTGCACCTTGGGGTCCATGGTGGTATAAATATGAAGACCTGAATTGTAGATAATATCCAGTGCGGCCTGATCGGTATACCCATAGACTTTGATCAGGTATTCCTTGACACTTTTTATGGCTTCATCGACAAAGTAAGACTGGTTGCTGGTCTGCATGACTTTACCGGCTTCAGGATTGTATTTGAAATTGATATTTTCAGCTTCCTTCACGGCTTCATCATATTCGCTTTGATTAATTTTTCCCTGTTCCAGCATCAGGCCCAGAATCACCTTGGTTCTTGCAATATTTGCTTCAATATTTTCTTCATCAATGGGCATGTACTTGGTGGGCCAATTGGTTATACCGGCAAGACTGGCGCACTCAGCCAGGGAAAGATTCCGGACATCCTTGCCGAAATAGCCTTTGGCAGCCGTCTCAATACCATAAAAATTACCGCCCATAGGTACGTTATTCAAATAATAAGTAAGAATTTCCTTTTTGGTTAAAACTTTTTCCAGTCCCATAGCCTGCCACTGCTCCTGCAGTTTGCGGGGAATGGTTATCTGATCTCTTTTGGTCAGATTTTTGATAAGCTGCTGCGTAATTGTACTTCCGCCCTGAACATCGATTTTGGCGCCCAGCATTTTCTTTATATAGGAGAGGCCGGCGCTTCCGATTCTTTTGAAGTCGATGCCCTCATGGTCAAAAAAACGCTTGTCTTCTACAGCGACATAGGCGTTAATCAGCATTTGAGGAATATCCCCATAGTCGATCCATACGCGATTCTCTTCTTTTTTCAGCTCTGCAATGACATTGCCGGCCGAATCATAAACATAGGAATTAAAACCCATGGTTTTAAATACTTTGGCATCGAGCATGGGAGTAGTCTTGATCATACCGTATGCCCCGCCGCTTGCAAGGCCCGTGGCAGCGCTGACTGCCAGAAGGATCATGGAAAAAACGACGGCTAATGCAATTAAAAAAACCCTTGTGACCAATTTGCCGGTGCTTTGATTTGTTCGCTTTTCTTTTCTGGAAGACGCTGCAGGCCTTTCGTTTGCTTGACGGCCTCCTGTATTTCCATTCATATATAACCTCCAAATTAAGTGACAGCTTCAAAAATGTAAGGAGCCTGTGGCATTTATCCCTATTATAGCATAAATCATTATTCCTCAATATTTTTTTCCCAAGGAACTTTTTACATATCATATGGGCGGATGATTTTACAGGGCATTCTCAATAACTTCGATTCGCGCCGCTCCGCAACCCTGCTCCGCTGACGTACTGAAATATCACTCTGCCGCTTTTGACGCGATCATAAAATCGTGATACGGGAGAAAAGCCGCCTTGCCGCTTTTGCTGTTAGGCGATATAATATTACATTAATAGGCCATTTTGTATATAGATGTTTATCTATCATAAGGCCCTGAATTTAAATTTATTATATGAAAACCATTAACGGCGTATTCAGTTAATGACTTATTTATGATTGGACGAAAGGAAGTAAAAAATGGGTGCCAATGTCTTTGACACATTGAAAGAACGCGGATTTATTGCGCAGACCACCAATGAGGAGAAAATCAGAGATCTCCTTGCAAACGAAAAAATGACTTTTTATATAGGTTTCGACCCAACTGCCGACAGCCTTCATGTGGGACATTTGCTGCAGCTGATTGTTATGGCCCATATGCAGAAAGCGGGGCATAAACCCATCGCGCTGATTGGCGGCGGAACCGCAATGGTCGGCGATCCTTCGGGCAGAACCGATATGAGAAAAATGCTGACTCCGGAAGAAATTGAGCATAATGGCTCTCGTTTTCGCGATCAGATGAAGAGACTTGTTGATTTTGGCGAAGGTAAGGCCATGATGATCAACAATGCGGACTGGCTTTTGAATCTTAATTATGTGTCCTTTTTAAGAGATGTGGGCGTCCATTTCTCAGTCAATCGGATGCTCACCGCAGAATGCTTCAAAAGCAGAATGGAGAAGGGGTTATCTTTCATTGAATTTAATTATATGCTCATGCAGAGCTATGACTTCTTCAAGCTGTACAAGGATTTTGGGTGCAGGCTGGAGCTTGGAGGCGACGACCAATGGAGCAATATCCTTGGCGGCATTGATCTGGTTCGCCGTACAGAAGGGGAGGAAGTTTACGGCATGACCTTTACCCTTCTCACAACCAGTGAAGGGAAAAAAATGGGCAAGACTCAAAGCGGCGCCGTATGGCTTGATCCCAATAAAACAACGCCCTATGACTTTTATCAGTATTGGAGAAATATTGATGATGCCGATGTGGTTAAATGCCTGAAACTGCTGACATTTTTGCCCATGGATCAGATAGAAGAAATGGCCTCCTTCCGGGATGCCCGCATTAATGAGGCAAAAAAGATACTTGCCTACGAGGTGACCGGCATTGTTCACGGAAAGGAAGAGGCCGACAAGGCAAAGGAAGCCGCGGAGTCTCTCTTTGGGCAGGGCGCATCCTCAGAGAACATGCCTACCGCCAGTATTTTAATGCAGGAGCTGGCGCGGGGGATCCCGGTAGTAGATTTGCTGATAAAAACCGGCTTGATTCCTTCCAAGGGAGAGGGCAGACGCCTCATTCAGCAGGGGGGTCTCTACCTGAATAACAAGCGCGTGGAAACCATTGATAAAACCGTTTTCGAAACTGATCTGGAGAACGGTGAGATCATTATACGCAAGGGCAAAAAGTCCTTCCACAGAATTATAGTGAAATAAGTCATACCACCTTTAAAAAGAGGTAGATTGATGGAAATCAAGGTTGGCGAGGTCATTAAAGCAAAGCGTGAAGAAAAGGGTTATAGCCTGCTGGAGTTTGCCAAAAAAATCGGAATTTCGGCAGGTTATCTTTCGCAGATTGAAAACGGCAGAAAAACCAATCCAAAGCTTGAAATCATACTGAGTATTATTCATGCACTGGATATGGATATCGGCATGCTGCTGGGCTTGGAAAGTTCGGAAGAGAGTTATCTTTCAAGGATACCCTCTCTTCTGAAGCTCACTCTGGCCAAGGACAGGAATTTAAAAACTTTGTCCGAATCGGATCTGCTCAGAAAATTCAATGCTCTGGCCAACCGGATACTGGAGGCCAATTACGTCCTTGAAGACAAAGATTTGTATAAGCTGTTTCTAGACGATTTATCCAATCAAGCCGAGAATACCCTGAAGCGCTATATGGCCCTTCAAATTCTACTGGCAGGCTCCGGCACGCGGTGCCGCTCTGAAGTATAACCATCGTATAAATATAAAAGCGCGCTTCATTATAAACAGAAGGGATGGGTGATAGAGAGAAAAGGCTAAAAGTGATATAATTGAATTAATTCAAGTTCACATGAGACCCGATCACATCTTCAGGCATATATATTTTACGCTATATCAGGCATATATATTTACGCTGTATTCGAGATGCTTCTTAGGCGCAACAGCCAGAACAAGTCCAACACAAGAATAGACAATTGTATTATAGTCGTCTTTTTCGATAAGCTTTTGGGGGCCTAAATGAGAAAAGGATCATTAAGGATTATTTTACTGATTACATTGGCTATTGGAATTTTGGTGTGTTCATTTATAATTTTTTACTCGCCGTATACTAAAAACTATAAAGTGTCAAAAGAATCGTCGCACAAACTTGTTGTCGGCTTTGTGGAGCTTATCAGTGAAAGCTCCTGGAGGGACAAGGTAACAAGCTCCATAAAGCAAGCGGCGTCAAAAAACGATATTCAGCTTATAACAATAAAGGCCGACAGAACGCAGGAAAGCCAAAAAGAGGCTATCAGAGCCCTTGTTGTATATCAGGTCGATGCCATTATATTTTCACCTGTTGTTAAGAGCGGCTGGGACAACGTTCTTGCAGAGGCTAAAGCAGCGGAAATACCGATTATTCTGACAGACCGCAGCCTTACAACATCTGTAGAAGGTGCAGTCTATACTTATGTCGGATCGAGATATGAAGAACAAGGCGTAGAGGCAGCACGTTTTATTATGCAAAAATTTATTGCAGGCATCGATCCCGTAAAGATTGTTGAGCTTTACGGGACAGTCGGTTCATCTCCTGCAATAGAGAGAAGCAAAGGCATCCGGGAGACTTTTGGAAAGGATTCGAAATTTAATATTTTTTACAGTGTAAGCGGAGACTATTTGTTTTCAAAAGCAGAGGAACTTCTGGAAACCTTTTTCAAAAATGATAAAGAAATCGATGTGCTTATATCCTATAGCGATGCCATGACCTTTGGCGCTATAAAAGCCATGGAAAAAGCCGGAATTTCCCCCGGAAGCGATATTGTGATTATTACATTTGACGGGGAGCAAAAAGCGATGGATCTGCTTTCCCTGGGTAAGATAAACTTTGTGGCCGAATCCAATCCTGAACTTGGGGAAAAGGCAATAAAAGCGGCGATAGATATTTGCTCAGGACTTCGGACAGAGGAGTCAATTTATGTTGAAGAAGCTGTGTTTACTGAAAATTCAGACCTTATAAATCTTCCGCCGAGGGATTATTAATGAAGAGCATATTTGCTGATGATATGACAAGAACAAAAAGTATAAAAGATATGCTTAGGATATCTTTTATAGCTATTATCGGGCTTTTTATCGTCCCCACTATAATCAGTCTGGTCTATCTTAGGAATATTTCAGCAGAATATAACCGGCTTATTGAGAATATTGATTTTGCCAATGAGCTTAGCAATACGGCAAAAACTGAAGTAAACAAAGAAATATGGGAGATTGTCGCAGGCCGGAAAAGCTTTTCTGAAGGCAGACAGTATGAAATTATCAATACTATCAATGAAGGTCTTTCGGTGCTTCATGCCAATACCGGGGAAAAAAAGAACCTGGAATTAATCGAAGCGGCGAGAAGAGCTACGGGGACACTTATTACATACGTTGACAGGTTAAGCAGTCAAATTAAAAACCGTGCCCCCGTTTCTGAAAACCAGCAAATCCTTATAGAAATACAAGGAGTTTCTGCGCTGATCTATGACGTGCTCAAGGAATTTACCTACGCTGAGATCAATATGATGGCAAAAATTAATATTTCGATCCAGCATACTTCCCGATTGATCGCATTATTTGTTTTTATACTGGTATGCATCGTGACCATGACTGCCGGAGTCGCTTACAAAACATTGGAGCAGGCGATTAAACAGCCCATTTGGGAGCTTGAGAAAATGGCCGAAAAGATTGCGCTGGGCAATCTTGAAACAAGAGCTAAACCTCCGGATGTGGAGGAGCTGATAAAGCTTACTGAAAGCCTCAACATCATGGCAGAAAGAATAAGTGCACTTTTGGAGAACAGCATCGAAGAACAGAAAAACCTGCAAAAATCTGAGATGAGGGAGCTTCAGGCTCAAATCACTCCCCATTTTCTTTACAATACCTTTGACACCATCGTATGGCTGGCAGAAGAAGGGCGGACCCAGGAAGTGGTAGATGTGACCATGGCGTTTTCGAATTTCTATCGCATTGCCCTGAGCCACGGCCATGACTGGATACCGGTATCAAAGGAAATCGAGCATGTAAAGGATTATTTGGTCATTCAGAGCGTGCGTTATATGGATATCCTCTCGTACACCATCGATATCGATGAAGAATTGAAGGACAAAGTTGTAATAAAGCTTATTTTGCAGCCACTGGTGGAAAATGCCCTGTACCATGGGATCAAAAATAAGCGGGGCGGGGGGCATATCAATGTATCAGGAAGGCTATTGGCAGACCAAAATATGCTTTTCGTGGTAGAGGATAATGGAATAGGAATGACGAAGGAAACGCTTTTGAAGCTCAAGAAAAGTCTATCTGCCGATCATCCTTCGGAGAATGCCGGGTATGGCATTTTTAATGTGAACAGGCGAATAAAGCTCTTTTACGGTATAGAAGGGCTTTCCATAGAGAGCGAATATGGCAGGGGCACAAAGCTTAGTCTGGTCTTGCCATTGAAAGAGGAGCAAAAAGATGTATAAAGTTTTTGTAACCGAAGATGAGGCAATCGTACGGGAAGGCATCCGGCATAAATTGGATGGCAGTGAACTCTATATGCTCTGCGGTGAGGAGTCCGATGGTGAGCTGGCGCTCCCCGCTATTTTAGAGCTTAAGCCGGATATATTGATCACCGATATAAAGATGCCGTTTATGGATGGATTGCAGCTCGCAAAAATAGTAAAACGGGCTATGTCCTGGATCAAGATTATTATTATCAGCGGATATGACGAGTTTGAGTTTGCAAAGGAAGCCATTTCGATCGGCGTTGATGAATATCTCTTAAAACCCGTCAATGCAAAGACTTTACTTGCTACACTGGATAAGGTTGCAGAGCGCATTGAACAGGAAAGAGCCGAGCTTGTGGAGTTTGGTACCAGGCGTCAGCATACGGAAGATGAACAAAAATTAAAACGGGACAGTTTCTTTGACCGGCTTGTCACCGGCCTTGTTCCGTCGGCCACAGCAATTGAGCAGGCTGCGGGCTACAATATAGATATGATTGCCAAAAAGTATATCATTGCTGTGGGGGAGCTGATATTTTGTTCGGGCGTCAAAGATTCCATTAAAAAACTCAAAACTTGTTTTTCGGAACTTCTTGATGGAAGAAGCGATTTAATCTGGTTTTTTAAAGGGATGGACAGATTTGTTTTAATCGTAAAAGGAGATACGGAAGTTCAGGTGGATGAGGCTATATATGAGGCAGCCCAGACCATTTGGCATGGTCTCAAACGAAGTATGGATGTGCAGGTCACCATCGGCATTGGCTCGGTGGTCAGCAGAATCGCAGAAATGCCGGTATCTTATAATGACGCACATAAAGCCATATGTTTTCTGATGGGGATTGGCAGGGACAAAATTGTAGGGATTGATGATATAGAGGAGGGCTATGCCTTTCCACACCTTGATGCCGCAATGAATATCCCTGCATCGGAACGGCTGAAATTTGCCACGGAGGATGATATTCCCCAGATCGTTGAAAGCTTTTCCGATAAAAACAGGAAAGAAGGCGTCCGGAGCCTTCTATACGGATACTATTGGCTCATGGATATTATAGTCGCTTCGTCCAGGCTTGTCGCTGAACTGGGAGGAAACCCAAAGGATATTATTCCTGAGAGCGAGAACCCTGAATTGCTTTTACAGGGAACCGGTTCGCCGGAGAAAATAAAAGAGTTTGCTGCAGATTTGCTCAAGCGGGTGATTGTTTTTAAGAATGAATTTGCCCATGTCAAATACGTAGATATACTGACGAAAGCAAAGGATTTTATCAATAACAATTTTAGCGATACTTCAATGTCACTGAATACGGTAGCCAAATACACCGGTTTCAGCCCCAACCATTTCAGCACAATTTTCTCCCAGCAGACCGGGGAGACCTTTATAGAGTACCTGACTAAAGTGAGAGTGGAAAATGCCAAGAGCATACTCGAAGAAAGAAAATCAAAGCTTTCCGAGGTGGCCTATGCCGTAGGGTATAAGGATCCTCATTATTTTAGCTACATCTTTAAGAAAAACACGGGCCTGACCCCAAGAGATTATAAAAAGGAAAAGGGCTAAATTTTACGATAAGAATTTGAACTTATTTTAAATTTTATGTGATGTATAAAAAAATATCATAAATTTGATTGTTTTTTTAGTAAATATTACAAGCTATACTTATACATGAGGTTTTCTTTTGATGGGAGAAACATCAAAGGGAAGTGAATAACAAAATGGAAAGAGGGATTTTATGCCAAGGGTAACAAAAAAGACCTTATCATTTGTTATGGTATGTATCATGTTAGTTACAACGCTGATGGCCTGCTCCAATCAAAATCCGGCTTCCAACACGGCTACACCAAGCAACCCACCAGAATCATCCGCCGCACCGCCGGCCACGAAAGAGCCTGAAAAACCCGCATATAAGGAGCTTACAGTATATTCCGCACTTCCCGACACCGAAATCCCAACATATTTTAATGCATTTGAAAAGGACACCGGAATCAAAATTAACTATGTCCGTCTTTCAGCTGGCGAGATGCTTGCCCGTATTTCCGCCGAAAAGGCAAATCCTTTAGCGTCCGTCATGCATGGGGGCTCTTCCGATACTTATATTGCTGCTGCCAAGGAGGGTCTTTTAGAGCCCTACCAGTCGTCGGAACTTGCCAACATCCCTGAGCAGTACAAAGATCCGGAAAAAATATGGAATCCCTTCTATGTTGGTGCTATTTCATTTGCGTGCAACAAAGATTGGTTTACAAAAAACAGTCTTGAATATCCTAAATCATGGCAGGACTTATTGAAGCCGGAATTTAAAGGACAGATCTCAATGGCCCATCCATCTACCTCCGGAACGTCTTATACTGTTCTTGCGACAATTATCCAGCTTATGGGAGAAGAAAAGGCCTGGGAGTATCTTGCCGCGCTTAATAAAAATGTACGTCAATATACGAAAGCCGGCGCCGCGCCTCCTATGGAAGTTGGGCTCGGCGAGGCTGCAATTGCAATCACATTTTCTCATGACGGTTTAAAACCGGCTATGGAAGGCTATCCTATCGAGCTGTCATTCCCTAGTGAGGGCACAGGATTTGAAGTTGGTGCAGTAGCCCTTATTAAAGGCGGCAATGAAAAAGAACAGGAGAATGCCAGATTATTTATCGATTGGACGCTCAGTAAAAGAGCACAGGAGCTGTTTATTGATTCTAAGAGCAATAGAGTTCCTCTGAATTCAACCGCAAAAGCAACGGATGGACTTATCAAAATTGAAGACCTGAAGATTATTGACTATGATGCGGTTTGGGCCGGTCAGAACAAGAAAGACCTTGTTGCAAAATTCAATGAGAAAATTGATGCAGCCAATAACTTAAAGCAATAAAAATTACAATTCAAAAATAGCGAAGGCTGTGTCATAGGTTTTGGCACAGCCTTTATAAAAATGATTGATTCCATTAAAAAACCCTGCATGGCTTATTTTAAAAGGGGGTTGGCAATTATGGGGGCAAAAGGTCAATTGGTTTCAAGAAGGAAGCTTTCGGCTAAAAACAGCATGAAAGACTTTAAAATGCTTTTGCATCAGCCGCTTCTGCTTCTCACGATTATAGCGGTTTTTGTGCTTCTGTTCATATTTATTATGCTTCCGATCTTTAATGTTTTTAAACTGAGTTTTACCAATGCCGAGGGTGGCTTTACCACCCAAAAATTTATTGAGATCATTCAGAATAAGGGGTATGGGCAGACTTTTTTAAACAGTATGAAGCTGGGCCTAATCGTAGCTTTGGTTTCCACCTTTATTGGTTATGTTTTTGCATTCGCATTAACGAGAACTGAAATGCCCGGCAAGGGTTTTTTCAGGGCCATTGCAACCCTGCCTATCATTTCACCGCCCTTTATTCTCTCGCTATCCATTATTTTTCTGTTTGGCAGACAGGGATTGATAACGAAAACTTTATTTGGAATCGATACCTTCGACGTATATGGCATTCACAGCCTGATCGTCGTTCAGTCCATATCTTTTTTTCCTGTGGCGTTTCTCACCCTCACAGGCATTTTAGAGTCCATTGACACATCGGTTGAAGATGCCGCATATAACATGGGTGCGTCAAGGGGGCATATTTTTCGGACCATCACCATGCCGCTATCAGCGCCTGGTATCGCAAGTGCGTTATTATTGGTATTTATCCAGTCCTTGGAGGATTTTTCGAATCCCGCTGTCATCGCCGGCGGATTTTCCACTCTGGCGGTAGAGACGTACCGGATCATCACAGGCATGTATGACCTGCAGGGAGGTTCGCTCCTGGCCATTATTCTGCTTTTGCCGACAGTCTGTGCATTTCTGCTGCAGAAATACTGGCTAAAGGGGAAGAGTTTTGTTACGGTCACAGGCAAGCCCTCCCAAAAAGGCAGAAAGCTTCACGAAAAACATATTATGTGGCCGCTTTTTGCTTTTTGTACCGTTATTTCCGGAATTATTATTCTTTTTTATGGAACCGTGCTCATAGGTTCCTTTATAAAAACATGGGGCATCAACTACACCTTTACTCTCGAACATTTTGAATATGTAATTTCATTAGGCTGGGACGCACTGAAGAATTCTATAACGCTGGCCACAATTTCCGCTCCCATTGGCGGAATTCTGGGCATGATCATCGCTTTTCTTACCGTCCGAAAAAATTTCTTCGGCAAAAAGGTTATGGAGATTTCGTCCATGCTTACCTTTGCGATCCCCGGAACTGTTTTAGGTATCGGCTATGTTTGCACCTTTAATCAAAAGCCCCTCCTGCTTACCGGCACAGCGCTTATTCTTGTCGCTGCTTTTACTTTTAGAAATATGCCCGTTGCCCTGGAAGCCGGCACTTCAACATTACTTCAGATAGACAGATCCATTGAAGAAGCCTCGACAATTTCAGGAGCGGACAATGGAGTGACCTTTAGACGTATCACGCTGCCGCTTTTGAAACAAGCATTTTTTTCGGGAATGGTCTATTCCTTTGTAAGGGCGATGACAGCTGTAAGCGCAGTTATTTTCCTCACTTCACCCAAATGGACTCTGGCCACCACGAAAGTATTTTCATTGTTTGAAGCGAGCAAGTACAGCGCCGCAGCCTGCTATGTCATGATTATGATTGTGATTATTCTTACGGCCATTGTGCTCATCAATTTCCTTGTGCAAACTCTGCTTGCTCCGAGAACCAAGGTATACAAATAGGGAGTTAAATTTAAGTGAACTGGGAGGTCATCATGAAAACTATGGAAAGAGATATAGAGGAAATCCAGCAGTTTAGCGGTAAAAGCAGCGGAGTACGCTTATCGGGTGTGACGAAAATTTTCCCGCAGATGGAAGGCAATGGTGAGTTTGTCGCAGTAAGAAACATTGATTTAAATATAACCGATGGCGAGCTGGTGACTTTACTGGGTCCCTCTGGCTGCGGGAAAACGACGACATTGCGCATGATTTCCGGCTTTGAATATCCTACCTCCGGAGAAATTTTTATAGGCGACAGACCCATGGCAAATGTGCCGCCCAATAAAAGGGGTATATCCATGGTATTTCAGAGCTATGCTCTATTTCCCCATCTAAACATTTATGAAAATATAGCATACGGTCTACGAGTTAAAAAACTGTCCAAGTCGGTCATTCGTGAGCAGACCAATAAGGTGATCAAGCTCATGCAGCTTTCGGGCATGGAATCACGTTTTCCAAGCCAGCTTTCGGGCGGCCAGCAGCAGCGCGTAGCCTTAGCCCGCGCGATTGTTATAGAGCCAAAGGTGCTTCTTTTCGATGAACCTTTATCAAATCTTGACGCGAAGCTTCGAGAGCATATGCGTGATGAACTGCGGTCACTCCAAAAAAGATTGGGTATCACAAGCCTTTATGTTACACATGATCAATCCGAGGCCATGGCCATCTCGGATAAAATAGTGATTATGGATAAAGGCGACCTGGTTCAAATGGGGTCTCCAAAAGAAATTTACGAATATCCGAATTCTCCGTTTGTAGCAAACTTTATCGGTAAGGCAAATTTCCTCAGATGTGAATTGAAAGAGCTGAAAGATGGCTCCGCTTTTGTAAAAGTAGGAGATGTACCCATTACCGTACCGAATCCCGGACCCGTAGAAATTGAAGCAGGCGGCCAATACTGCCTTTGCATCCGCCCCGAATCCATTGAACTGATGCCGGAAGGAGACGGAATTCCAGGGGTTATATCAAGGGCTACATACTTCGGTTCAAAAATGGAATATGAGGTTCAAATGGGAGATAACCATCTTATCGTAGAGATATATAATCCCCAGCTTTCTGTTTTATTTCACGAAGGCGACCATGTGAAGACAAAGCTTGATTTGGAATGCATCAGGGTACTCAAGGAAGAAGAAATCATTCAGGATTAATAGAATAAGGGAGAGTTTGAGTGATAAAAAATGAATAAGCCAATCATCGGTCTGAATGTTGCGGCAGGCATCAATGTCAATGCTTTGGAAGCGGAGCTTGCATCGGTAAAGAAATGGGGGTACGATTGCGCAGAGATCGCCCTGGATGCCTTTCCGCTGATTATCTCAGGCAAGGAAAACAAGAAATTTGTAGAATATGCCGGTTCCATATTAAAAAAAGCGGGTCTGCACTATTCGGCGCACATAGGCGTAGGACTTGATCTTAGAAGCAGGGATCAATACCGGCTGCATATGGATGCACTTTTGGCATCTATAGATATCTGTGCCAGGTTGTCCCTGAACCCTTTGGTACTCCATTTTGAACAGGATTCTCATAACCCGGAAGTGGAGAACCAATTTATAGAAGGCCATAAAAAGGCGGCTCTTTATGCGCAGCAAAAGGGAATAATGCTTTGCTTGGAGAATATTGAGGTGGAGCACTATAAACCTGTGCTTGAGGCCGTGAAGCTTGTCGGCCTTGCAAATTTTAAGATGAATCTGGATCTGGGGCATCTATATATTGCCTCCAAGTATTTTGGATTCTCTTTCGAAGAAGCAATCAGAGAATGCGCTCCCTATGTGGGCCATTGCCATATCAACGACAATACCGGAATTTTTGAGCCCATGCGCCTTGAAAATTTCGACCTGTACCGGGCTCTTCCGATGGGATACCGTATTACCTTCGGAAGGGGTGATATTCATATGCCGCCTTTTTATGGGGAAGTGCCCATTGAGTTTTCGATAGGAATTCTAAAAGCGGCCCGGTTCAGCGGGAAATATATTTGTGAATATCAAAGCCGGATTTTTACTCCTTTCAACCAACGAATCCAAAAGCATATAAGAGAAGTGATTGAACGCCAACCGGCAGCCAGCGAGGAAAAAGGTATTTAATACTGCATTTTAACCCGCAAGAAAAGAGTAAAAAAGACTTGACCAGAATTGCGGAACCCGATATAATATATTCTGTTCCGCAGTTTAGCGGACCAAGCTGATATTCCTCAATAGCTCAGTCGGTAGAGCATGCGGCTGTTAACCGCAGGGTCGTTGGTTCGAGTCCAACTTGGGGAGCCA
>DOHN01000198.1:0-4953 GCA_003535195.1 Ruminiclostridium sp.
TTCCCTCATCGGAGGGGATGATATTCCCTTCAGCGCCATGACCATCCCTCCCCTGACCACCATGCGCATTTCCCGCGCGGCCATCGGAATCCTCACGGTGAATTTGCTGCGGCAGCGCATCAAACATCCCGACTGGCCCTATATGCACATGCAGATTACCGGCACGCTGGTGGAACGGGACAGCACTGCCCCGGCCCAGCAAACCTGACCCCTTGGACTAGGGGCCGGCTCTGGCAAAAAAGGTATGGAACCGGCGGCTTAAGGGCCCTTCAGTACCTTTTGTCTTTACCGGAAAGCTGCCAAGGGGGGGCGAAAGGGGCAGGAGGGAAAAAGCGCCCATATCATGGGATTTACCCCACAAAGGGGCGGCAGAGCTCGCCAGCCGGCAGGAGGAAGGCTCCTCTGGAACCGGCGAAGCAGAAAGGGACGAGAGTGATGTCTGAAGTCAACCGTGTATTTTTAATCGTGCTGGACAGCGTGGGCATTGGCGGGGCCAAAGATGCCGCCGCCTATGGGGATGAGGGCAGCGACACCCTCAAGGCCTGTTTTGACAGCGGCAAGCTCCACCTGCCCAATTTGGAAAGGCTGGGGCTATTCTGCATCGACGGCATCAACTACGGCGTCAAGCCAAAGGCTCCCCTTGCCAGCTTTGCCAGAATGGAGGAGGCCAGCGCAGGCAAGGACACCACCATTGGCCACTGGGAAATCGCTGGGGTTATTTCCGGCTCTCCCCTGCCCACCTACCCCAATGGTTTTCCCCCTGATCTGATCGCGGCCTTTGAGGAAAAAACCGGGCACGGGGTACTTTGCAACCGGCCCTACTCCGGAACGGAGGTCATCCGGGATTACGGGGAGCAGCATGTGAAAACTGGTGATCTGATTGTCTACACCTCCGCCGACAGTGTGTTTCAGATTGCGGCCCACGAGGAGGTCACAGGTCTGGAAAACCTCTACCGCTTTTGCCAAATCGCCCGGGATTTATTGGTTCCGCCCCACCATGTGGGCCGGGTGATTGCCCGCCCCTTTGTGGGTACGGCACCGGACTTTTCCCGCACCTCCAACCGCCACGACTATTCCCTGCTGCCGCCGGGCACCACCTTTTTGGATGAGCTGCAGGCGGCGGGAAAGGACACCATAGGCGTGGGGAAAATTCACGATATTTTTGCGGGGCGGGGCATCTCCCAAACCCAGTCCATTCGGAACAATCAGGACGGCATGGAAAAAACGACGGCATGGGCCAAGGCGGATTTTAGCGGCCTGTGCTTCACCAATCTGGTGGATTTTGATATGGTGTACGGTCACCGCAACGACGTGGAAGGCTATGCCCAAGCCCTCAACCGGTTTGATGTGCAGCTGGGTGAGCTGATGGGAGCCTTGCGCCCCGGTGATGTTCTGATGCTGACCGCCGACCACGGCTGCGACCCTTCCACCCCCAGCAGCGACCACTCCCGGGAGAATGTGCCGTGGCTTGTGTATGGCGATTCCATAGCGGCAGGGCTCGATCTGGGAACCTGCCCCACTTTTGCCGATATTGGCAAGACCTGCGCCGATCTTTTGGGGGTCGATGCCAAGATTGTCGGGACCTCCCACGCTTTAAAGCTGAAACGATAACATTGTCGGACAGTGGCAAAACAAAAACCGCACTGCTTGGCCTTAGGCTTGGCAATGCGGTTTTTTATGGAATAGGTATCGTTTGATAGGGGGGAAAACCGGCTTTATATTTCCAGCGTATCCCATGACTGAAATGGTTGGCTCCCAATAGCGGCCTGTATCTGTTGCAGGCAATGGATCGCTTGCAAAAATCCGTCACCATGGCTTTCTCTCTAGCCGGGGGAAAAGAAACAGTAAAAAAGCCTGCAAGCTGCAAACCGGAACAAAGTTGATTCCAAAAGAAAGGCTCCCTGCGAAACGGGGCTCTAATCAGACGATCGATTGCTCACCTCTATCATATCTGGTTGAGAAAGCAAGCTGTACTTGGTTTGAGCTATCGCATCAATCCCCACAGAGAATTCGTCCAGCCCTGCCTGCGCTAAAAAAGGAATGCATTCAGCATCGGCGGCCATTTCACCGCACATATCCACTATAAACCATGAATCTTTTTGCTCCCTCACCATGCATCTACCTTACCTTTTTATCCCAATGCCTAAGATACCTTGGAGAAATTTAAGCAGCATGGATTTTCTTCCTTTTTTACAGAAGCCCGGAGATACATCTTGAACAAGCTTGTTGTTATTATGTTACGCTCCAATACTTATAGATTTAGGTTGCAAACAAATACCCCATGAGGTCTTAATACCAACTTGCGGTAACTGTTTTTGCCGTCTTATTGCTCAACAAAATATTTTCTCCTTATCTCCCGGCAGTAATTCTTAAACCGCATAACGCAGGTTTTACCGCTCTACCGCATATTGATTGCGATACTTTCGACTATGGCCCCTATCAGCATAAGGCTACTCCCTATTACAAAAGTAATTCTTTCAGACTTTGAAATACGGATATCCCTGATTTTTTTGGTCACGGTATTTTTGCCACTGGTAAGTATTGTGGCGATGTGCGCGGCGGAACAGGCGATTAACAGCTGCCCCGTCATTTCCCAAAGTCCCGCCCTGTGTGCCAAGTCAAAGGTACGGAGAAGCCTTGCCGGTAAAGCAACCGGCTCGCTTTCCACGGAAAAGGACCACGTGCCAAGCACGACGGCATTTACACAGATCAAAGTATAAAAGGCAAGATAACCGAAGGATAAATAGTTTACGTCCTTTTCTTTTTTCGTACCAAACAGACTTCCGAGGATAATGACCAGGACAGACAGCAAATTAAAAAAGAAAATTTGCAAGGTTAGAATTATGGTATTTGGGGAGGTTTCCCAGTTTTGCAACGGATTTTTGCTTTTCAGCAGCCCCTCGGGAAGGAAAAAATAACTTATGATTGTCAAACAGAAAAACAAAAGCAGAAACAGGAGCGTCGCCCAACAGATGCGTTCCTTCAGGCTGTTGCTGCCCAGCTTTTTATGAAAGTATGCCATGACACATTCATCCTTTCGACTACACCAACACGGCAAACAGATATCCCGTCCCCACCATCAGGACATTGCTGATACTATGCATTAATATGGGGTACAAAATGCTCTTTGTCCTTTGATATACGATCCCCTGAATGCTTCCGAGTACGAAAGCATAGAATATCTGAAAAAAATCTATCTTAATCATAAACGGACTAAAAGACCAGTTTATATGGGCAAACGAGAATAGTACCGAGGCCAGTATTACCTCCAATGTAATATTGCCTTTAACTGAAATACTTTTACCAAAGGCATACATTAATACGGTTATTGGTAACGCCCGGAAAACAACCTCTTCTGACGGCCCGCTTAGGAACAACTGAAAGGCCAACGTACCAATAATATTTCTTTTATCAAGTGGAAATGAATAAGAAGGGAGCTGGTTGTTAACATACATAAAAACATGAATCACTAATGAGATAATTGCAAAAGCGGCTGTAAATAAAGCTAAGTATTTCATCCCCTTTTTCACATCGCCAAGCTGGAAACAGAAATTGGTTTTCAATAGCTTGCTTAACACTAAAATTACTATTAAAGCAATAATCATTTGGCCAATATGATGGATTGATATGCCGGCAAAACTTCCGTGCGGATCAATTTGTTGGTGTGAGGTGATATCTGCCAAAAGGTGCCCTGCTTTTCCTAATAGCACTTGTAGAAGGAGTAATGAAACAAAGACAACTATGCCTAATGGCGTTCTGCTTTTTTTCGGCTTTTCTACAAAATCAACACCTTCGTTTTTTGCCGATCTAGCTATTTCCATAGGATTACCTCCCAACTCCTTTTTCGCTCGGAAGAAAGGTGCGATCTTTGCCTTATATTCCTTTTTGAAAACAGACTTACAGGCAAAGTATATTCACTTTTTCCTTCAAACTCTCTAAAGCCCGCCCAAGCAATCCGTTGGAGGTTTTATTTTAATGACTCGGATCAAATTCAATTACAATGTCTCTTCCATCAAAATAAACGAGGTCACCATTATCATAATGCCAAATTGCTTGTAAAGCAGTCGGTCTTTTTACACCGTTTGTTTCCACATACTCACTACAAACTGCCGACCACTTAATCTTTTCACTGGTACCATCAGTCGCCGTTACCTCCCTATCGTCGGTCGTAAAGGAAAGCATTTCACCGTTTTCATTAAATGTAAAGATACCGCCGACAGTGATGCCATAATAAGATAAAGTAGCTTTAGCGTGCAAATCATCAATTTCTTCCCAAACAACATAATCCTGTAAAGCGGCATTCGGGACAAGAAGGCACTCTGATAAAAAAGTGACCAGACTTGCTTTATCCATCGTTTCGCCTGTCTGGTTAAACAATGTGAAAAGCTTCGCTAAGACACCTTTCATTGAACCGTTCCCGGCGGTATATGAATCCAAACCCTCAAAAGGAATACCATACATTGAACTGTCAATATAGGCAATTCTGTTCGGTTCATTGACAAAATCGTATTGTGTATAATCTATTTTTATTGTTGGTTTGCCCTTACCAAATACAAAATCAACATCTTGATGAGTCGCTTTCATAAAGGACATTTTGGGTTTGCCGATATAGCCGCAATATCTAAAATATTTCCGAACAGGCAATGGCAAGTCAGCAATATCTTCTTCGGTAAACACACTGCTTTCCTTAGGCATCTCAGTCAATAGACGGCCTGTGAGGCCTGAAAACTCTGCTTTGGTTTTTGAATATGAAATATTAAAAAACACAGTAATAATTCCTATGGCAAGGAGTAAAGCACCGATCACCGCAAACATTTTTTTCTTGCTCCTCTTTTTCATTTTCGATCCTCATTTCAGAATCATTTTCTTCTCAGGCAACGTATGGTTCGCCCGTCTTCTATAGGCTCTTATTCCGATTCCAACGGCTATGTATATCATTGAGGTAATGACGCC
>DOHN01000198.1:5073-5343 GCA_003535195.1 Ruminiclostridium sp.
ATTGAAGTAATGACTCCATTGATTGGCGAAATAAAAATTTCTTTACCAGTTGCGATGCTGATATAACCTGATATTAACAAAATGTTTATTAGAGAATCCTCGATCGTATGTAATATAACACATGGCCATACCGATTTNNGTTACCCTAAAAAGCTCAGTGAACATTACCGTCCAAGATAAATATGTCGTAAAAGCAACAACAACATAAACAGCCCGGCTGACTGGCATTACCGCTTGAATATCTGCTTCCGGCAAAAAAACCAAATAATA
>DOHN01000154.1:0-158 GCA_003535195.1 Ruminiclostridium sp.
AAATTCGACTATATTTTCTTCACCGGCAGTATCCAGGTGGGAAAGCTGGTCATGGAGGCCGCCGCTAAAAGCCTCACTCCGGTCAGCCTTGAGCTGGGCGGCAAAAGTCCCTGTATCGTGGATGAAACCGCCGATCTGGAATGTGCGGCAAAGCGCAT
>DOHN01000154.1:408-860 GCA_003535195.1 Ruminiclostridium sp.
CAACTGATCGAAACCATCGGGAATTTCTTTCCCCATGGTGATTACGGGGAATTGCCTGTCATTATTAACGATAAGCATTTTAACCGGTTAATGAATCTTATCCAGGGTGAAAAAGTTCTTTTCGGAGGCGGGGGAGATGCGGCCGGAAGGTTCATTGAGCCCACCATATTGGATGATATCACCTTTGATTCCCCTATCATGCAGGAAGAAATCTTTGGCCCCATCCTGCCCATTATTGAGTTTGACAGCATGGATGAAGTGATTGCCAGCATCAATGCAAGGCCAAAACCCCTGGCGCTCTATCTTTTTACCGGGGATAAAGCCACTGAAACCAGCATCATAAAAAGCGTATCATTCGGGGGCGGCTGCATCAACGATACCATCATACACCTGGCCACCTCCCACATGGGCTTCGGAGGAGTGGGGGAAAGCGGAATGGGCAGCTATCATGG
>DOHN01000154.1:986-9007 GCA_003535195.1 Ruminiclostridium sp.
AATGGGCAGCTATCATGGCAAGCGCAGCTTTGATACCTTTACCCATTATAAGAGTATGGTGAAAAAATACACCTGGATTGATATGCCCATGAGATATTACCCCTATAACTCTAGAAATTTCAAGCTTATACGGTTCTTTTTAAGGTAACTGGATTTTTATTTCTATTGCTTTTAATAAAGGTCCATGTTATAATCGGTTCGTAAAAAAAGTTGAAAATTGTTGAATGATGATAACCATATTAGTCCACAAATAGGGTGTGGAAGTTTCTACGTGGCAACCGTAAATTGCCTACGCTATGGTGTTCTTTTGTTTGTTGATTTTGGACTTCCATATTTTGTTATGGAACACATAATTACAAGCTGTTGCAAGACAGGGAACACTAGGTTCACTGTCTTTTTTAATTTGGTTTAATAGGGGGTCAGGAGTATGAAGTACTATAGCTTAAAAGTTGCCGGTGTGGAGAGAAAACTGCCTATTATAAGAATCAGTGACACTCTTGAAATTGCGAGCTTTGTCATTCTGGGGGATGCCGAACTGGTCGTTAACGCCGCTAAAGAGTTAAAGGAAAAAATCCCGGAAGTGGATTACCTTATTACTGCCGAGGCTAAGGGGATTCCGCTTGTACAGGAGCTCGCCCGCCTTCTTGGCATGAAGCGTTATTTTGTCGCAAGGAAGAGCATAAAACCCTACATGTCCGAACCTTTTGTTACAGAGGTCTATTCCATTACCACCCAGGCCAAGCAGATTTTATGCCTGGAAAAGGAAGAAAGCGAATTGATCAAGGGTAAAAGGATTTTGATTGTAGACGATGTCATCAGCACCGGAGAGTCCATCAAGGCAATGGAATCCCTGGTGAAAAAGGCGGAAGGAAAAGTGGCCGGAAAGGCTGCTATTCTTGCAGAAGGCGACTCTGCAAACCGAAAGGACATTATTTATCTGGAAAAACTCCCTGTATTTCCGGTCAAGCCCTCAAGATAAAATATGGTTAGGAGATAATACTTTGAGCTTTCATGTAGAGAACATCAGTTATAAATATAATGCCAAATCAGATTTTATTTTAAAAAACGTCAGTTTTGAGATAAAAGAAGCTCAGGTTACCGCTATCGTAGGCCCCAGCGGCTGCGGAAAGACAACCCTGGTGAGCATCCTCAGCGATGTCATTCCGACCCTTATGCCCGCAGGTGAGCTGGATGGTTCCTTTGACGCAGGAGATAAGGTTATTTCCGTTGTCAGCCAGTCGCCTGAAAATCAATTATTCGGTTACGGCGTGGAAGATGCTATTTCCTTTGGTATCGAGAATATGGGCCTGGATAATAAGGAAATTGTCGAGCGTGTAGAATATGTGCTGGACCTTTTAAATATCCAGAACCTGAGAAAGCGGTCGGTGGCTACACTTTCAGGAGGGCAGCGCCAGGCTGTATGCATCGCTTCGGTATTGGCTATGCGCCCTGATATTCTAATCATGGATGAACCGGTCAGCTCCCTGGATCCCAACGGAAAAAAGATGATTCAATCTGTTTTGAAGCAATTGAGAGTAACCGGCCAATCCACCGTTATTGTGGATAATAATCTCGAATGGTTTGCCGATATTGTGGATCACGTCATTGGCCTGGTGGATGGAGAAGTGGTCTTTGACGGTGATAAAAACGAGTTTTTCAGTAATTTTGAAATACAGGAAAGATTAGGGGTCACCATCCCGCAGGAAGTGGAAATCTATCGGGAGCTTTCCAAAAAGGTAAACGGATTGAATCCGTTTTATACCGTTGAAGAAGCCAAGGGAGCAATCGGCAGACTGATCCGGACAGGGGAATATGCCGAGAAACAGATGGACTTTTCTGTCTCCGAAGAAATTTTAACGGCCGAGGGGATCTGCAAGACTTTTCCGGACGGTTTCCATGCATTGATAGACGTTGATGCAGGCTTTCGGAAGGGAAAAATCATTTCCATTATAGGTCAGAACGGATCGGGCAAAACCACTCTTGTGAAGACGCTTAACGGTCTTAACAAGCCTACCAAGGGCATTGTGAAATATAAAGGCATAGAGACCTCCGGAAAATCGGTGGCGCAGATCAGCAAGGACATCATTCTGGTTTTTCAGCATCCGGAGCATATGCTGTTCGAAGAGAATGTCTACCGCGAGCTCACCTTCTGCGCGCGGGCTCAGGGCATTGAATTCAGCGAGGAAGAAGCGCTGGAAGTTTTAAAGCGCTATGAGCTGCTGGACAACAAGGATGATTTTCCGGTGAACTTGTCCATGGGCAAAAAACATTTACTGACCATTTTGTCGGTCCTGTTTTCCAGCGCAGGCGTTGTCATTCTCGATGAGCCCACGCTGGGCATGGATCTTTATATCAAAAACATGCTTGAGGATATTATCAGGAGGCTGGCCGAAAAAGGAAAAACGGTCATTATCATCAGCCATGAAATCTCCCTGGTCTTTAAAATATCGGATGAGATCCTTGTCCTCAATGAAGGCGTGAAGCTGGCCCAGGGCTCAAAGCGGGAACTGGCTGACAGGGATGACCTTTTTGATCAGATCAATATCGCCTTGCCGCCGGTGGTATTGCTATCAAAGTATTTTGGCTTTACGAATATTTGCTGTGATGTGGATTCCTTTGTACGGGAGATCTGCGGAAGAATGACAAAAAACTGACTGGTAAGTAAAGTATGGGGGATTGCAATGGGTGATTTTTTACAATATGTTGAGATGGATTCTTTTTTACATAGATTGGATCCTCGCACCAAGTTTCTATTTTTTATCGTGATGTCAATCCTGACATCCTTTGTGAAAACCGGTGTCGCGTTATTATTCCTGTTTATTGTATTCACAGCCATATGGACCGCAGGCCATATCGGAAAGTACATGGTCGTGCTTTTGAAAAAGGTAAAGGTGCTGTTGCTGTTTATATTCCTGTTATGGCTTGTATTGGGAGCCTTCCGGATCAATGAAGGCCCGGTGATTTACAGGGCGGCTTTTTCACTTTTCGGCAGCAGCCATACACTGAGCCTGGAATGGTTTGATCTGTACAAGGGCGCTGTATTTGCCATGAGAATATTTTTGATGATTTCTGCTTTTTACACCGTGATATTATCGACGAATTTCAGTCAGATCATTTTGGGCCTTCGTTCATGGAATGTGCCCTATTCGGTGGCCTTTGGAATAGGACTGATATTCCAGATCATTCCGATGATTATCAAGGAATTCTCCACCATTATGGAAGCGCAAAGCTCCCGCGGCCTGGAGGTTGATAAATGCGGCGCTATTGCCAAAATGAAAAACTATGTTATCATTTCCCTGCCTCTTTTGTTCCGGGTGCTGGGAAAAGGCCATTCTATTTCATTGGCTATGCATTATTACAAGCTGAATTTCAAGGTAAAGCGGACCTCCTATAAAATGATCAAGGCGACCTATGCCGATGCCGTTTTTGTAGGGGTCACAGTGCTGGCAACGGCTGTTACCACAGCTCTTCAGCTCATGTTTTATATTCCGTTATAAATATTTTAGGGAAAGAGGTTAAATCAATGATTGCTAAATGGGAGAATCTCACCAGGGACGAAATTGCGGCTATTGATAAAAGTACGGCCATCGTACTCCTTCCCACGGCCGCTACAGAACAGCACGGGGCACACCTGCCTGTGGGTACCGATTCCATCATCCTGTCCACATTAATAGATAAGTTTATCGAGACGGAGACCTTCGATGACGGAACTCTGATTTTTGCCCCGCAGCTATGCATCGGCAAAAGCAATGAGCATATGGGATTTGCCGGGACTCTTACCTTCGGGACCCAAACTTATTATTCAATGCTTCATGATATTGCCGGGGCTATTGCAAAAAGCGGCTTTAAAAAGCTTGTACTGTTCAATAGCCATGGCGGCAATTTCGATATGCTGAATATGATCAGCCGTGACCTGAGAATTGATTTCGGCATGGAGGTCTTTGTTTTTGACTGGTGGTTCACCACCTTTTGGAACAAGGGTCTTGAAGGGCTGAAAGAATCGGGCAAATATGGCGTATTCCACGCCTGTGAGCTGGAGACATCCCTGATGCTCCATGCCCGCCCCGAAACCGTGCATATGGAACTGGCGGTAGATGAAGATCCGGTGGAATGCCTCCGGGACAATGATTTTGTAACTGTATTCGGACCTTATAATGTTGGCTGGAAGACAAGCGATGTAACTAAAAGCGGCGTTATAGGAGCCCCAACTTATGCCACTGCCGAAAAAGGCAAAAAGCTCTTTGAATACGCTGTAAAAGAGCTTAAAGATATCATATCTGCTTTTGCAAAAACAAATTATTAGGAGGAGAAACTTTATGCCCCATGCACAAAAAAAACTTACCTTTGTAAACATCATTTTCTTCGCAATCTTCGGCGTTCTGACGGGTGTATTATGGGCTTACGGAAGCCCCATCCCACTGATTCCGGGGGCTGTGCATTTTAGAACCTTTGCCTTTATTATTCCAGTTATCGGATTTATCTTTGGACCTGTAACCGGATTTTTTGCAGGTTATATCGGCACTCTTGTCTGGTCGCTGCTGGGCGGATATTTTATTGCACCCCATACCCTGCTGGCCGATGGAATCACCGTTGCGTTAAGTGCCGCACTTCCGGCATTCGTTATGATGAGAGGCGGAAAAACCCTGGAAGAATTGATGGCCAATAAGAAAAAGTTTATTTGGACTTCCCTGTTCTGGTCGGTGCTTTTCGGATGCCTTATGATTCTTGCCACCAGCCTTTCCCTGTCATTCTTTACTGGCATGGATTACTGGTATTGTGTGATCTGGATCGGTATCGCCGACGTTGCACCCATTGCCCTGACACCTTTTGTTGTGCTTCTGCTGGCTCCCAGACTGGAAAGAATCCAAACCATCGTACCTAAAATATAAGCAAGAGCACTCTATAAAAAAGCGTCTATCCGATCAGGGGGGATGCTTAAGCTATATGGCCTGCAGGATACTGGCCGCCAACGGTTTTGGCGCCTACAATCTGGGCGGCGGGTACAGGCTTTATGAATCCGTCATCCATGAGAAAAAAATGAGGGACATGCTGCCATAAAGTTTTTCAGGCTGTCGGACAGATATTTGTTTTTATGATAAACCAGATTGAAGGTACGTGAGAACTTCATGCCGTTGATTTTTACGGCATGAAGTTTTTTTTCCGCCAATTCCTTTTCGACGAGCATTCTGGAGATCACGGTCAGACCCTGGCCTCCCATGACAGCGTTTTTGATGGCTTCCGAATTATTGCATATCCACTTCATTTTCAGCGGTATGCCTAAGTCTTCCATGGAATTCTCAAACAGCTCCCTTGTGCCGCTGCCTTCTTCACGCAAAATGAAGTCCTGATGCCGGAGGTCCTTCGGGTCCACCGCATCTAATCTGGAAAAATCATGGGAATTAGAACAGACCAAAACCAATTCATCGGGAATAATGGGCGTGATGACAATATCGGGGTTTTTTATTTGCCCCTCCACAATGCCGATATCCAGACTGTTTTTAAGCAGCATATCCTCAATGGCGCCGGTATTTTGGACAAATATCTGAGTTTTAATATGGGGATTGCGATCCTGAAACTTATTTAATAATTCATTTAGGACACAGGTTCCCACCGTAATGGTAGCCCCTATTTTTAAAGTCACATTTTTGCCTTTGTCCATCAGCTGCTCTTCCATTTCATTAAATGAGTCGACAATGTGACGGGCATATTTTAACAAATTTTCTCCGGCTTCGGTTAAATAGAGCTTCCCGGACAAACGCTCAAAAAGTCTTACACCGTACTGCTTCTCTATTTCTGCAATGGCCTGGCTTACAGATGGCTGGGCCATAAATAGCTTTTCTGCCGCAGTACTCATTTTTCCATAATCACAGACCGCAATGAAAACTTCTAAATGTCTGATGGTCATACTTTGCACCTCGTTATAGGCAAATGCCTATTATAATGATAATATATTACTATTTTTAAATAGTTCGGACAAGGAGTATTATGGATACATAAAAATACGGACCACAGGAGGATATGATGGGGATTACTGCGGAGCAAAGAAAAAAGGTGAAAGGGGAGGGCTTTCTGTCCAATAAAGACGGAGAGCATTTTTCGGCAAGGATTATTACGGAAAATGGCGTATTGACCTCCGGCCAAATGAAAAATTTGTGCGGGGCGGCTGAAAAATTCGGAAACGGTCAGATTACCTTTACTTCCAGATTGACGGTAGAACTGCCCGGCATCAGATTTGGCGATATTGATAGAGTGAAGGAATATATTGCAGGGGAGGGCATGGTTACCGGCGGTACAGGCTCAAAGGTCCGACCCGTGGTTGCCTGCAAGGGAACTGTTTGCGCCAACGGTCTTTTTGACACACAGGCTCTTGGGGCTGAAATTCATCGGCGATTTTATGAGGGATACAGGCAGGTGGTTCTTCCTCATAAATTTAAAATAGGCGTGGGCGGCTGCCCAAATAATTGTATAAAGCCCGAACTCAATGATTTGGGCATAGTGGGTCAGATGGTTCCCCAATATCATGCGGAGCTATGCAGAGGCTGCAACCGATGCAGTATTGTTGAAGCTTGCCCCATGAAGGCTGCTTTCGTAGAGAATAAAAAGCTTGTCATTGATAAAGAGATTTGCAGCAACTGCGGTACCTGTGTGGGCAAGTGTACTTTTCAATCAATACCTGACGGTAAAGTGGGCTATAAGGTTTATATCGGCGGAAGATGGGGCAAAAAAATCCGTATCGGCTCGGAGCTGCATAGGCTTTTCAGCAGAGAGGAAGCTTTGGATGTAGTGGAGAAAGCCATTTTGTTATTCAAATCTGAAGGGCGGAGCGGAGAACGTTTTGCATCGACGGTAGACCGCCTGGGCTTGGAAAAGGTTGAAAGAATGCTTCTATCCGATGACCTTCTCAAGGGAAAAGAGGAGATACTGGGTATTCCAACATCCGGCGGTGCTAAATGCTGAAAAGAAAATACCTGCTCTTTTTATTGATATTCATGCTGGCCGCGTTACCCGCATGCGGAGCCCAAAAAACCGGATTCGAGACCGCTCAGGATGCAGTCTTCCTCACCTTTACCGACGTCCTGGAAAATGCGGTTATTCTCAAGGAGAGACCTCGGAAGGTTGTTTCGCTCTCCGGATCCTATGCTGAAACATGGCTTTTGGCGGGGGGAGAACTGGCAGGCGTCACCGATGATGTGATTACAGAAAGAAAAATGGAGCTGCCTGATAGTGTCAGGATTGTAGGCACTATTAAGAAACCGGATATGGAGGAAATTCTTGCCCTAAAGCCGGACTTCGTTTTGCTTTCACCCGATATAGAAGGGCATGTGAAAGCCGCCCAAACCCTAGAGAAAGCCGGTGTTACCCATGCCTTTTTTAAGGTGGAGCAATTTGAGGATTATCTCCAAATGCTGGACATCTGCACCGATATAACCGGCAGAAAGGATCTATATGAGGAAAACGGCCTTAAGGTCCGGGAGCAGATTCATGCAGTCATTTCAAAGGCCGATGCCGCAAAAAAACCCTCTGTCCTTTTTATGCGCGCTTTTTCGGGCGGGGCCAAAGCCAAAGCCGACGACAATATGACCTGCCGTATGCTGGAGGATCTCGGCACCATCAATATCGCTGCCAAACATCCGTCGCTGCTGGAGGATTTAAGCATGGAGAAAATTATTGAGGAGGATCCGGATTACATCTTTGTTGTAACCATGGGGGACAGCGAGAAGGCCATTGAAGCCCTCCGGGACGGCATCGAAAAAAACCCGGCCTGGAGCGGTCTGAGCGCTGTAAAAAATGGCCGATATATTGTTTTGCCCAAGGAACTTTTTCACTATAAACCAAACGCTAGATGGGGAGAAAGCTATGAATATCTGGCCGGGATCTTATATCCCCAAAATTTTGAATAGGGGCGGAAAAGACTATAACATTGCTGTTATAGCCCTTCTTGCATTATCTTTGACGATAGCCGCCGGGCTGAGCATTGCTTTGGGATCGGCCCGGCTGACGCCGGCAGAAATGCTGGAGGC
>DOHN01000154.1:9125-9862 GCA_003535195.1 Ruminiclostridium sp.
CGGCAGAAATGCTGGAGGCACTCTCCGGAAAAGATTTGACCTCTTCCGCGTACCAGATCGTCCGGTTTGTCAGGCTGCCCCGAACTCTGGCGGCTATCCTTGCAGGCTGCGGACTTTCCGTTTCGGGGCTGGTTTTGCAGGCCGTGCTCAACAATTCACTGGCAGGCCCCAGTGTGATTGGAGTCAATTCGGGAGCGGGATTGTTTACGGTTCTAATGGCCGCCTTTTTCCCCGGGACTTTGCAATTTGCTCCTGCAGCCGCCTTTGTCGGGGCTTTAACAGCCGCCCTGCTGGTTTATTTCATTGCCCAAAAAACCGGGGCTTCCCGGATGGCCATCGTTTTATCGGGTACGGCGGTTTCCAGCTTTATCGGCGCCATAACCGATACGGTGCTTACCGTTAAACCCGATACGGCAATCAGCCGGACAGAATTTTTGATCGGCGGGCTTTCCGGGATTGTTCTGCAGCAGGTAAAAATTCCGTCATTGATCATCCTGACATCGATTTTTGCACTTATACTCCTCGGCTACGATATGAATGTTCTCGCCCTGGGGGATGAGACGGCCAAATCTTTGGGCATGAAAGTGCCGCTTTACCGGTTTCTGTTTTTGGCGCTGGCCGCCCTGCTGGCGGGCAGTGCAGTCAGCTTTGCGGGTCTTATTGGCTTTGTGGGACTGATCATACCGCATGCCGCCAGATTTTTAGTGGGCTATGACAACAGAGTGCTGGTTCCGGTC
>DOHN01000154.1:10100-20199 GCA_003535195.1 Ruminiclostridium sp.
GGTTCCGGTCGGAATCATTATGTCCTTTCTGGGCGGCCCTTTTTTCGTCGTTCTGCTGCTCAGGCAAAAAAGGGGGCGTCTATATGATTGAGCTTCGGCAGATCACAGCAGGCTATAGCGGCAAGGCGGTCATTCACGATATCAGCCTGGCGTTTGAAAGGGGCACCATCACCGGCATTATCGGGAAAAATGGCTGCGGCAAGACCACTCTTCTGAAAACTGCTGCGAATCTCCTTAGGCCGCAGGCGGGAAGTGTTCTTATAAATGGTGAAAGCGTGCTGGGCATGCCGGGCAAAAAAATTGCAGCCGCGCTTTCATACTTGCCCCAGATCCGGGAGGTGCCCAATATGACAGTCTATAACCTGGTCATGCATGGGCGTTTTCCCTATCTGGGCTTTCCCCGTATTCCCTTGGAGGCTGACAGAAAAATTGCGAAGCAGGCCATGGAGCTGGCGGGGATTCTGGCTTGCAGAGATAAAAATATTCGGGAGCTTTCGGGCGGGGAACGTCAGAAAGCGTATATTGCAATGCTTCTGGCTCAGGATACCGATGCCGTTTTTCTTGATGAGCCGACCACTTATCTGGATATTAACCACCAGCTCGAAATATTGGAATTGATCAGGCAGCTCAAAAAAATGGGTAAGACCCTGGTGATGGTGGTCCATGATCTGAGCAGCGCCCTTTGTTATTCAGACAGGATCTGTCTGATGGAAAAGGGAAGGATTGCCGTTTGTGATACTCCTGACGCTGTTTTCAAAAGCGGGGAGATAGAAAGAATCTTCCATGTCGCCTGTGAACAGGTTCCCGTAAAGGACAGCCGGGGAAAAAGATATGTTTTTTCACTGGACCATGCCGGGTCTTAAAAAATTCCGTTATTTTCCACTTTTATGCTTTAACTTGAACAGGGTGCCCGAAAAGTGTATACTAAGTCCGCTTATGGGTCTCTTATAAAATCATAACAAGACTTTTAAGAAGGAAGGCGGAAACTTTCATGTACCCGACAACCGGCATTTTACTTGCAGGCGGCAAAAGCTCCCGCATGGGCAGGGATAAGGCATTGATCCGATGGGACAATCAAACCTTTCTCCAGCGTTCCATTGGAAAACTGCAGGAGCTGTTTGAAGAGGTCATTCTGGTTACCAACGAGGCGGGCAGGTATCGGACGGATCAAATCAGAGAGGCCACCGATATCTATAGGGGGCATGGACCCCTGGGCGGAATCCACGCGGGCATGACGGCGTCAAAGTTTGACTGGGCCTTTGTGACGGCCTGCGATATGCCTTTTTGGGAAGCTTCCGTGGTCCATGAACTGATGAAGGCCTGTTCGGATTATGACGCCATTGTACCCGTCGCGGAGAATAAAGCGGAACCCTTGTTTTCATTGTACCGGAGATCCTGCCTGCCGGCCATAGAGAGTTGTCTTAATCGGAACATTTTGAAGGTTACCGGTTTTTATCCATTGGTCAGGGTTCATTATTTGGACATGACGCCCATATTGAATAAAGGATGCATTTCTTCCCGGTCTTTTTCCAATATCAACACACCCGATGATTTATCTGAAATGGCAAAGGATTAATGATCTTTAGTCTCTTTTTACAAATAAACGTTCGCGAATCTATTTACTTTTATTATGGAAAATATATGATATATCATATATGATATATCATATATAAAGATATTCCACTGGCTTACCAGAATGGAAGGGCGGTGATAGGCAGGTATTACAGTTAAATTCATTCTGACAAGGAGGAGAAAATGCTAGAAGACTATGAACTGATTGACTTGAGCGTAACAATTACAAATGATGCAATCAGTGAGGTAAGACCGTCGAAAATCAAATGGATTACTCATGAAACCGATGAGGGTAAGGCTTTGTTTGTGAACAAATTAAACTGCGATCCAAAAGTTATGCCGTCAGGCGGTCATGGCAATGCGGTAGAAGTGGTTACAGCAGGAACCCATACCGGGACTCACTTGGATGCACCCTGGCACTATGCGCCGACCAGTGAGGGAAAACCGGCTAAAACCATTGAAGAAATCCCGCTGGAGTGGTGCTTCCATGACGGGGTTGTGCTGGACTTCAGAAAATTTTCGGATGGACATGTTATAACTGTCGATGAATTAAAGGCGGAGCTTAATCGTATTCATTACACCATTAAGCCGTTTGACATCGTTCTTATTATGACCGGTTGTGATAAGAAATTGGATTCTATTGATTATTTCAAGCAGCCTGGCATGGGCCGGGAGGGTGTTCTTTGGCTGGCCGAACAGGGCGTGAAAATTATGGGAATTGACGCGTGGGGCTTTGATACTTCTTTTGAAGCCATGAGAAGAGAGTATGAAAGAACAGGTGACGGTTCCAAGCTGTGGCAGGCCCATTTTGCCGGAAAAGAAAAGGAATACTGTCATATTGAAAAGCTGGCTAATCTTGATAAACTTCCACCCCACGGATTCAAGGTCATCTGTTTTCCTGTTAAGATTGAACGCGCCAGCGCCGGCTGGGCCCGGGTCGTAGCAATGGTTAAGAAATAGAAAGCCGGCCTGTTTCCCGAAGAATTATAACAAATGTCAATGAAGTATTTTTTATCAGACAGTAAGAGGTTTAAAGCCTCAATAATATTTAATGAGGAGAAGAAAAATATGAAAAAAATAGTTTCTATTTTATTGGTTGTTCTTATGGTGCTGTCACTGGCAGCATGCGGTCAAACCTCTAAACCCGGGGAAAGCGGATCTGCATCACCTTCCGCTTCACCGTCTGAGTCTGCGCCTGCCGAAACCGGCGTTGACGTTTCCAAGATCCCAAGCCAGCAGCTGACCATCGGAACGGCCAGTGCCGGCGGTGCTTTCTATGTTGTAGGCACCGGTGTTGCTGAAGTTATTTCTTCCCATGTATCTCCGCTCAGTGTTGCAGCTGAAATCACTGGAGGCAGCGTTCAAAACCCGATCCTTGTAGGAACAGGAGAATCCGATATGGGTATATCCAATGCGGATCACGTTCTCAATGCCATCAACGGCGTAGGGCAATTTGATAAGAAATATGATTTAAAGGCCATTGGATCTCTCCATTCATCTATTTTACATATCGTTACCCTGGAGGGTAAAGGAATTTCAACCGTAGCCGACCTGAAAGGAAAGAAGGTTGCTGTCGGTCCTGCCGGCGGCGGTTCCATACCCATGATCGAGGCTGTATTAAGCGTGTACGGCATGACCCTGGATGATGTCGTTCCTTCTTACTTGAGCTATGATGACGGTATCACCCAGCTGAAGGACGGACAGGTGGATTGTGCGCTGGTTGGCGCCGGCTATCCGGCTTCTGCGGTCATGTCATTGGCTGCTACCGATAAGGTTGTTCTGGTATCTCTGACCGAAGAAGATATGGAGAAGGTTTCCGCCAATAATCCCTACTACTCCAAGGAAGTTGTTTCCAAGGATGTTTACGGTACCAGCGAAGATATCATCGTTCTTTGCGTCAGAAATCTTCTGTTCTGCAGCCCAAGCCTTTCCAATGAAACTGTTTATGCTATTGCCCAGGCCGTTTATGGGAATCTTGAAGAGCTGAAAACATACCACAATGCTCTGAACAGTGTGACACTGGACACCGTGGTAGACACCAGCAGTGTTCCATTGCACCCGGGTGCTGAACAGTATTTCAAAGATGCAGGATTAATGAAGTAAGCAAATAAACAAAGTTGTATATTTGATAAACATATTTGCTGCCGCCGGCAGCAAATATGTTTATTGCGATCGCGGAAAGGACGGTATCAAATATGGCGAAAACAAAAAACACGAACGCAGCAGATGAGATACTGGAAGAAGACAGTAAAAGGTCAAGAGTATTACCTAAAAATTTGGATAAGGGTGTTACAATCGCATTGGTCCTGCTGGGTCTCTATCAGATTTATGTTGGATTTTTCGGATATACCAGTGCAATGAACTTAAGAGCGGTTCACTGGATGGTTATTTCCATGGTTCTTTTTTTGTTATTCCCTTCCAGAAAGAAAACAATAGACAAAGTCACGGTATTTGATTGGATTTGGCTGGCAGCCGCGGGGGCATGCAGCGGCTACATTTTGTTCAATTGGCTGAGAATAGCCGAAAATGCAGGGACGACGACAACGGTGGACATCGTATTCGGCATCATCGCTATCCTGGTTGTTTTAGAAGCAGCCAGAAGATCTGTTGGACCGGTTCTTGCCGGAGTGGGGACCTTTTTCCTCCTCTATGGCATCTTCGGACATCTTATCCCCGGCACAATGGGACATCGGCAATATACGCTCCAAAGAATTTTTGCATTCCTTTATACCGGAACGGAAGGAATTTACGGTACAGCCATTGATGTTTCGGCAAAATATGTAGCCATCTTCGTTCTGTTTGGTGCCATGCTTGAAAAATTCGGCGGCGGCGAACTGTTTGTGGATATTGCGTATTCCCTGACAGGGAGAAAACGTGGCGGTCCGGCTAAGGCTGCCGTTGTCAGCAGCGCGCTTATGGGCTGCATGTCCGGGTCTGCCGTTGCCAATGTTGTAACAACAGGCGCGTTTACAATTCCTTTGATGAAAAAGAACGGCTATCAAAAAGGTTTCGCCGGAGCGATCGAGGCTGCTTCCAGCAGCTTAGGCGCTGTCATACCGCCCAGTCTTCCCTTTGTTGTGTATGGTGGTTTGACCAGTATATCGATTGGTTCACTTTTTGTTGGCGGATATTTGCCGGGAGTTATCATGGTGCTAGGCATTCTAATTATGCTGGTTGTCAAGGCAAGGAATACTAAGGCTCTTGATGAAAAAGAACGGCTATAAAGCAAAAGTGGCAGGCGCCGTGGAAGCCGTTGCCTCTACAGGCGGACAGATCATGCCCCCGGTTATGGGAGCAGCAGCCTTTTTAATGGCTGAAATGACGGGCATTCAATACAAAAGTATTATGATTGCTGCAATTTTACCTGCAATTTTATATTTTGTCGGCATATTTTTAATGGTTGATTTGGAAGCCAAAAAAGAAAATATCCCCGTGGCTCAGGCCGAGGACATCAAGCCTTTGTGGGGAATTATTAAAGCGCGCGGCTTCCTTTTAATACCGCTTGTGGTTCTTATTTTCATGATTGTAAAGGGCTATAGCGCCATACTGGCTGCCGCCTGTTCCATCGCGGCCATTCTGCTGGTCGATTTGATCTTCGGATCGGACAGAAAGGCAATACCCAGGAAATTCCTGGAGGCCATTGCAAAGGGAATGAAAGGCCTTATCACCGTTGCAGCAGCATGTGCCTGCTCCGGTATTATTGTCGGCATTATCTCTCTTACAGGCGTCGGAGCAAAATTCTCAAGCCTCATGCTTTCAGTGGCCGGAGAAAATATACTGATTGCGCTGGTTATGACGATGATCGCCTCTTTGATTCTCGGCTGCGGACTGCCAACCACTGCGGCATATATCGTTTTGTCCACATTGGCCGTACCGGCGCTGCTTAAGCTGGGAGTATCCCTGATTGCCGCACATTTGTTTGTGTTTTATTTTGGATGTATCTCTACCATTACACCCCCTGTTGCGCTGTCGGCATATGCGGGAGCAGCACTGGCGGGGGCAAACCCCAACCAGGTCGGTTTTACGGCGTTTAAAATGGGTATTGTTGCCTTTATTGTTCCGTTTATGTTTGTTTTCGATAAAGCGCTCCTGCTGGATGGCACTATTTTTGAGACCATCAGAGTTACCATTACCAGCCTCATCGGCGTATACCTGATTGCGGTGGGCGTCGAGGGCTACTTTAAGGGTAAATGCAACTGGCTGCAGAGAATCCTGGCTTTTGTCGGCGGCATATTGCTGATTAATCCGTCAATCCCCACCGATATAGCGGGTGCCGTATGCATAGCCGGGCTGATTGCAATAACAATGATCAGGAACAAAAACGGAAGCACTAAGAACACTGCCGGACAAGTATCATAGTTGCTTATTGTGGCACTTGATGACGGAGGGAACAAAAAGTGAATCAGAAAAAAATTGATTTTGCTAAAAAGCTTATTGGACGGAAATTTGACGAAAGCTGCAGCGAAGAATTGCTTCAGAGTATATTGAACGGAACTCACAGCCTTAAAGAGAATAAGAGGGCTGGAGGGTGCGCGGGAAATGCGGAAAGAGTTCTGCCTGATAATGAAATGGTGATTCCTTCCGTCTGCTTTTCATGTAATTCTACCTGCGAAGTTTTAATATACAAAGATAAAAATACAGGAAAGATCATCCGGGTGGAGGGTGACCCGGATTCTCCGCAGACAAAAGGCCGGTTATGCTCTAAAGGGCTGGCGGCAAAGGAATTGGTCTATAGCCCGAAACGGCTGCTCAAGCCTCTTAAAAGAGTCGGAGAACGGGGAGAGGGCAAGTGGAAGGAAATTTCATGGGAAGAGGCTCTGGACATTACGGCCGGCAAATTGATTGAATATAAAGAGAAGTACGGCCCTGAAGGACTGGCCCTTCTTGAAGGTACCAGAAGGGGATGGAGCAGGGTCTATACCAGAATGGTGAACCTGTTTCACGCACCGAACCATGGGGCAGCCGGATGGGCTCAATGCCTGTGGCCGAGGCTCCTTGACTGCAACCTCACCTATGGCGGGGCTCAATACGGCGAGACCTTCGATTTTCCCAATACACACTGCGTTCTGGCCTGGGGGGTAAACCCCGCTACATGCTGGGGGGTAAGGGCCGGCGATATCATGGATGCCAAAGAACGCGGCGCTGTCCTGATTGCTGTGGATCCCTATTTTTCGGAAACTGCCGCAAAAGCGGACATTTGGCTTCAGATAAGGCCTGATACCGATATGGCACTGGCGCTGGGATTTTTACATATTGTTATTTCGGAAAACTTGATCGATGAAAAATTTATTCGGGAATGGACATATGGTTATGAAGAAGTGAAAGCCCATGTAAAAGAGTATACGCCGGAATGGGCCGCTGGGATTACGGGAGTGCCCGCTGACAAAATCAGAAAAGCAGCCAGGGTATATGCAAAAGCCCAAGCGGCTTGTGTAATCAGAGGAGCTGCCCTTGATGAAATCCATGACAGCGTGCAGGTGTGCAGAGCAACCTCCATTCTGGCTGCCATTACCGGGAATATCGGGAAAAAGGGCGGCAATATTATAACCTCGTCACGGGGAGACATCAGCCAGAATTCCCATGATTTTATCTATTCTGCCCAGATTCCGGAGGAAATCAAAAAGCTGAGAATCGGCTATGACCGGTATCCGCTCCTGACCCAGGAGATATCGCCGGTTCCTTCGGCTCATATGCCATCCCTGTGGGAGACCGTTTTGACCGGAGAGCCCTATCCCATAAAATGTGCGATGATATTCGGCAGCAATGCAATGGTAAGCTACACCAATTCCGATAAGATCAAAGAGGCCATATCAAAGCTGGATTTTCTTGCGGTATGCGATTTGTTTATGACACCTACAGGGGAGCAGGCCGATATTGTGTTTCCTGCTTCGTCCTGGCTGGAAAGAAATAATGTGATTTCTTCTTTCCAATCAAGCAACAGTTATACGCTGATCGAACAGAAAGCGGAGACCATCGGTGAGTCTAAGCATGATGTGGATATTATTATCGGCCTTGCCAAGCGTCTTGGGCTCGAAAAATATTTCTGGGAGGATTCGGATCGCTATTATGACTATCTGCTTTCGCCCACAGGCTATACCTTTGAGGAGGCGGCCAAACAAAGGCGCCTTTTTAAACCGATTACATACCATGCCTATGAAAAAAACGGATTTAAAACTTCGACCGGGAAGCTGGAGCTCTATTCAAAACTGGCCGAGCACTATCATTGCGACCCGATTCCCACGTATACTCCTTCCTTTCAGAGCTTTGAAAGCACACCGGAGCTGGCCGAAAAATATCCGTTGATCATGACGGCCAGCCGGCATGAATCTGCCTTCAGGCATAGTGAGAACCGCCATCAGCCGCATTTGCTGGAGTTGGTGCCAAAACCGTATTTATATATTAATCCGGATACGGCAGGAAAGCTTGGTATTGCAGACGGCGCAAAAATAAAAATTGAATCGACAGCAGGTCAGGCCTACGCTTTTGCAAGATACACAGAAGGATTGAGAGAAGAAGTCGTCCAGGGGACCATCGGCTGGCCCGGGGAATATAACGTCAATAAAACCGTCCCGTGGGGCCAATATGCCCAGGGTGTCGGCACCGTATGCTGCAGAGGGTATTTATGCCGCGTTGAACCAGTGAATGAGCAGGTATATTAGGGGGGCCTAAAGTTGGATAACAAGAATTTATATATGGTTATCGACATTGATAAATGCTGGGGCTGTATGGCATGCCGGGTTGCCTGCAAACAGGAGCATGACATGCCTGCAGAAAGCAGCGGAAATATTGATGTCGTCAAAATTGAACAGAAAGATGAAAACGGTAGACTGCATTGTGATTTTGTGCCGGTTATGTGCCAGCACTGCAGTTCGCCGGCCTGCCTTGAAGCATGTCCTGCGAACGCAATCAGTAAAAATGAAGAGCAGTTGGTCTGCATTGATCAGGAATGCTGCATTGGCTGCGGAAGCTGCTTCGATGCTTGTCCCTATGGCTGCGTGAGCCTTCAAGCGGCAGCAGCTGGGGAAAAAGCTCAAAAATGTGACCTGTGCATCAGCAGACGGGAAAAAGGATTTTTGCCAAGCTGCGAACAACACTGTCTCGGAGGAGCCTTTAAGAGTTGCCATGAGGAAAAAATGCAGGAGCTCATCCGGGAGCGCTATCATTACCAAACCGGCAGTATTGTTTATGTATCAAGTAAATTGGCTGATTTGGGCAAACATTTAAAGTTGTTTGCAGCGGGCAACTGAACTATAATGATTTTACTGGTAAATATTAGTTTATTGCAGATGCTTACGAGCATTAAAAACCTAAGAAGCGGGGCTATAATATGGAAGATATCAGGTATACAACTAAATCGAAGCTGGCTTATGAAGTGCTTAAGCAAAGAATAGAGACGCAGTATTACCGGCAGGGTGACAGCATTGTCATTTCTACCGTTGCAAAAGAGATCAATGCCTCTGCCATACCCATCCGTGAAGCAATGAAAAAGTTGGAAACAGAAGGATACCTTAAAATTATCCCCCATAAAGGTGCGCTGGTTACGCGTTTCAGCGAGGAGCACATTGCGGAAATTATCGAAATACGAGCAGTTTTGGAGGGATTAGCTACCAAGAAGGCCATAAAGAATATCGGAGATAAAGATATTCAAAATTTGAATGAGCTGATTGGATGTATGGATGCCAGTATCGAATCACAGGATATATTGGAATTCCGAAAGCTTAACAGACAGTTCCATACCATGATTTATATTGCTTCCAAAGGTGAGAGATTGTGTGATATGATTTTTCAGCTGTGGGAGATGAGTGACTGGGCATATAAAAAGATGCAGGAGAGTCCTGAAATCATGAGAAAATCTAATCAGGAACATAGAGAAATTGTCCGGATGCTGATTGAAAAAAATGAAGAAAATATTGAACAATATGTTCGTGCTCACAAATTAAAGCTAAAAGATAAGTAATAGAATATAACAAATTCTTTATATGATAGTCTGTCGTGAAAGGAGTAAAACATGAACGAATCTCTATGGAAAAATGAAAACTGGTGGGTAAGTGAATATAATTTTTACCCGGAGGTTTTAAAAAAATCCCCCATACCAGCCAATCTTCAGTTCCATGATGTCACGCTCCGGGATGGGGAACAGACCCCCGGTGTTGTATTCCGTAAGGAAGAAAAAATAGAAATTGCCAGACGGCTGGATGAGGCAGGCGTACAACGGATCGAAGCCGGCATGCCCGCAGTATCCCAGGAAGACCGTTCAGCCATCGAAGAAATACGAAAACTGAATCTGAATGCTCAGGTATTCGCTTTTGCAAGACCATTGGAATCGGATATCAATTTATGCCGCGACTGCGGTGTTCAGGGATTAATTATTGAGGTGCCCATCGGCAGACCCAAGCTTCAATATCAGTTTAAATACGGCATCGAGCAGGCCCTGGAAAACAGCCAAAAAGCCGTGCAATATGCCAAAAATGCCGGGCTGAAGGTGGTTCTGTTCCCTTATGACGCCACAAGGGCAGAAAAGAAAGAT
>DOHN01000154.1:20341-31101 GCA_003535195.1 Ruminiclostridium sp.
AAGGGCAGAAAAGAAAGATATCGATTATTATTTGAATGGATTAACCGGAAGCTATAAGCCCGATTCCATCGGCGTGGTGGACACCATGGGCTGCGCAACCATGGAAGCCATTGCCTACATGACCAGATGGTATAAGGAAAAGCTTCAGATCCCTGTGGAAATCCATGTTCATAATGAGTTCAATTTAAGCGTTGCAACAACTCTTGCCTCTGTATTTGCCGGAGCGGAAGTGGTCCATTGCTGTATCAACGGGCTTGGGGAGCGGACCGGAAATACGCCGCTGGAGGATATGGTGGCAGCCCTGCAGATTTTATATGGTTATAACGCAGGCATTGATATCGGCAAGATCGCGGATCTGTGTCAGGAGGTAGCAGTGATGTCGAAATATCCTATTGCTGCTAAGAAATCAGTCACCGGCAAGGATATTTTTGTAAGAGAATCGGGAATCGGAGCCGATATGATTGCCTCCACACCCCTTGCCATGTTTGCTGTAAATCCGGCTACATATCATCAAAAGGGCAGCTTGGTGCTCGGGAAAAAGAGCGGGCTTCTCTCCATTGAAACAAAGCTTGGTGAACTAGGCATTGATATGGAAAGGGAAACAAGAAAGAAAATCCTCGGCGAAGTGAAGGAGTTCGGCACCGAACATAAAAGATGCTTAACCGACGAAGAATTTATGGCCATCGTCAAAAAGTATGCCCCCGGTATTTAAAAAGCCGGTGGCAGCCCGGGGCATGAAAAAATCCAAGTGATAGGGAGAACCGTATGAACGCCTTAAAGGAACGAAATGAGGACAGATTGAAAAAAAGCATCCGGGGCCAAAAACCGGATGCCCATCCCTTTTATTTATGGATTAATTTTCCGCTTGTAAAATCCGTTACGGGTGTAGATTTAGACTCTTATTTCCATCAGCCCGAGGTCATGCTCGAAACACAGGTGGAGCTGATTTCACAGCTTGACGCTTGTGCCGCGCTGTACCCCGATTTCGGCGTGATACCGGAATCCAGCGGCTTTGGCGGCAAAGTGCGGTTTGACGGGAAAGGCTTTATTTCAGTACAACCATCGCCCAATTTGGAAATAGGCCGGTTAAATGACTTTAGGCCTGCAGATCCATACGGCGATAACTATATGCGCCGCTGCCTGGAAACCCTGAAATATATGAAAACACATATTCCTTCGGGGTTTAAGCTGGACCCGGCAAAATTGATCGGCCCTTTTACCGTCGGGGCACAGATTTTTGGCATTGAAGATTTTTGCATGACTGTCTATGATGATCCCGATTTTATCCATGAAATTCTGGAGGTCGTCATTGAAACAGAGATTTGTTTTATGAAAGAGCAGGAAAAAATACTGGGCGGGCTTGATAACATTTTAATTGCCGATGATATTGCGGCTTTTCTCAGCGAGGCCCAATTCCGTGAGTTCGTCATGCCCACCTATGAGCATATCTTTGCTGAATTTCCTGGTGTTGAGCGCCGTTACCACAACGACGCAAATGCGCTCCATTTAGCCGGAGCTATCGCAGATGCAGGCTTTCAGCTGTGGCACATGGGGAATATGTTCAGCATCACCGATGCCGCCAAAAAAGCGGAAAACCGGCTAGCCATCTGCGGGGACATTGTTCCGACACGGTTTGCTGAACTGCCCCCTAAAGAGGCTGGGAAGATTTGCAGCAGCCTCCTTGACAAGTTTGATGGAAACCCGCGCCTGGTTTTAAGCACGGGAGGATATTTCAGCTATGGCACACCTCTTGAGAACATACGCACTTTAATGTGTATGGCCGATGAAAGGAAAATATAGCCCGGATTAAAAACCACCCTGCTTGAAAATCAAACAGGGTGATCTTTTTTTAGCTTATTGGATACCGGGGATTTTGGGGAGCTGTTCAAAGCTCCTTTCAAGCTCTTCATCGTTAGGAATGATATCATTCATTTTTCCTTCCAGGTAGGAGCTATAAGCCATCATATCAAAATAGCCCGTACCGGTCAGGCCAAAGAGAATGGTTTTGGCTTCGCCTGATTTCCTGCATTTCAGTGCTTCGTCAATGGCTCCCTTAATAGCATGCGCCGATTCGGGAGCGGGCAGGATGGTCTCTTGCTTTGCGAAGAGGTGAGCGGCTTCAAACACCTTTGTCTGTTCCACTGCCATGGCTTCCATATACCCGTCATGGTACAATTTTGACAGAATGGGGGACATGCCATGATACCTCAGGCCGCCCGCATGGTTTGCCGATGGTATGAATCCGGAGCCCAGCGTGTACATTTTAGCCAGCGGAGTTACCTTTCCCGTATCGCAGAAATCATAAGCATAGCGGCCCCGTGTAAAGGAAGGGCAGGAGGCGGGCTCTACGGCGATGATTCTGGGATTTTTCCTGCCCAGCAATTTATCTTGCATAAAAGGCGCGATCAGTCCGCCTAAATTGGAGCCGCCGCCCGCACAGCCAATGACGATATCAGGGTATTCGTCCAGCATTTCCATGGCTGTTTTGGATTCCAGACCGATAATGGATTGGTGTAAAAGCACCTGATTCAAAACCGAGCCCAGCACATAACGGCAGCCTTCTGTGGTGACCGCCTTTTCGATGGCCTCGGAGATGGCGCAGCCCAGACTTCCGCTGGTACCAGGATCCTTGGACAATATCTTCTTTCCGATTTCGGTGGTAGGGCTGGGACTGGGGATGATATCCGCACCAAAGGTCTGCATGACGGATTTTCTAAAGGGCTTTTGTTCGTAGGATACTTTTACCATGTAGACAGTCAGCGGCAGGTTATAAAAGGAGCAGGCTTCAGCCAAAGCCGTTCCCCATTGCCCGGCACCGGTTTCGGTCGTCAGGCCGGTCAACCCCTGTTCTTTTGCGTAATAGGCCTGAGCGATAGCCGAATTGAGCTTATGACTTCCCGAGGTATTGTTCCCCTCAAATTTGTAATAGATTTTAGCGGGAGTATCCAGATATTTCTCCAGATGATAGGCGCGAATGAGGGGAGAGGGCCGGTACAGCTTATAAAAATCCTGGATCTCTTCCGGAATGTCTACATACCTGGTCGTCGAGTCCATTTCCTGATGGGCCAGCTTTTTACAGAATACCGGATACAGCTCCTCCGCCTTTACGGGCTTGAATGTGGCTGGATTCAGCATGGGATCAGGCTGCTCCTTCATATCGGCCCGGAGATTATACCACTTTTTCGGCATTTGATCCTCTGTCAGATAAAGTTTGTGCGGAACTTTTTTCATAATTTGCTCTCCTTTCGGTACGAAAATTTGTAATTGGCGCAGCTAAACCGATTTGGATTTTGAAAGCTTGTTACCCGAAATCAGGTATAAAAAAAGACCCTTGCCCAAGTAACAAATACTGGGACAAAAGTCTGCTAACCTTCTGCGGTACCACCCTGTTTGGTGAAAAATCACCCTCTTAAGTTCATATACAATCATATATGCTCCCTTGATAACGGGCGGAGATCCCGTCAGGCATTACTTGGCGTACTCGCTTTCTTCCTGACCTCTTAAGTCCATTCGGCTAAGTTTTCGAATTACCCCAATCGCACCAGCCTGGGGCTCTCTGAAATGAAAATCTTTAGCCTACTCTTCTTAATCAACGGTTTAAGCTATTCGTTTTTTATATTATATGGATGGAAATATGATTTTGTCAATAGCAATTTTTTTCAGCATGGTAAAATCAATTATTTCAATTTCCTTTTTTGTTTTCAGAAAAATAGTTAAGCACCATAACAATAAGAAGAACGCTGCCCCATATCAGTGCCTTATAGAAGTTGCTTATTTGCGGGAACATATTTAGACCGGATGATAACATTTGCAAAACTAAAATTGAAAATACAACGCCGCTGATCTTTCCTTTTCCACCATCCGGATTTACTCCGCCAAGGACGACTATTAGCACACATTGCAAAGTATAGACCGTACCGTAATCCGCACGTGCGGAATTATAATTTGCAAGCATGACGAGTCCTCCAAGAGAAGCGCATATACCAGACAATGCATAGGTTTTTATCAGCAGCCGTCCATTATTAAGTCCGCTGAATTTTGCGGCTCTAGCATTAGTTCCCAGCAAATATAACCTTGTACCGTATGTTGTAGAGGATAAAAGAAATGATATGATGCCTGCCATAATTACAAATATTATAAGCTGAACGGGGATAATTCCAAATAATTTGCCTGCTATAACTGCGGAATAATCCATCGGAAGGTTGCTTACAGCCTTCCCTTCGGTCAGGATGATGGCTATTCCCGTATAAAGTTCATTGGTGCCTAAAGTGGCAAGAATAGGGGGAATATGTATTTTGGCTACCAAAATGCCATTGAAAATACCTGCAATAACCCCGATTAAAATTCCGCAAGTCATTGTAACCGGTATACCATACCATGCAAGTGTTCCGCCTGTTCCTACCATTGATTTAAGCACTATCCCTGAAGCAATGGCAGCAAGATTTGCGGCTCCGACTACAGAAAGATCAATTCCGCCGCTGATCATGCATACCATTATTCCTAAAGACATTAAACCGAATTCCGGAAATTGGGCCGCCATAGTCTGAAAATTAATATATGAAAAGAATTTTTGAGGCTTTAGAATCGCCATTCCAATGAGTACGGCCAAAAATGCAATTATCAGGCGGCCTGTATGTACGTCTTTACCATAAAGGTTATTAAGTTTGCCGCGTATTCCAGCTTTGTTTCCATTCATCGTGATGCCTCCTCTGCCTTCTTGTTGGTCAAGCGGTTACTGTTGCGTAACACCTGCGTAGCGGATATGCCTGTCCCGACAATAATCAGCATACCAAGGAAGAAACCCTGCCAGAAGGTGGGAACACCGAGCAATATCAAAGAATTCTGAACGATAACAATTAGAATTGTTCCAAGCATACAACCGGTCAGAGATCCTGCTCCGCCTGTTATTGCAGTTCCTCCCAATACTACACCGGCTATTATCATCATTTCCATTCCAAGCATATTGGTAGGATGGCATTGACCCATCATGCAAACACGTATCAGGCCCGCAAGGCTTGAAATAGCGCCAACTGCAACATATAAAACAAATTTTATCCGAACAACATTAAAACCTGCTCTGTAAGCACTTGCTTCATTTCCGCCTATTGCAAAAAGTCCCCGGCCGAACATAGTATAATGAAGAATAAAATAGGCAATGACCAAAGCAGCCAGCAATGCAAGCATTGCAACAGGCATTCTTGAGGTTAACCCGGATTCCTGATTCTTTGCTATGAACAATGCATTTGTACCGAATTGGCTCATTCCATCCGGTATTTTAGCGATCTGGGTCGAGTTTAGAACACCCTGCATAATACCTTTAAATACGCTTGATGTACCCAGTGTTATAATCATTGTGGGCAATTTAAGCTTTGCAATAAATAAGCCGTTGAAAGCTCCAAGGAGCATGCCGAATCCTAATACCATCAGTATGGGTAGCAGGATTCCGCCCTGATAATTTGTATCTGTCAGTATTCTTGTGGTCGCATATACGCTTAATGACGCCAAGGCAGGAAAAGAAACGTCGATGCCGCCGCTTATTATAACCATAAACGCTCCTATTGCGAAAAGTCCGGGGACAATAAGCGCAGATAACAGGTCAACCAAATTATTAGGCGTAAAGAATTGTCCTGAGCGAAGTTCAATCACTATGCTCAGAAGGACTATCACAAGAGATATGTAAAATTCATTTCGTTTTAAAAGCTTTCTTAAATTTAGGCCCATACGTTCATCTCTCCTACATCATATACTGAGAAAGCTGATTTTCCTCGATATCCTTTGGATTAAGCTGGGCTATAACGGAACCGCCCTTCATAATAAGCACATTACTGCAATTTTGCATTATTTCAGGTAAGTCATCAGAAATAATTATGATTCCAAGCCCTTTATGGGCAAGCGATTGTAAAATTAAATGTATATCATGTTTTGAACCTATATCCACGCCTACTGTGGGACCATTGAGTATTAAGATATCCAGGTTCCGGGCGAGCCATTTGGCTAATACAACCTTTTGCTGGTTTCCGCCTGAAAGAGTGCTGCATGGGTTATCTGGATCCGTGGTTGCTATGGCCAGTTCATCTATCCATTTTTTAATCTCAGCTTTTCTTTCTGCTTTATCGAGTATACCGAAATTATTGGATATATTATCCAAATCGGAAACAGTTATATTGTCTCCTATACTTTGCGGTAAAAATAAGCCTTCACTTAAACGATCATCTGGTACATACCCAATTTTATGATTTATGGCTGAAATAACAGAATCAATAGTAGCCTCTTTTCCATTAATAAGTATTCGTCCTTGGTCTGCTTTTTTAACGCCAAAAAGTGAGAGGGCCAATTCAGTGCGTCCTGAGCCTAAAAGGCCTGTTATACCAAGTATTTCGCCTTTTTTAAGCGTAAAATTAACGTTACTGTAGCAGCCGCTAAGACCCAGGTCCTGTACCTCCAATAACGGTTCCTGGCTTGCATATTGGGGAGTGAAGCGTATATCCTCAAATTCTCGGCCTGTCATATAATATGTAAACTTCTTATCATCCAGATCAGATGTTATTCCTGTTATTATTTTTTCACCGCTTCTTAGAATTGTGAAGCGTTCGGAAATTTCAAAAACTTCGTTGAGCTTATGACTGACAAATAATATGGATATACCCTGTTCTTTCAAAGCAAGAATAATTTTAAACAGCGAATTGACCTCTTTTCTGGTTAGCGCTGTGGTAGGCTCGTCCATAATAATTAACTTAGCATTAAACATCAATGCTCGGCTTATCGCTACAAGCTGTTTATCTGCGACCGAAAGGTCGCCGACCTTAGCATCCAGATCCACCTTAAAATCGATTTTCGAGGTTGCTTCTTCTGCAATGGTACGAAAACGCTTCCAATTGACAAATTTGCGTTTATCCTTTAATTCGCTGTTGAACGCCAGATTTTCCATAACCGATAAGTTTGGAAATATAGAAAAATCCTGATAAATGACCTGAATGCCATTCATTATTGATTCTATAGGGGAAAGCTTTGAATAGACTTTGTCGCCAAATTCGATATGCCCGGCATCAGGCGCATATACACCGGATATCACTTTAATTAATGTTGATTTTCCGCAGCCGTTTTCACCTGCCAAACAATGTATCTCGCCGGCCGCAATTTCCATGGATACCCCTTTTAATGCCTCAACAGCTCCAAATGATTTTTTTATATCTACAACCTCTAATACGGTTTGAGCCATAAAGCATAAGCTCCTTTCGGTCAAGAATTATGCTTGACAATTATGCCTTTAAACGATTATCCTTCATTTGACCCGCTGTCCCGAATAGGGGGGAGGGGGACAGCGGATCTTAAAATCAATTAGAATCCGAAGCTGTCTACATTTTCAGCATTAATAACAATCCAGCCCTTGCCTTCCAGGACTTTATCGCTGCCTTTTTTGAAATGCAATTCGTTATATCCTTCTATACCCAGGTCCACGCCGTCTTGAATTTTTTCACCCTTCAGTACCTTGACTGCCATAGAAACCATTGCTTGGCCTGCTAATGCAGGATCCCATAGGGTCAATGAATTAACAGCCTTGCTCTTAAGCAACTCGGCATTGGCGGCAGGCATACCTGTTCCGGAGGTGAAAACCTTTCCGATCAAGCCCAGCTCTTCGATTGCTCTGGCAATACCAGGAGCATCAAAGGATGATGTTCCCATTATTCCCTTAAGATCAGGATATTTCTTAAGAAGTTCTTTTGCCTTCTGGTAAGCAACGTCACCATTGTCTTCAGATTCAACTCTGGGTTCGGCCTCAAGCAGTTTCATATTTGGATATGCAGCTTTCTGGTGAGCTACACCGCCATCCGCCCATTCGTTGTGGGATGCGTTGGTCACATGGGCTACCATCGTAGTATACAAGCCCTCTTCACCCATTGCCTCAGCCAGGTTATCCATTATAAAAGCACCATACTGCTCATTACTAAATGCCTCAATGTCATAATTACAGTTTTTTAAAGAAGCGCCTTCATGTGCGATAACAACAATGCCTGCATCCATTGCCTTTTTGAGAACAGGTTCCAGGGCGGCAGGGTCAACCGGAACTATACATATAGCGTCAACTTTTGCAGCAATAAGGTCCTGAACTACTTGAGACTGCATTGTAGCATCAGTCTCTGATGGACCTTTCTGGTAAACATTGATTCCGGTTTCTTCCTTGTATTCCTTGACGCCGGTTTCCATCCGTACGAACCACGGGTTGGTAGCATCCTTTGGAACGACTACGATTTCAAAGTCTTTCTCATTTTTTGACACAGCTTTTCCCCCGCAGGCAGTGACGGTGAACACCATGCAGAGCACCAGGATGAGCGTAAGCAACCTTTTCATAACATTGTCCTCCTTATTTTATTATTTTGTCCCTTTCTATGAGGGGACTTTGGGCTCATTATTTATTGAACATGAGTTCACGCATATAAGCGCTGATTTCGCAAGCATTGCCGGTTTTGTAAATTGAACAGATCCGCTGCTCATCTATTTTATTCACAAGATCTTCAAATACTTCAAACCACCGAATACTCTCATTGCATGCATCACGACCGTCTTCACGATAAGGATACTGGTCTGTCGATATATAGCCGGCATAGCCTGTGCGTTTGAGCCAATAAAAGAATTCAATATAGGGAATTGTATGGATTGCGCCGGTGATCATATCATCATCCCAGAATCCATAATTGTCGTTCATATGGACATGGAACAGCTTGTCACCGTATTTTTTGAGAATAGCCACGCTTTCGGCAAGATTTTCATAGGCGACTGCGCCGTGACCGTAATCGATCGTCACTCCGCAGTTGGGTTCATTGATTCCCCCGACCATCAGAAGTGTACTGGTTACAGTGGATGGATAGCTGAAGTTACGAGGCTCTTTGATCTTGTACTCCACGGAGATCTTTGTGTCCGCCCTGTACCGGCAGCATTCCCTGACTCCCTCTTCAAACCAGGTGCGCTCCTCGATATAGTCGCCCTGGAACGGATAATCGTAGCCATCCTGGCCCGGCCACAGGCTTACAAGATCACCGCCAAGGTACCGGGCGATATCCATGAGTTCTTTGGTATCCGACACGGCCTGCTTCCGTATCGAAGGATCTTTTGAAGTGAATGCGCCCTTGCCGTATTTCTTTACGCTGAAGTGATCCGGAATAATTGAAACCAGTTTAAGGCCTGTGCGCTCCAGATTGCGCTTTACCTGATCGACGTTTTGGGCGGTAATATGCCAATTGCTTACAAGCTCAACTCCCGTCACGCCCTGGACCGACGCTACGCGGTCGAACATTTCGTCCAGGCTGTAATCCCTGCCGTAGCCGCAGCCCATAAAGCGGTCGGAAAAGTTACCAACATTGCCCAGAATAATACTGTACCTTGCCATATAATACCTCCTATATTTAATTAAAGTTTAACGGACTCACGGATAATGATTTTTGCATTGATGACCATTTGACTGTTGGTGATGTCATGGCCGTCTATGCTATCCAATAATCTGGAAAAGCAGCTTTTGCCCAGCTGTGCCATGTTCTGTGCCACCGTTGTGAGAGGAGGGTAGGTATGAGCGGCAAATGTGGTATCATCGAACCCGACGATCCCGATGTCCTGGGGAATCCGATATCCCGCTTCATGCAATGAGGACATGATTCCTATAGCGATCAGATCGCTTGATGTCAGAAAGACCTCGGGCATCGAACGCTTTTCCGCAAGCAATTTGTCCATCATTTTTTTGCCGTTCAGTATCTTATTGAGCCGCAGGCTTTTATCGTTATAGATAAAGTCGCTCATGTAGGAAAGGCAGTTCTCTTCGATACCCATTTTAAATCCCATATAACGTTCTTTCATATTGGTCATCTCCAAATCCTCGGAGATAAACCCGATCTTTGTATATCCCGCTTTTGCAAGTTTTGCTATCAACCGGCGCATGACTCCGATATTGTCCGTAATGACGGTGGGGATCGAATGATTCAGCAGATATCTGTCACCCAGAACGACGGGAACTTTGCTGGCGGCATCAATTATGTATTTTTCATCTAGAAAACCGCCGAAAAATATTAAACCGCTTATACCGTCTTTTATGAATTTCTTGATATATTTTGTCTCGATTCGTTTTTCATGGCATGCTCCGCATACAACCGCCATATAATTATGCGCCCATGCTGCTTCACATATTGCCTGTATACAGCGGGAATAGAATTCATTTGATATATCGGGAACCAGTACAGCTACGGTTTTGCCTTTTGAAACATTATTCGGCGCAGCTTTTCTGTGCACATAGTTAAGCTGCTTAACGGCTTTTAAAACACGGCTGGTAGTTTCAGGTGAAATACTCGCCGTATGATTAAGAACATGGGATATTGTGGTGACCGATACACCCGTAGCCTGTGCTATATCTGCCATAGTAACGCATTTTCTTCTGAGAGTTTCCACTGAAAACACTCCCTTAACGAAAAACTATTATGGCTGCTGCTGAAATGTGAAATAATACTAAGCTTAACATTTATTAAATCTTTGCTGAGCTATATACTAATTGTAACAATATAATGTTTAAGTTACAAATAGTATTTAAAATTTGCGCTAATTTAAGTTAATTTTCATTGATATTTTTAATAGGACTTAGATTTTGAGAGTATTTGCATTAATAACTTTTATGCGGGGCGCAGCAGCAGGAATACTATATATCTTTATTGGTATCGCTTGTTGCCTGCAAAACTAAGGTTTATATTATATGGATGAAAATATGATTTTGTCAATAGCAA
>DOHN01000154.1:31216-31406 GCA_003535195.1 Ruminiclostridium sp.
TGATTTTGTCAATAGCAATTTTTATCAGAAATTAGCGTTTTATGTCTTTATTAATTTTTTCCAGCATGGTAGAATCAATTTGTTCTTTGTTATTTTTTATTTGGGAGGGTTGTCAAAATGCGTTTGACGAAAAAGCCCTGTTATGAAACACGGGCCATTATGGAATATGTCGGTATGAGATTACAAGGTA
>DOHN01000154.1:31537-36928 GCA_003535195.1 Ruminiclostridium sp.
TTACAAGGTATCAGCGCTGAAAAACCCGATGTGAAGTATCAACATCATAGAGATATTCTGGAGCAATTTGTCCGGATATTGGATAATGAAGCATCTGCAGCTGGAATAGCTGATCAGATGCTGGTGCAGACGACCAGGCTCAGCAATTTTGATGTGGAAATGTCATTTATGTCGGGGAAGATCAAAAATTTTGCCGGTGAAATGACTTCGGTAAGCCAGGAAAATATGGCCATGGTCCAGCAGGTAACTGCAAGTATGGATCGGGTCAATCAATCCATCGGCGCGCAGAACGGTACGTTGAACACAATAACTGAAAAATCCAAGCAGTTGATTTCAATGAACAATAGCAGCATCGAGCAGCTTGCCGGTATTAATGTTTTGAAGGATGGCGTTGTAAAAGATGCTCAGGAAACGTCGGCAAAAATTGAAAACCTGCTGGAAATGATCGATAAGGTTAATGAAATTGTTGAGGGAGTAGAAAATATTGCGGGGCAGACCAATCTATTGGCTCTGAATGCTTCCATTGAGGCGGCCAGGGCAGGGCAGTACGGCCTTGGTTTTGCCGTGGTTGCCGATGAAATCAGAAAATTAGCTGATAATACCAGGACCAACCTGGAAGGAATGCGGAGCTTTATAGAATCCATCAATCAGGCCGCCACTGAGGGCAAGGAAAGTATGGTCAACACCCTTTCCTCCACTCTTGAAATCTCTGAGAAAATCGGTATTGTAAATGGATCTATCAATGAAAATGTAGAGAACCTGCAGGGGACGGTAGAGGAAATTGATAATCTGTCGTTAGCCATGAACGGTGTTACCGCCGCCACCGAGGAAATTAATGCGGCCATGAGGCATGCGGCGGAAGAGTCGGAAAAAATATCTGCTATGACCCAGGAGATCCTTTCTCAATCCGAGATATCTGCCAATTCTGCCGGTGTTATTGCTGAAATTGACAATGAATTTTCAAAGTTGTCGGGGCAGCTTAACAGGTTATTGTCGGGCGGTATTCATTCCATGAGCAATGAGCAGCTTTTGGAGCACATAGATATGGCGAAAGCAGCCCATTCCCAGTGGCTGAAAAAGCTGAGCAATATGATTCAGAAGCAGGAAATTGAACCGATACAGACCAATGGGCAAAAATGTGCTTTTGGTCATTTTTATCATCAGATTGATGTCCAGCATCCGGAGATTACCAATGAATGGAAGGAAATCGATAAATATCATGAGGATCTGCATGAGCAGGGCAAATATGCTGTAGAAGCCTTGAAAAATAGAAATATTGAAGAGGCGAGGACCTATTATAGCAAAGCGGAAGCCGATTCAAGGCAGATATTCGCGCTGATGGACTTTGTTGTGGATAAGGTCAATGGGCTTTCCAGAAAAAACATACAGGTTTTCAGAAATGCGGCGTCATGAATCTTTCCTATAATCCAATAAAAAATGTTCGGGCTTTAAGCCTGAACATTTTATTTTATTATGAAACAACAAGGTTCCCGGAAGCTTTACGGTTTCGTTCCGGATTTATGAAAATGATTTTTGATTGCATCAAAACTGTTCTGGCTTATGTCATGCTCAATTTTGCAGGCGTCTTCTCTTGCCGTTTCTTTATCAACGCCTAAGGATATTAAGTATTCGGTGAGAAGCTGATGCCGCTCATAAACTCTTTCGGCTATTTCCATGCCGCTGGGGGTCAGGGTGATATAGCCGTCTTTGTCCATATTGATATATCCGCTTTCGCGAAATTGTTTCATTGCATAGCTGATGCTGGGCTTTGAAAAGTTCATCTCATTTACGATATCGACTGAACGGACCTGCCCATTTCTCCTGTATAATACCAATATTGTTTCAAGATAGTTTTCCGCAGATTCGTGAATTTTCACAGAAAGTCCCCTTTGTATAAGCTTATATTTAGTATGTTAGCAGAACTTTGCCAAATATTCAAGAATTCCCGTAAAGAGTGTACAAAGACTATTGACATCAATAGTTCTAAAATGCTAAACTCAAATTGTAGGTTAGTTGAAGCTAACCAATTTATTTGAGATTGAGTTAGTTATAACTAACTTGAAACGGAATACAAATATAGCAAAAGCGCATTAAACCTAAGGAGGCAATGGGAATGAATACATTGAGATCTGTCCGTCCCGGCACTACCGCCACTGTTGTTAAATTGCACGGCGAGGGTGCTTTAAAGCGAAGAATTATGGATATGGGCATTACCAAGGGAACATCGATTTTTGTTCGTAAAGTTGCTCCTCTGGGGGATCCGATTGAAATAAATGTTCGAAATTATGAGCTTAGTCTGCGAAAATCGGATGCTGAAATGATTGAGATTAAATAGAGTACTTTTCGGGAAAGCCAAAAATTTTTACCCACGAGTTAGTCATGACAAACTTAGCGATTTGAGGAGGATCAGATAAATGGCAGTAAAAATAGCCCTTGCCGGAAATCCAAACAGCGGCAAGACAACTCTGTTTAACAATTTAACAGGGAGCTCCCAATATGTAGGGAACTGGCCCGGCGTCACCGTCGAGAAAAAAGAAGGAAGGGTTAAGGGAACAAAGGATATCATCATTCAGGATCTGCCCGGCATTTATTCCTTGTCGCCCTATACCCTGGAAGAGGTCGTAACCAGGAATTATCTCATTAACGAAAGACCTGATGCCATTTTAAATATAGTTGATGCCTCCAATATCGAAAGAAACCTTTATTTGACTACTCAGCTTATGGAGCTTGGTTTGCCCGTGGTAATTGCGCTGAACATGATGGACATTGTACGAAAAAATGGAGATATCATCAATGTTAAGAAGTTGTCGGAAGCCATCGGATGCCCCATCATAGAAGCCTCAGCCCTTAAAGGATACGGTTCTAAGGAGGCGGCGGAAAAAGCTGCCGAGCTGGCGGCAAAAGGCCAAAAATCAAAGCCAAGACATCAATTCAGCGATCGAGTCGAAGACGCGTTGAACAGTATTGAACGCCTTATTGGCGGCAAGGTGGAGGCGAGTCTTCTCCGATGGTATGCAATCAAGCTTTTTGAGCGGGACCAAAGGGTCATGGAAAAGCTCGGCCTGAACAGCGGTATGGCTGAAAGTATCGAGAAAATCATCAGCGCATGCGAAGCTTCCCTGGATGACGACAGTGAAAGCATTATTACAAACGAGCGCTACATATATATCGGAAAGGTCATTGAATCCTGCTACCGGAAGAAAAACAAGTCCCATATTACGGTTTCGGATAAAATTGACAAGATTGTTACCAACCGGTATTTGGCTTTTCCTATATTTGCCGCTGTGATGTTTCTGGTCTATTATTTATCCATATCAACCATTGGAAGTTGGGCTACCGACTGGGTAAACGATACTCTGTTCGGTGAAATAATCTCTCCTGCCGTATCTGGTTTTCTTGTATCAATCAACTGTGCACCGTGGCTTATTTCACTTGTCGCAGACGGTATTGTAGGCGGTGTGGGAGCGGTTTTAGGATTCCTGCCGCAGATGTTGGTGCTGTTTTTCTTCCTGTCCATTCTAGAGGATTGCGGATACATGGCTCGAATTGCCTTTATCATGGATAGAATCTTCCGCAAATTCGGACTTTCCGGAAAATCCTTTATACCCATGCTTATAGCGACAGGCTGCGGTGTTCCCGGCGTCATGGCCTCCCGAACGGTTGAAAATGAGAGCGACCGCAAAATAACCATTATGACGACTACCTTTATGCCTTGCGGTGCAAAGCTGCCCATCATTGCCTTAATTGCCGGTGCTTTATTCAGCGGATCGGTATGGGTTGCGCCGGCCGCTTATTTTACGGGTATTGCCGCCATCATCCTGTCAGGAATCATTTTGAAAAAGATGAAGGCCTTTGCGGGGGAGGCTTCCCCCTTTGTGATGGAGCTGCCTCCCTATCATATGCCAAGCCCGAAAAATGTGCTGCTTCACATGTGGGATCGAGGAAAATCTTTTATAAAAAAAGCCGGTACCATTATTTTGCTGGCCAGTGTGCTTATATGGTTCCTGAGTAATTTAAGCTGGTCTTTTCAAATGGTGGAAGATGCCGATGAATCCATTCTTGCTTCCCTTGGAGGTTTTCTGGCCCCTGTTTTCGCTCCGCTGGGCTGGGGAGATTGGAAATCGACGGTTGCGGTATTCACCGGGCTGGTCGCAAAAGAAAATGTAGTCAGCACCTTTGGCGTGCTGTACGGATTTTCTGAGATCGCGGAAAACGGTGCGGAAATATGGCCTGTTCTCCAGGCGGTTTATACACCCCTTGCGGCATTCTCTTTCCTGATTTTCAATCTTTTGTGCGCTCCGTGTTTTGCCGCCATTGGGGCTATTAGAAGGGAAATGGGCTCTGCCAGGTGGACATGGATTGCCGTAGGCTATCAGACCGGACTTGCCTATGCCGTCTCCCTATGTATCTATCAGATTGGTATGCTGGTCACGAAAAACAGCTTCGTAATTGGAACACTGGCTGCCTTCGGCGTTATATTGCTGATAGTGTATATGCTTTTAAGGCCTGCCAGCAAGACCGGGAAAGATGCGGTCAGGGTTCTGGATTCTTTAAAAATATGAGGAGGGAAATTTTATGGGTACTTATATCGTCGGCACATTGGTTTTTGGACTTATTGTGTTCATCTGCGTGCGTTTATACAAGAATAAACAGAGCGGAAATAGCTGCGGCAGCTGTGGAGGCTGCTCAAATTCAGCCCATTGCAAAGGACATGAAAATAGTTAAAATATTTTAAAAGCCACCAACGGCCCTACAATCTATTCCCGTTGCTTTACAGGTGTGTTATTTTATCGCTGCTATCGTTATTTTATGCCGATATTATATTCCTTGAAATGTCATAGCTTTTGTGCTAAAATAAAATAAAATTAACAGACAAGAAGTCTGAAAGCCTTGAACAGCTTTAATTGATAATGATACCACGAAGGTATTTACTTTCCACAGGAAGGTTTATCTCGTGGTTTTTTTGTGTTTTTTTAATCTATAACTGAATTTATCGGAGGGAAATATGAAAAAGTCGAAAACAAAGAAAATGGTAATTTCGGGGTTATTGCTTGCTCTGGGTCTTGTTCTTCCTTTCTTGACGGCGCAGGTTCCCAGCATAGGCAGTAAGCTTTTGCCCATGCATATTCCTGTTCTGCTGGCAGGCTTTATATGCGGCTGGCCATATGGCCTGGTCATTGGTTTTATAGTACCTTTGTTTCGCAGCGCGCTTTTCGGGATGCCGCCCATGTTTCCTACTGCCGCTGCCATGGCTTTCGAGCTTGCTGCTTATGGTTTTATGTCGGGCCTTACATATAAAATACTGCCAAAAAAGAATGTTTATATTTATATTTCTTTAATCATATCCATGATCTTTGGAAGAGTTGTATGGGGCATAGCCAGTGCTTTCCT
>DOHN01000154.1:37267-43688 GCA_003535195.1 Ruminiclostridium sp.
TCCAGGATATGGTTAAGCTGATTTTTCAAAGTGAGTTTGCCGGGGGACACCTGATTCAGAGTGAAGAGGATAGTCTCCGCCGCCTCCAGGCGGAATTCGAGTCATTGAGTTTCAACGAAGGCCATCAAAGCCCCTTGCTGTTTGAGGAGATCGGAAATGGGCTTTGCAGGTTAAATCTTAGAGCCTTAAAAGATTCGGACATAAATTTGAGGACCGTCAACCGCTTTTTTGTATGCACAGCCAATCAGGCAGCGGGGAGTATCCAATCCTTTGAAGCGGAATTGGACATTTTCAGAAAGTGCTGCCGGGATAAGGAGCTGCCTTATTTGCCCGGGGAGGTGGAGGCTTATCTTTTACACTATAAAAATCAGGGCTTTCCGGCGGTTAGTCACAGTGCCTCCTTTAGAGCCCATTATCAGCCTGCATACCGTATCGTAAAATCAGGGCACGTCAAATATTTTAAGGTGTTTTGTGAAATAGATGCATTGCTGAAAACCCATGAAAGCATCAACCTTGCCATCGATGGAAACAGCGGGGCAGGGAAAAGCTCGCTGGCTGCCTTCATAAATGAAATCTATGACGGCAATATTTTCCACATGGATGACTTTTTCTTAAGGCCTGAGCTCAAAACAGAAAGCCGGATGAAAGAAGTCGGGGGAAATGTTGATTATGTCCGTTTTAAAGAGGAGGTCGTGGCCGGGCTGAAGACAGGAAGGGAATTTCAATATCGGATTTACGACTGCAGGCGGAGGACGCTTGGGAATTCTATTAGAGTTGTACCGAAAAAACTCAATATCATAGAGGGGTCATACAGTATGCATCCCACTCTGGCAGATTATTACAATCTGAAAATATTTTTGCGTATTGATGCGAAGGAGCAAAGCAGAAGAATCCTTCAAAGAAATGGGCCCGTTATGCACAGAAGCTTTATAGAGGAGTGGATACCAAAGGAGAACCAATATTTTGACCGGTTGAAAATTGAGGACCAATGTGATTTCGTCTTCATAAATAATTGATATATGCCTCCCGTTATATTAACATATTATTTTGATGCCGGTTTTGGCGGCGTTAATGAATGCGGGAGGTTTATTTATGAAAATGTTCCTTGACTGTTTGCCCTGTTCCCTAAGGCAGGCCCTGGAGGCAGGCCGGATGGCAACAGACAGACCTGAATTGCAGGAAAAGATACTGGAAGATTCCCTCAAGATTCTTTCCGGCTATAAGAATTATAGGTGTTCGCCCGACATGGCAAGAGATATTCACCTGGCTGTAAAGGAAATAACAGGGATATCGGACCCCTATGAAAGTATTAAAAAAAGGGATATCCAGTCTGCAAAAAATGTATATCCCATTCTTGTGCGCTTTTTACAGGAGAAAGGGAATAGCCTTTACTGGGCCCTGAAAATAGCGGCAACAGGGAATATTATTGATTCGGCAGTCTATCATAGTGACAGGGATATTGAAGAATGCTTGGAGAAGGAGCTTCAAAAAGAGTTTAATATTTGTGATATCGGTATCCTGGAAGAGAAGCTGAAAACCGCAAAAAATCTATTAGTTATTGCGGATAATGCGGGTGAAACAGTATTTGACCGCATTCTGGCGGAGCATTTTAAGCATTTGGATATTACCTACGCCGTCAGAAGCGGGCCAATTATTAATGACGCAACCGTGCAGGATGCCCTTGCTTCGGGGCTGGGTGACTGCACCCGGGTAATTTCCACCGGCTGCAGTACGCCGGGTGTCATTCTGGAAGAAACCAGCCGGGAATTTATGGAGGTATTTAATAGCGCCGACATTGTATTCAGCAAGGGCCAGGGCAATTTTGAGGCCATCTCTGATCCCGGAAGGCCGCTGTTTTATCTTTTAAAGGCCAAATGCACCGTCATCGCCCGAGAGTTTGGTGTCGCTTTAAATGAATATATTTTTAAATATATAGGAATATAGGACCGGTAAAGGCCTAAATTTCCGGAGAATTAAGAATCGGGGCTGATTAAAAAAACGACCTTTTAAAGAGCGGGGGGAGTGATTCCATGATCATAAAAACCTTGGTTGAAAATACTTCAAAAACCGGTGAATTGAAGAGTGAACACGGGCTTAGCCTGTATATTGAAACGAAAAAACACAAGCTGCTGTTTGATACCGGTTCGAGTGAACTCTATTCTGTAAATGCAGCAAAGATGGGTGTTGATTTAGCAAAAGTGGATATTGCCGTCATTTCTCATGGGCATTACGACCATGGCGGCGGGCTGGAAACTTTCCTTAAAATCAACAAAAAGGCAAAGATCTATATGCATCGTAATTCGTTGGGCAAGTACTATTCCAACAGCTCCAGCGGAGAAAAAGAGTATATCGGCCTGAATGAAGGGCTGGCTGATAGCGGACGCTTTATATTTACCAAGGAGAGGTCTATAATTGATGAAGGGCTGGAATTATTCTCAGGGGTAAAGGGGAATCAATTTAACCCCTCAGGAAACAAGGACTTATTTAAATTGTCCGGCGGGACTATTACGGAAGATGATTTTGACCACGAACAGAGCCTGATTATAAAAGAAGGGGAAAAGACAGTTTTGTTGGCGGGCTGTGCCCATACCGGGATTGTGAACATCATGGAGTATTTCAGGAAAGAAAAAGGCTTCATGCCAAGCTGTGTAATCGGAGGATTTCATCTCTATAATTGCGCCTCAGGCGAAAGCGAGGATCCTGCTGTTGTGGGGGAAATCGGCGCTTACCTGCTTCGTTCGGGAGCCAGGTGCTATACCTGCCACTGTACCGGCATGGAATCCTATCACGAATTGAAAGCTGTTATGGGGGAGAATATAAATTATCTTTCAACAGGTGATCAGTTATTATTATGAATACAACAAGGTTCCCATTATAAATTCGAAGGAGTTAAAGCAATGAGTGAAAATTGCAATCATAGCTGCAGCAGCTGCGCAGAAAGCTGCTCTGAGAGGAAAGAGGCAAAGACGGATTTTTCCGAGCAGCCCCATCATTTAAGCAATATTAAAAAAGTGATCGGAATTGTCAGCGGCAAAGGCGGCGTCGGTAAATCCCTCGTTACTTCCATGCTGGCAGTGACCATGAACAGAAGGGGATACCATACGGCTGTTCTTGATGCCGATGTAACAGGTCCTTCCATACCAAAGGCTTTCGGCATCAAGGAGAAGGCAAAGGGAAGCGAGCTTGGCATATTCCCGGTCAAGAGCAAGACGGGCATAGACATCATGTCCATAAACCTGCTTTTGGAGCATGATACCGATCCGGTAGTCTGGAGGGGCCCCATCATCGGCAATACGGTAAAACAGTTCTGGACCGACATCATATGGACGGATGTGGACTTCATGTTCATTGATATGCCTCCGGGAACCGGAGATGTTCCCCTTACAGTGTTCCAATCCATACCCATTGACGGAATTATCATAGTCACCTCCCCTCAGGAGCTGGTTTCAATGATCGTGTCCAAAGCTGTTAAAATGGCGGAAATGATGAATATACCAATTCTTGGGCTGGTTGAGAATATGTCGTATTTTAAATGTCCCGATAACCAAAAGGAGTACAAGATTTTCGGAGACAGCCATATTGATGAAATCGCCGGGCAGCACAATTTACAGGTTCTTGGAAAGCTGCCCATTGATCCTAAAATAGCGGCAGCCTGCGATAAAGGAGTTATCGAGCTCTATGAAGGCAATTGGCTTGATGCGGCCGCCGATATAGTGGAAAAAATAGAGGACCGCAAATAAATCTGTTTTGATTAGAGTATTAATACCAAAGGCTAAAGCCAAAAGCCTCCGCCAGTCCGGAGGCTTTTGGCTTATAGGCGTTAGCCTTTTTGCCGGCAGTTTTTTATCAAAACAAATAAACCGTCCGCTATGGGGAAATGATTAAGATATCAAAAGACACCTTACACCGAAAAAATCGGCATAGAGTTAAATTCATGCGGAAACGGGTAAAACTTTATTATGACTGCATAAGGGAAAAACAAAGAACTTCGGGGATTTTATTACTTGGTAGTATGGCTAAATGAAGTATAATAGTTTTTAGAGGAGTTTCATGGATCGTTTTTTGGAAGCATTAGAACAATTTTGGAATGGGTTTTTATCAGGAATCGCGGATCTGCCGGCAATCATAACAGGCTTCTATTCACAATTTGATGAAGGCCGGGCAGTTTTTACGCTGGTCACACGCTGGCTCCTTCCAATATTGGCGATTATTATATTTATACGCTGCATATTGCCACTGATCCAATATAGAGATCAAAATAAGACATGGGGATATCTGTGCTCCAAAGATGGGACCAGGATGCCCCTTAGGCATTGGGAGAATTCCATTGGAAGGAGCAAGCTTTCCGATATCGTGATTAATCTCTCCTTCGTTTCCCGCTGCCACGCCGTACTCACTTTTTGCGAGGGAGTCTGGTCCATCGCAGATCTGGGTTCGAAGGGCGGGGTAGAGGTCAACGGAAAAAAGATCGAAAAGCAGGAAAGAGTAGAGGCAGGCGATACCATCTCCTTTGCGGGAGCGGAAATGAAGCTGCTTCCGGCAGACGGTGAAACGGCTTCGGCCGGGCTTGAAGGGCCTGAAAAAAAGATGCCCCTGGCCCCAAAAATCAATTCGGGCATGACCCTGCTGCTGATTCTTGTTTTTCAAATTCTAGGAGGGATTCAGCTCAGCTTTTCCATGGGAGACCAATTGAACCGGGCTGTTCCGGTGACTTTTCTCCTGTTCCTTATTGTAGAATGCGTATATTATCTGATTATGCGGATTTTCAGCAGGAGATATTTTGAATTGGAGCTGCTTTGCTATTTTCTTTGTGGAATGGACCTCCTGATTGTGGCCTCGGCAGCGCCGAGTTCTCTTCTTAAACAGTTTGCGGCGATTTTAGCAGGGATGCTGGCCTATACCTTGCTGTGGATACTGCTTCGGGACCTGGCACTGGCTCGCAAGCTCAAATATATGATGGTCTCAGTCGCTCTTGTACTGCTGGTGTTAAATCTCGTGATCGGGGAGACCCGCTTTGGTGCAAAGAACTGGATTAATCTTGGGTTTGTAACCTTTCAGCCCCTGGAATTCGTAAAGGTCGCTTTTGTCATGGCCGGGGCCGCCACACTGGACAAGCTCCTTACGGCGCGAAATTTAACGGCCTTCATTGCATTTTCGGGCAGCTGCATCGGCGCGCTGATTCTTATGCGGGATTTCGGTACGGCGGTTATTTTCTTTGGGACCTTTTTGATCATTGCGTTCATGCGCTCCGGAGACGTAAGAACCATTGCTTTTATATCCGCCGGGGCCGTGCTCGGCGCCATTGCGGTGGTCTCCTTTATGCCTTATGTGGCGTCCCGGTTTGAGGCTTGGGGACATGTCTGGGAATATGCGGATACTTCCGGCTACCAGCAGACCCGTACCATGATTGCCGCCGCCAGCGGGGGCCTTCTGGGCACGGGCGGCGGAAACGGATATTTGATCAATATTGCCGCTGCCGATACGGACCTGGTATTTGGAGTGATTTGTGAGGAATGGGGACTGCTGATCGCCATTACAGTAGTCCTCATAGAAGCTTTTTTCGCCGCATTTTCAGCGCTTTTAACAAAAAGCTGCCGTTCCTCTTTTTATGCCATTGCCGCATGCGGAGCCGCTTCTATATTTTTGATTCAAACGACTCTAAATGTATTCGGATCAGTTGATATTCTGCCCCTCACCGGTGTGACCCTGCCCTTTGTATCCAACGGCGGTACATCCATGGTAGCCTCATGGGGGCTTCTTGCATTTATCAAAGCCGCGGATGAACGGCTAAGGCCGGCAAAACTGGTTGGAAGTACCGGAAAAGGGAGGGGAATATGAAGGTTTTGTCAAGACGTGCGAAGGTTATGCTGGTTTTTTCGCTGGTGGTGGTATCGGGCCTTCTGTTTTTTACTGCCAGATATATAAACCGCGCTCCCGCATGGGCGCAGTATCCCACTAATAGACATTTTTTTAAAGACGGCCGGCTGATATTGTCGGGCACCATCTATGACCGCACAGGAAAGCCCCTTCTTCAGACTGAGGAAGGCACCATAAAATTTAATAGCAATCAATTGGTTCGTACTGCTATGATGCATGCCACCGGGGACTTGTACGGCAATGTGGTAACCGGTGCCCAAGTGGTCTTTGGAGAGCGGTTAACCGGATGGGATTTTCTAAACGGCGCCTATCATTTTAATAAGCAGGCAGGAAATAATTTGACTCTGACCCTGGACGCCGGCCTATGCGCGGAGGCTTATAATGCGCTGAGCGGCCGCAAAGGAACCGTGGGCGTCTATAATTATCAAACAGGCGAGCTTCTCTGTATGGTCAGCAGCCCAAGCTTTGATCCTCAAAATCCTCCGGATGTGGCGAAAAATCCTGAAAAATATGAAGGTGTATACATCAACCGGCTGCTATCCGC
>DOHN01000088.1:0-262 GCA_003535195.1 Ruminiclostridium sp.
AAAACATCACTCTGCCGCTTTTCTCATACAGATCCGTTCTATATAGCTCTGGCATTGGCCAGAAGGAATTTTTCAGCCTCAACGGACCAGAGCCCGTTATTTTTCTCTGTGATGTCTGCAAGTTTTGCAAACAGGGCATCTTTTTCGCCCTTTTGGGCAAAATCCGAAATAGCGGTCAGCTCCAGCTCAATATTGGTATAAATGAGCTTCTTCCCGCCCGGTATTTTAGGAAGATTCAGCGTCGTCTCAACAACACTGTTCA
>DOHN01000088.1:448-595 GCA_003535195.1 Ruminiclostridium sp.
CCCGCCTATGTGCGTTATCATGGAGGAGGGGTTGATCTTTCCTTTAGCCATCAGTTCTAGTGACTCACGCATATCGTCAGTATTTCCGCCGCTGGTTCCCACAACATGGGTTCCGTTATAGTGCACATTATAGAAGTTAAATTCTGC
>DOHN01000088.1:720-1007 GCA_003535195.1 Ruminiclostridium sp.
ACATTATAGAAGTTAAATTCTGCTGTAAACGCCTGGTTGCTTGGCCCTGAAAAGAAATTCAGGCATCCGTCATGAGCCAGGAGCCTGTCGCCCATTTCAACCACAGGCTTTACAGGCGCAAAAATCAAAACATCATCATAGCCTTTTCCTTTCGAAAGGGTCATCAGATAGTCCTCTCCCTTGCCGGACGCGGAAGTATTTACATAGATAAGCTCTACGCCATTTTTCCGTGCCTCTTCGGCAGAATAAATGGAAGCCGCTCTTTTTAGCCTTGCTTCATCGATATC
>DOHN01000088.1:1149-15491 GCA_003535195.1 Ruminiclostridium sp.
ATCGATATCCGTCACCACCAGAAGTCTGGGCTTCCTGTCGCAATGGATGGCGTAATCTATGGCTCCGAGCCCCATAGGTCCTACGCCGGCCAGAATGGCCATATTGCCCCCTTCTTTAATGCCCATATGATGGTTATAGGTCCCTTGAGCAACATGATAATTGGCGTGGAAAGTTCCGGTTATACAAGACATGGGCTCGGCAAGGGACCCGTGAAAGAAGGCTTCGCCGTCATACGGAAGCAGACAGCCTAATTCCATAACAATATTAGGAATTATAATATATGTAGCGGCGCCGCCGATATAGTGAAAAGAATACCCGGGGGCCGCATAAGGATTATCCTTTTGATTTAATGCGGGCTGTATGGAGAATTTACTTCCCGGTTTAAATTGATCTTTCCATTTTTGCCCTACGGCCACAATTTCACCACAGAACTCATGGCCAATAATGACAGGATTCGCATGAATGTCTTTTGGAACACGTTTGTGGTCATTGCCTTGAATTGCTGCTTTGTATGAAGACATGCAGATACTGTCCGATATGATATGTGCAAGTATCTCATCATCCTGCATCTCAGGAAGTTCAAATTTTTCCAAGCGCAGGTCATTTTTGCCATATAGCCTTACTGCTTTTGTTTCCATATTAGTACACCCCACATTTATCAATATTATTAATCAACATCATTTTAACATAATTAAGGGACAATATCAACATAACACAACATTATTTAATATGATATAAACACAAATCAACAATTTTTTTATATACCCCGGCTTTGATGGAAAAGGAAAGGCTCCCTTTGATGATAAACAGTCCTTTCTGCCTACCACAAAGGGAGCATCCCACTAAACAATAAACTCATTTACAAAAAGCATCATCAGTCGTAAAGAAGCGGCGCTATCTTTTCATCATCCATATTTGAAGCATCATACCAGTAACATCCGGTATCAATGACTTTGTCCACCTTTTCACCCTTAACAAGTTTCACGGCGGCCTCAACGGCTTTATAGCCCATACCTACCGGATCCTGAGTAATGGCGCCTGCAATTTCGCCGTTTCTAATGGCTTCCTTCATGGCTGCCGATGAATCAAATCCAATCAGCATGACCTTACCGATCTTGTTGATTTCTTTGATGCCGTTATAGGCGCCCACACATGCGCCTTCATTTGAAGCATAGATCAGTTTGATTTCAGGATTTGCAGTCAGCATACTCTTTGCGATATCTGCTGATTTAAGATGGTCACCCTCGCCGAATTGCACGTCTACAATTTTAATATTGGGATAGTTTTTCTTGATGGTTTCAACAAAGCCGTCTACACGGGCAACTGCATCAACGGTCGTCTGGGAGTGACCCACGACAGCCACTTCTCCTGTTTCATTTAAAAGCCTGGCCGCATTTTCAGCGGCAAGTGCCCCGGCTGCATAGTTGCTGGTGGAGCAATGCGAATCGGCCGCATCGCCTACGCCCGCGTCAAAGCCGACAACCTTGACCCCTTTTTCCTTAGCGGCCTTTAAATCAGAAGCCACCGATTCATTATCAATAGCAGCCATGCAAACCGCAACAGGATTCTTGGACAGCGCCGTCCTCAGCATATCTACCTGTTTGTCTACCATGGTTTCGGTTTCCGGCCCCTCAAAAGTTATTTCTACTCCGTAATCTGCAGCCGCCTGGTCGGCCCCTAATTTTACAGCCTGCCAGAACTGATGGCTGAACCCCAATGCGATGACCGGTATGTATGGCTTGTCTGTCGCGGCAGGCTGAGCCGTTTTGTCAGCAGGTTCGCCCGCCTGCCCTGCCGGTGCGGCAGGTGCCCCATTACACGCCGCCAGCGACATCACCAAAGCAATGGATAAAAATGTAACCAGAACTCTTTTCATTTTCATAGGTTCTCCTCCTTCTGATTGTTAATTATTCACTAAACCCTTTAGAGGGGTATAGCTTTAACATTCAATTCAGGCCTTTTTTCTGTCTTCTGGACTGGTCTATGTAAACGGCAAGAGCCAATACTGAGCCGATTACAATAGACTGCCACTCGGTGGGTACTGCCATAACCCGCAAGCCATTGGTGAGAATACTGATGATAAACGCTCCGATTACTGTGCCGATAATACTCCCTTCGCCCCCAGACATGGATGTACCGCCTATTACCGCCGCCGCAATCGCTTCTGTTTCATAGCCGGCGCCGAGCTGCGGCTGTGCAGAGTTTAACCGTGAAGACATGATCAGGCCGGCCCCTGCGCTGAATAATCCGCAAAGAATATAAATAAGTATTTTCCATTGATCCACCCTGATGCCTGAAAGCCGGGAAGCTTCCTCATTTGAACCGATGGACAGGGTATACCTGCCGATGAGCGTTTTGGAATAGATGAGATAGGCGATCAGGATCGCTGCCAAATAGAGGACAAATGCGTTGTAAAACCCGTTGATGCCCAAAAATGAGCCCAAAGCAATATTCTGATAATTTTTTGCCGAGCTGAAATATACCGGCTTAATTCCTGATATGACCAATGACAATCCTTTGGTTATCATACTCATAGCCATAGTAGCGATGAAGGGCGGCAATTTCATTTTTGCCACCGCAAAGCCGTTGACGCCGCCGCATAAAATGCCCACAAAGAACCCTAAAAGAATTGACAGCCAGAGCGGCCAGCCCCATTTTGTCAGGGCAATACCGCTCATGACACTGGAAAAGGTCATAACGGTTCCAAGGGACAGGTCAATGCCGCCGGAAGTGATGACGAAAGTTACGCCCAGGGCCAGAATACCATTTACACAAGTGGACAATGCGATGGTCATGACATTGTCATAGCTTGCAAACGTAGGTTTCATAATACTGAAAAAAGAAAACAGCACCACCACCGTCACCAGAATGATTATTTTTTGAGTTGCCTCTTTGCTTTTTAAAATCTTGCCGTTCATTATTCTCCCTCCGATCATCATACCGATGCCTTACGTTTTGTAGCATAGCGCATGATCGTATTCTGATTGATTTCATTTCCTTTTACTTCGCCGCTTATATGGCCTTCGCACATCACAAGCACCCTATCGCTTACACGTATAATCTCAGGCAGTTCGGACGATATCATAATGATGGCCTTTCCTTGCGCGGCAAGATCATTGAGCAGCTTATAGATTTCATTTTTCGCGCCCACATCAATACCGCGGGTGGGCTCATCAAATATAAAGATCTCGCTGTTCCTGGTCAGCCATTTTGCTAAGACAAGTTTTTGCTGATTGCCGCCTGAAAGAAATTTGGCAAGCTGTTTGGAGGAAGGCGCCTTGATTTTAAGGCGTTGAATCATAACCTCGGTGTTCTTCCGGGCCTTCCTGAAATTGATAAATAATTTGGCCTGTGTAAAATCCTTCATATCCGCGAGGGAGGTATTATGCTCTAAGTTTAATCCCAGCAATACGCCGTAACGTTTCCGGTCCTCGGATAAATAGGCGATTCCATTCCTTACGGCGTCATTGGGACTTTTAATGTGAACTTGCTGCCCATAAACGTAAATTTCCCCGCTTTGGGTTTTGTCCGCGCCGAATATGGCACGGGCGGTCTCGGTGCGTCCGGCCCCCATAAGACCGGCGATCCCCAGTATTTCACCCTGGTGCACCTGAAAAGAGATATTTTGAACCATTTTTCCGCAATTTAAGTGCTTCACTTCCAAAGCGACCGGCGCATCCGGGGAGAGATTACTTTCAGTTTTTGTAACAAATATTTCACGCCCTACCATCATGCTGATAATACGGTCGATTTCTATATCTTTGGTATCGATTGTATCAATATAGGTGCCATCCCGCATAACGGTGATCCGGTCGGAAATCTGCTTCAGCTCCTCCAGCCTGTGAGAAATGTAGATAATCCCCTTTCCTTCGTCTTTCAACATTCGAATGACCCGGAATAAATCTTCTATTTCTCTGGTGGTAAGCGATGCGGTCGGTTCATCCATGATCAATATCTCTGAATTGTAAGAAAGCGCCTTTGCGATTTCAACCATTTGCTGCTTTGCAACCGTAAGATTTCTGACTTTTGTTGCAGGGTCAATGTCCACATTCAGTCTTTTGAAAATTTCCGCGGACTTTCTGTTGATCTCTGCATCGTTTAAAAAAATTCCGGCCTTGCCCCTGACCTCTCTGCCGATAAAAATGTTTTGCGCTACGGTCAGATGACTCATTAAATTCAGTTCCTGATGGATCATGATGATGCCCAATTTCTGCGACGCCCTGACACTGTCAATTTCGACTTCTTCACCATGACAGAATATTTTGCCTTCGTCTTTGCTGTAAATGCCTGTGAGCACTTTCATTAGTGTGGATTTTCCCGCACCGTTTTCGCCCACCAAAGCATGCACCTCACCAGCCCGGAGCTGGAACGAGACATTGTCCAGAGCCTTGACGCCGGGAAATTCTTTACTGATGTTGTCCATTCTAATAAGTTCGTCAGCCAATATTGTCACCCTCTCCTATTAAAAAACTAACCGGGCGGTTTTATGCCCCAAAAGGCAGGGTCTTCCGGGGAAGGGGTTGAATTACTGCCGTCCGCTTAAATCAGAGTAAATCCAGCGTCTTCATCCAGTTCGGCAAAAATCACGTCATCCTTTCCCGTATTGTCACGAAAGATCACTGCGCAGATCGCGTCCCCACCAATAGGATAGGGCGCATAATGCCATACTCCCGGTGCAAAAGATACACCCTTGCCGATGGGAACATAGAATGCAGCCAGCTTGCAAAAGGCCACATCGCCCTTGGGAAGAACCGCTACAATAAGCCCGCCGGTCAGCGGCAGTACCGTTTCAGTGGTGCGCTGATGCATCTCAAAACGCCGGCATATAAATTCACGTTCCATAGCGGTAAGCAGATTGATAGAAACCGAGTCCGCACCTTTTACGCAGGCTAATTTCTCATACCAGTTATAGAGCCCCTTTTCACCGCCGGGAGCCTTTCCTTCGGTATCTAAAACATCTCCATAGGGTGCAAAGGCATCTCCCGTCAATTTTTGCACTTTCACTTTAAACATCAACCGTCTACCTTCCTTCAAAAGATCTCAGCGATTTTGTCAGCCCGCATAAAGACCGCGCCCATTTTCAGCAGCCCGTCGATGAGTTTTGAGAGCTCCTCTAACGCGTTATCCCCGCAGTTTCTGGTAATGAAATCGTCGGGTATCACTTCCGCCTCGCCAAAATGGTATCTTTTCTGCATAGGGTGAAATTCCCACGGATGGATGTAGAAGCATAAGCATTTGGGAATATTCCGTTCATCACAAAAATCCAGAAAGGACCGGACCCTTTCAAGCAGATAGGAAGCGCCCCTGGTACGGAAAAGCGGCCACTGATCGCGATCCCGCTCCAGGCCGGGGTCATGGGACTCCATGGTCATATCCGCAAAATTGGGGATCTCCAAAATTTTTGAATCCCCCGTCTGAACCCAGTCTTCCCGGCTGGGATGGTAGGGGGCGAATTGATTGCGGTAAAAGTACATGGGATAGGAAGCATCGGACTTGTATCCAAGCTCCTCCAATGCATTCACTACAGCCGTTGAGCCCCATAGCCTTGGAGAGCGGAAGGAGACCGGGCGTATGCCGGCCGCTGCTTCCACCCATTCGGTTGCGAGCTTAAGTCTTGGAAAAACCTCATGAGGAAGCAGGGTCTTTACGCCCGGGATGGGGAAAAGCTCGTCGCCTATCGTTTCATGGAATAAAGAATGGCAGCCTGCTTCATTGCCGCTTTCCACAACCTTTTTGGCGGTCTCGGGATTCTCCCTGGCGCATTCTCCTGTAAAATAAAAGGTTGCTTTTATGTACTTATCATGAAAAAGCTCTAAAAGTTTAGGCGTGCCGTGCCTGACACCTTCATAAAACGGTGTAAAGCTGCCGACATCCGTTTCCATGTCAACCCCTATTAAAGCATAAATCTTTTTATTCATGGCATTCACCCACTAAAACTCCAATTCGTATAATTTGCCGATTGGCCCGCTTAGAATATCGCAGCCGCCTTCGGTAATGGCTATGCCTTTTTCCCAGCGCACCCCGAAATCCTTGGTTGATATAAAGGAATCTATCTGGAAGCACATGCCGGGCTTAAAGGCATAATCGGAGCTTGTTTCCACCCATGGCGCCTCCACCTCGCACAGGCCTGTGCCATGCAATGGCCCATACACATAATTTTCGCCATAGCCATTATCCAGATAGTACTGATAGAACTCTTTCGCCACATCTGCCGCATTGACACCGGCTTTCAGCTGTTTTTCAGTCCAGTTGTGGGCCTCAAGGCAGAACATAACGACATCGCGGCGCTTTCCTTCAATCTTCCCCAGAACAATAGGCATGCCTATCGAGGCCGAATATCCATCAATCTTGGCCGAAAGATTTAACTGTACGATGTCCCCCTTCTGGAACCGGCGGTAACAGGACCTGGAGATAGCATGGCGGGTGGAGGCCTCCGAAAATACATACATAGGCAGTCCTTCGTATTCTGCACCGTTTTCATAGATCACTCGCTGGGCGACGCCGACCATTTGCAGCTCGGTCATGCCGGGGCGTATTTCTTTGATCACTTCCCGGGTGGCCAGCTCGGCTATGCGGTAGCCCTCACGAAGGCAGGCAATTTCAGCGGCGGATTTGATGGAGCGCAGCTCCACCATGATATGGTCCGCCCGAACGATCTCTGCTTCCGGAAAGGCCGCTTTTATGCCTTCCATGATTACAACCGTCGTATCCAGATAGCTTGCAACCCCGATCCGCAGCTTTTTGCCCTTTATGCCGATGGCACGAAAAGCATCCTGGTAAGTGTCCGCTACAAGCTCGGGGTATTTCGGATCAGCCGACTCCCGGTATTCTTTGAGAATGAAAATCTTTTCAATGACAGAACGGTCCATGGCAAAATAGCGGCTTTCGGGGCCCGCCAAAAGGGCTGCATCTCCATTGGCGCCGATGACGACGCCGCTTCTTTCAAACAGCGGCCAGAATGCAGAAAAATAGCGCGCATTTGCATAATCGCCATCCGTAGAATTGACAATCATGGCGTCCAGGCCTTCACGGCGTAGAATCTCCGCAGCTTTCTCCGCTCTTAACCGATACTCTTCTTTTGGTATGCAAATATCTCCATGCATTTTTGTTTCCCCTTTCGAGTTCAAATTATGGATTATAAAAAATTTCTTCCATGTCTTCGTAATAAATTTGACGTAGATGTTCTGCAAAACAGGGCTTTGTATGCATCCACCATTGCCGGGTAACAGGGCTGTCCGACATTTTTTTCATATCTGCTTCGTAATTATCCCCGCTGTATTCATAATAGGAAAAAAGAACACAGCCCTTCAGATAGATGGAATAGTTGCAGATATTGCATTCATGAATGACTTTAAGGACATCCTCCCATACATTTGCATGAAGCCTTTTGTATTCTTCGACCATTTCAGGCTTCAAGACAGCAGACTGGCCAAACCTCCGCATGGTAAACCTTCTTTCCGCAAGATGAATTTTTCATTCGCCAAATCCCATGGTGGTATAGTAGGCAAGATTATCCTGGCGCGAATCCAAGCGCCCGTATTGAACGATGACGGGGGTGTCGCTTTCAACCTTGATAGCATATTGGGTAGCGACGGGCAGAACATGCTCTCCAAAAATTTCCCTGTTATGAGTTTGTACGCATTTAACCCGCTCCGCACCGACACATACGGCTATTTCTCCGACGGGATCCCTATCCTCAAAATAAAGTGTCAGTTTGACATTTGCGCAGGTCCCATTAGGATTCAATATAACAACTGATTCATGGCCTTTTAAAGGGCTCTCTCCAAATGGCGGCCGATCGCCGTCAGGAAAAAACCAGATCTTTTTCCCGAATTCTTTCATAAACTCGCTCCCTTTCAATAATCATTTCTATATCATTAAAGTTCTGTCAAAATTTATTTCTGATGAGAAAAGCCGGCATCGGTTTAAAAGCAGCTTTTCTTTTAAAAGCCTTTAAATAGTGAACAATAGGAATTGGTATTTATGTCGGAAAAGCACTGGTTGTATGCCTTTAAAGAGAACCAAGGCCAACGTTTCGGCATGTGCCGGGAATGCGTAAAAACAGTATAAAGAATTAGGCCCACGTTACGCTGCCAGATCAAAAAATTTCATAAGCAAAATTGAGATCTTATAAAACGTGGAGGAAAAATCATTTAATATCAAATTTATTAGTGCGTACCGGTCTATGTAAACCCCGTAACCCTGATAGAAATAATCTTTATATGGAACTGCCCAAATACAGCTCCGGTTCTAAAATAATATTTTCATAAACTTTTTTATTCGTTGAGCCGGTTAGTTTTTTTATAATAATTTCAGCAGATATTCTGCCTATTTCATAGGAGGGCTGATTGATTGCAGTGATGCGCGGAACGAGGAGTCCTGTTTCGTCTATCGCGTCAAAAGCAACCACTGCCATATCCTTGGGTATTTTAAGCCCTGCCTCCCTTAAGGCTGTAATAGCGCCATAGGCCATATAGTTGTTTGCAATAACCATGGCCTCTGGCCGGACAGGCATCTTAAGAATGCGCCGCATATGGGAAAGGCCCGAATCAATTTTAAAATTGCCTTCGGCGACCCACTCCTCCGCCAATTCCAGCCCTGCATTTGCCATTGCCTGTTTGAATCCGGACAGGCGCTCGCTTCCTGTACTTTGGTGAATGGGTCCGGTAATAATACCTATTTTTTTATATCCTTTTTCAATCAGTACATTGGTTATTTTATAAGCGGCCGCCACATTGTTAATGGAAACGGAATCGCATGTGTGCATGGGCGGCGGCATATTATCAATATAAACAGCTGGAACGCCATTCCCCTGCAGGCGCTGTACAAGTTTGAAAGAATTTCCGACGCTGGACAGAATCAGCCCGGATACCTGCTTTTGCAGCAGCAGTTCCAGAGCTCCCTCTTCCAGTTCGCCGTCTTCGTCTGAATTGCATACGATCATTGAATACTCATTGGTCCGGCATACTGCCTGCGCGCCTTTTATTACCGATGCATAAAAGCTGTTGGTAATGTCGGGAATGACAATCCCAATGGTTTTTACATCGCGCAAACGTAAAGAACGCGCCACTTCGTTGGGCTTATAATCATAGTTTTTAAGCATCTCCAACACTTTTTCACGAGTTTTCGGGTCAACCCGGTCTTTGTTGTTGACCACCCGTGAAATGGTGGAAACCGATAAATTAAGCTCTTTTGCGATATCTTTTAGTTTGACCATTCTCATTAATGCCTTTCACTGTGTAATAACGTTATTATTAATAAAAATATTAGTCCTTATCCCTATTTTCATCTATAACATATATAACAATTACGCACTAATATCGACTATATAGACGGATTCTTTTTAGATTTGGTACTATCATTATAAACCAGTAATAACGATTTTACAAGTACTATTTCGTAAGTTTTTCCTGTTTTTTTTTAAGCGGCTTGTTCTTCACCCTGTCTAAGCTGCTTATTTAAATAGCTTAACAGTATCATGGCAGCGGGTAACGTCAGCATCATCCACAGAATATTTTCCGGTTCTCGGCTGATCAGCCCTAAAGCCGGCGCAAACAGCATTCCGCCTAGGGAGCCTGATAGAACAATAAAAGAGGAGGCCGTCCCCGAGAATTGCGATTGCTGTTTTGTACAAAGTGTAAATATGGTGGGCCATATGGGTCCGCAGAAAAAACCGAACAGACCTGAAAAAACTAATTTTAAATATGCATTAGGTACTATCAGCAATAAGAGAAGGGAGACAAACATGCCTGCAGAAAAAATGGTAAGCACTGACGTCTCATTGCCCGGCCTCATTCCCAAAAGGAGGCGGCTTATGACCATTGCCGCCCAAAAGACGGACAGCCCTGTAGCGCCCAATTGTTCACTGTTTACCGAAGCTATAAAATATTGTTTCTCATAAAAGCAGTATCCGGCTTCGACGCCGACATAAATCACCATGATGACGGCCATCAGCATATAATGCCTGTCACGGAGGATATAAAGCAAATTGGGGCTTTTTTTGATTTCTTTTTTTGGAGGAATGGTCCCGAATTTTGTATGGTAAAGCAAAAGCCACAGCACGAAAAATATAATGCTGAAGAATACAAATATATGTGCAAAGCTTCCTCCATGATTTAAATACATAACACAGATAACCGGTGATATGATTCCCCCCAGACTGAAAAAAGCCTGGGTGATATTGGATATGCCTGTTTCAAAGGACGGGTTTTCATCGACCAGAGCACTGGTCACGGTACCTTCTATGATGCCATGGGAACCGCCATACAGAAAAAGCCCCATATACAGTAATATTTTATGCGGGGCATATGCAATCAGCAGTGCAGATATAATAATCAGCTTAAAACCCCATAAGGATACACACTTTTTTCCACGCCGGTCACTGATCTCACCCGAAACCAGGAGAGATACGATGTTTCCTGAGAAAAACAGAGCAATATATACCCCGATGATGGAAAAAGGCTGCTGGTAATGTGAGAAAATACTGTCTGAGATGGTCTGATAAGCGGCATACAGCATTCCTACCCCGCACATGGTCAAACTCCCCAGAATATTGACACGCTTCAATGGATTATGAGCACTCATCTTTCGTCCTCCGCCGACACGTAATAACGATTTTACACAATATACGCAATCGTTTTATTTATAATCTTATCAAAAATATTTAATTTGTACATACATGGTATATAGGAATAGATTTTAGGATACCCGCAAAATTTTATCCGGGTACCATTCTAACAGATCCAAAAAATTAAATCAACACAACGCAACATGTTATAGACACAAATCAACATATAATATATAATCATAACATAAATATAACTTAAAACAACATATACAGACATATGAATATCATATCAAAAGGGAGGGTCAAAAATGAATAAAAGACTGGAAGGACAGGCTGCGATCGTGACCGGCGGTGGCCAGGGGCTTGGAGAAGCGCTGGCCCGGCGGCTTGATAAGGAAGGCTGCAAGGTTATGGTGGCGGATATCAATTTTGATAACGCACAGAAAGTTGCCTCATCCCTTTCCGATGCGGCAGCCTTCAAGGTTGACGTATGTGACGAAGGCCAGACAGAAGCCATGGTGGAGGAGGCTGTAAAAAAATACGGTAAATTGGATCTCCTTATTTCAAATGCCGCTATCCTTATTGCAAAAGCCGTTCAGGAATTTCCTTCGGCCCAGTGGAAGAAGATGATGGAGGTCAATCTTATAGGTTATTTTAATTGCGCCAAGGCGGCGGCAAAGGTGATGATCCCCCGCCGTAAAGGAAACATCATCCAGATCAACAGCAAATCCGGCAAAAAAGGCTCTTACAAAAATTCAGCCTATGCCGCGGCAAAATTCGGCGGCATAGGGCTGACCCAAAGTTTGGCCCTGGAATTCGCAGAATACGGTATTCGGGTCAATGCCATCTGCCCAGGCAATTTGTTAAATTCTCCTCTTTGGAACGACGGGCCCAATTCCTTATTTAAACAGTATGCAAAAAATCAAGGAATAACAGAGGAAGAGGTCCGGCAGAAATACCTTCGCCAGGTGCCTTTGGGCAGAAGCTGTGAATACGAGGATATTGCCAATATTATGGTCTTTCTGGCTTCCGATGAAGCAAGCTATATGACCGGTCAGGCTATTAATGTGACCGGCGGCCAGGAAATGAGATAGAATGTTAAGATTTTAGGAGAAGCATATGGATATTCAAATTCAGGAGCTCATAGAAAACCTTAATCATCCCGATGTTTCTATCCGGCTGGAAAGCCTGAAAAGGCTGATGGATAAAATAAAGGACGGGCAGCTTGATAAGCCGGTCAAAAAAAGTGATGTGAACAACCATATTCATACCACCTATTCCTTTTCACCCTACTCTCCGGCCAAGGCCATCTGGATGGCCTTCCAGGCCGGTCTGGCAACGGCAGGAATCATGGATCATGATTCCATAAGCGGCGCGGAGGAATTTATTGAAGCAGGGAAAATCGCCGGCATTGCGACCACCATTGGTGTGGAATTGAGAGTCGATTTCTCTCATACGCTCCTTTCGGGCAAAAAAATCAATAATCCGGATCAGAATTCCGTCGCCTATATGGCCCTGCATGGCATACCCCATACCCAAATTAACAGGGTGAAAGAATTCTGTAAGCCCTGTACAAATTGGCGAAACGAACGAAACCGGCTGATGACCACCAAAATTAATGATATTCTCCCCCCCGTCCTCCATCTTGATTTTGACAGGGATATTGTGCCTGCCTCCAACTTTGCCGATGGCGGGAGCATCACCGAAAGGCATATACTTTATGCTCTTTCGGTAAAAATGATACAAACTTACGGTAAAGGGCGCCCCTTACTTGACTTTATGAAGAATCTGCTGAAGCTGAACATCAATTCCAAGACCGAAGCCTTTTTACTGGATTTGCAAAATCCTTATTATGCCTATGATTTATTGGGATTATTAAAAAGCGAGCTCGTGGGCAGTTTTTATATTGACGCTGCGACAGAGTGCCCGGAGGTCAGCGAGGTGATCCAATTTTCAGATGCCATCGGCGCTATATCGGCTTACGCATATCTGGGGGATGTGGGGGATTCAGTAACAGGGGACAAAAAGGCTCAGAAATTTGAGGACGATTACATTGAGACACTTTTTAAAGTCATCAAGGCCCTGGGCTTTAAAGCGGTAACCTACATGCCCTCACGGAACACAATGGAACAGCTGGACAGGCTGAGAAAACTATGCGAGCAATATGATTTCTTTCAGATAAGCGGCGAGGATATTAATTCACCCCGTCAACCCTTTATCTGCAATGCTTTAAGAAATGAGAAATTTAAAAACCTTATTGATGCTGCCTGGGCGCTTGTGGGGCACGAGCTCGCGGCAACAAAACATCTGGATAAAGGGATGTTTTCCAAAGCCTCAATGGCAGAATACCCGGACCTGGAGTCCAGAATCAATGCATTTAAGCATATTGGGCTTGAAAACCTGAAATAATCTTAGAAATGGGTTCTTATGTTAAAGTGCAGAAGCGGAGCAGGGTTGCGGAGCGGCACGAATCGAAACCCGGACGGTTTCGCTTGAGCAGCGCACTTTAACTCGCTCTATAGGCGCATGCTTAGGGGCAAAAATCACCGCAGCTTTTTAAAAAAATCTGTCAGGGGTTTCTGGCAGGAATCCTCCATAATTCCGGCATACAGAATAGGGGTATGGTTGAAGCCATTTTTTTTGAACAGATCCACGACTGAACCGCAGGCCCCTCCTTTAGGATCATACGCACCAAAATATACGGCTTTAAGGCGTGCGTTGATAATGGCGCCCGCACACATGGGACAGGGCTCCAGTGTAACATACAGCTCGCAGTCGTCAAGCCGCCAGGAACCAAGCCTAAGGCAGGCCTCCTGAATGGCCAGAAGCTCTGCATGGGCTGTGGCCAGCTGGTTGGTCTCCCGCAGGTTATGGGCGCGGGAAAGGATAGTCCCGCCCCTTGCAATGACCGCGCCCACCGGAACCTCACCTTTTTCAAAGGCCTTCCACGCCTCTTGAATCGCTTCTTCCATATAGGGATTTATCATAAAAGCGGCTACCTCCACGAACTTTCCTTTATTTTATCAATATTTTGCCCAGTCTGAAAGCTTGTTTTTCTGTCCCAAGTTTTTTGCATTGAAGCAACGTGCTGTTCATAAACTTAACCATGGTTAAGAGATACAATGGCATTGGCCAATTTCAAAGGAAAAAACTGAATAGCGTCATCAAGAGAAATCGGCGGATCACCATGAGATATGGGAAAGTAAGCCGATTTACACGCATAAGAAGGAAAATCGGCGATTTTATTCTTCTGATACTTCCAATCCTCTTCCTTTTTATCATCATTCCGCCTCCCGGGCAGGAAACGATCCGGGAAGAAAAGCCGCAAGAAGAAAAAGCCCTGCCCCAATATAGCGAAACGAATATCAGAGTATACAACGTTTCCGAGGCACTGGTGACTGAATACCCTCTTGAGGAATATCTCATAGGAGTTGTCGCGGCTGAAATGCCTGCCAGCTTCCATCAGGAAGCCTTAAAGGCTCAAGCTATTGCGGCAAGAACCTTTGCCCTTAGCCGTAAAGAGGGCTTATATAGTTCTTCGGGAAGTCATTTCAGCGCATCTGTGTGTACGGAGTCGGGCCACTGCCAGGCCTGGATTTCAAAAGAAAGGTTTTTAGATGGATATGGCGGCCAGGAGGCTTGGGAGAAAATCGAAAAAGCGGTGGTGGATACAAAGGGGATGGTCATGATTTATGCAGGAAAATTAATCAATCCCCTTTACCATTCCAACAGCGGCGGAATAACAGAAGATGTGAACGAGGTGTGGGCCGTGTC
>DOHN01000088.1:15798-15935 GCA_003535195.1 Ruminiclostridium sp.
AAGGAAAAGGTGAAAAATAAATATCCGGAGGCCGTATTTTCGGACGATGCCCGAAAGGATATTGAAATAATGTCCTATAATGCCAGCGGCCGGGCCGATGAAATTAAGATTGGCTCCATCCGAATATCAGGAACAGA
>DOHN01000107.1 GCA_003535195.1 Ruminiclostridium sp.
GGTGATGGCAGCTGGGGGCCTGTGGAGCTTAAACCGGGCGGCGATGGTTAAAGTATCAGCGATTGGCAGCCCTCGGATGTATCTCAGGGACTTTATAATTTTGGCTGGTGGTGAAATGATGGATATTTTATCTGCTTTGACTGTGGTCTATGATCCTTCGGTTTGGACAGAGGCAGGCTATACAATTCAGCGTTACATTGGCAGCGCCACAAACATTGGTATCCGTATCTTTGCCATTCTTTTTGGTCTTGGCCTGATAGCAAAGATCATTCATTGGTTGGCAAAGCCATGAAGCGCTTTTTTGTATCGGTTTTGTCCGTGTTTTTTGTATTGCTACTTACTGTTCCTGCTTGGGCCGCTGAAGGTGGGGATGATGGCGGTTTCAGCTTGGGAGAATTCCTTTTAAGTGGTTTGGAAGCTTTATTTATTCCTCGTGATGATTTTATGGAGAATTGGCATGAGGATATATCCCAGCGGTTCGACGATAAATTTGGCGGCGTTCGTGGCGGTCTTGGCTACCTCTCGGAGCGCTTCCAATCTTTGCGGGAATATCGTGGTGTGGACAATATTTTTACGGTTGCGTTTCCCCGGGGTAGTTTCCTTTATGGCATTCGAATGAATCTACTGGAACCTGCAAAGGATGTGCTGGGCTGGATTCGGTTTTGCATGACTGGTGTCTCGGTCATTGCTACTGCTGTGTTTAGCTTCCATCGTGTCCGAAAAATGATGGCAAAATAGGGGAGGGATACTTTTGATTCTGGAAGCTTTGCTTACTGCGATTAAGTATATCCTTTATGGGATCATCTCTTTATTGCCACGGATTCCCATTGTAAAGCTGGATTTTCTGGATGGTGTTTTTCAGTTGCTTTCCCTTGCCGATCTGCTGATTGATGTGCGTGTATTTGCCGGATGCTTGGTAACCGTGATCATGATTCTTAATATTGATCTGATCTGGGCTATTATCATGTGGGTTGTTCGCAAGATTCCGGGGGTGAATTAGATTGTTCTATGCTAGCGTTTTTGTGTCGGCGCTGATCGGCGTGGCCATAGCGGACAAACTTTTCAAATTCATGTAACACAAATAGATCTCCGGGCAGCTGGCGATCGGCCGGCAAAATGTGTTACAAAGGGGGGCTGTCTGTGATTCTCTATTTTTTTATATATGTGTCATTGGTTTTTCTGTTTTCCCTTGTAACGGTGCCTTTGGCTATAAGGAGGATGTATTTTGGACCTGACGAGCTATGACTATTCTGTAATTTTTGATGTGCTTTTGGCTCCTTTGGTTGCCAAAGTTTTGCATCTGTTAGGCATATTGGCCATGATTCTTCTGGCTTTTCTGGCCTACTGCGTTCTAAAATATCGAATCAATCCTTTCGGTATGACGGTTGAAAAGCTTCGTAATCTTAAAATTCGGTTCCGTTCTTTTGATTTTATTCGCTGGCTGATTATCGATGCCATAGACGCAAAAAAAAACGGGGTAAGCTTTAATGAGTATGGCTTTACCGTTTATTGTGGCCGTCAGGGGGCAGGTAAGACTGTTTCGATGATCGATTATTTGAACCGAATGCGCCGGAAGTTTCCAAAGTGCATTATTGTGACAAATTTCTGGTATCAATATGCTGATCGCACCATGGAATCTTGGCAGGACTTCATGGATATTCGCAACGGGGAAGATGGTGTCATTTTTGCTATCGATGAAATTCACAGCGAATACAGCAATGCCGCATGGAAAGACTTCCCGGAAGCTTTACTTTCAGAGATCAGCCAGCAGCGGAAGCAGCGGGTAAAGATCGTTGCTACATCTCAGGTCTATAGCCGGATTGTGAAACAAATCCGGGAACAATGTTTTTCCGTTGTCCAATGCAAAACTTGGGCCGGGCGCTGGACTCATTGCCGGGAGTATGACGCATATGAGTATGAACAGTACAGCACCAGTGGTAAAAAGGATGAAAAACTGCGGAGTTTTCGGCGCTGGAGCTTTGTGCAAAGCCCGGAGCTAAGGCAAAGCTTTGACACGTACGAAAAAATTGAGCGGCTGCGCAAAATGGAGTTTGTACCTAGACACGAGCGCTAATGGAAACCGCAGCCGCAAGCGAAGCGCGGAGCGGTTCCATGCGCCGTGCAGGCCAAAGCATAGAGGTATGACTTTGATCTGGCCTACCTTTCCTTTCTCTAGCAAAATGCCGGGCCGGTTGGCCTAAAGCTGTGGTCCCTTCCCTCATCAGAGCATGCCTTGGTGCATCCACTGGTCTAGAACTTTGGAATGTTTGGATTAACTTGTAACACAAATTTGCTGCAGCTCCCTGGTGTCCGGAAGTGAAGAATGTGTTACAAATTGGAGGTTGTGTTATGAGCTTAAAAAATAACATTAGATCGTTTCGCTATTCGGATGAAGTGGCTGGTATTTTGGAAGGCTTTACAGGTAATAGCCTGAATGAAAAGTTTGAAAACATTATCCTTTATTGCTTTTGGGAGCGCAAGAAGATAGATAAGCAGATCGCCCAGCGCCGCAAGGAACTCGATCGACTTCATGAGGAATGCCGGGAAGTTCGGGAACGGCTGTATGAATACGAAACCTTTGAAGCGGATAAGAATCGGCTTTCTGCTGCTTTGACAAAGGTTGCCTTGGATGTGATTGACTATGAGGAAAAGCTGAAAGCATCCATGGAGCGGGACATTGTAACACAAACGGATCTGCCGGATTTGGCATCGATGCCCGTTGAATGTGTTACAAAGGTGGGATAGGGAAGGGGTTCACATTTTTGTTAACCCCTGCGCCGGGCTGAAGCGTCCGGCTAACCCCCCTAGGCTAACAGGGGGGTACTACATACATGAGGTATTGAAAACATGAAATATGATAGCCTGATTCTTTTTGACTGGTTCTCTTTTACCTCCAAACATTACAGTCTGGAAGGTATGATTGATCTGCTGGGGCTCACTTTGGATCAGTTCGAAGTGCTTCCCGGTGTCAGGGGTTGGGAATCTCGGTTATATTTTGATGGGATTAGCCTTCATGTCGGTGGTAGGGAAGAAATCTGGTGTGAAATGTCTGGTCAAGGCTGCCGGGCCTTTGAGAGCTTCGGTCGGGCTGATTGGAATTCTCTTTTTGAAGTAATTCTCATGGATAAGGACTTTAATATCACTCGATTGGATGTTGCTTTTGACGATCATATCGGTATTTTTGACTTGGAATATATGGTTCGGGAAATGGATGCCGGGAATTATGTATCCCGGATGAAGTCATGGGAGTATACCAAGAGCAACAAGGGAATTACGCTTTATCATGGCTCTGCGCAGTCAAAGGTCCGTTTTCGTATCTATGACAAGGCTGCCGAACGGAATAGGGAAGATGAGGGCCATTGGGTAAGGTTTGAAATGGTGTTGCGGGATGGAAATGCTGTTCGTTTTTTAGATTTGCTTGTGCTTCAGCAGGTGGGGGAGGTATTCGCCAAGACGGTCAATAATTATCTTCGCTATGTGGTTCCGGGGGCTGATAGTAATAAATGGCGCTGGGAAACTGCTGATTGGTGGTATAATTTTATTTCTGTGTCGGAAAAGGTTTCTCTTTATGAAAAACCCGGTGTAGAGTACAATATTGATAATCTTGAGAAGTATGTGGTTGATCAGGCCGGGGCGGCCACTGCCGCCTATGTTAAGATTGTTGGCGTTGAAGCTTTTATTGGAAAGTGCCTTTACAAGCTGGCTGCAACGAACAATCCAAAGTATGGTGATCTGATCTCCCGGTATGCTCCGGATTCAAATTTGAATGATCTGATAGTTTTAATGTAGCTGCGGCGCTGATCGGCGGCAGCTGCTTGATTGGGTGTGTTACAAAACCAACTTTAAAGGGGACTGACAGCACATGTTCGAGCCGTGGGCTCGTGTTTTGGTGCACGAATACTTTTATAAACGGCTGAGCGATTTGGATGAAGAAGGGCGAGAGCTCATTTATACACTTCGCACAAAAAGGAGCCTGATTCCGGCCTTGGATAAGCTTCGGTATATAGAGCTTGAAAAGCAGATTCTATTGCGGGTCTATGAAGATTTGAAGGGTCTTCTTTGAGATATGCTATTGCGCTAAATAAAAGAAAAGTAACCGCCCCCAATTGGAAGCGGCTATTTCTTTTTCTTCTTTATCCTTTTGTTTATCCAGCGAGAGAGTAGAGCCAATGCCAAGAGTATGAGCAGATATGGCCATGTAGCTTCTAAAAAAACTCTAAAGCCCATTAGCAAACCTTCAACAACCATCTTTTGGTTGATAATTGGTTCTGTTGTCATAACCTAGATGTCCTTTCTAATTAAGCTTATAAATGTAGCCGCCCCTTACACTGGGAGCGGCTATTTTTCGTCCTCAAGTTCAACTTTTCCGTTTACTTTTTCGTAGTCAGCTATGGCGTTATTGATGATAAATTCGATCTGTCCGCTTAGGGTACGACTGTTTTTCTTAGCAATTTTCTCAATTTTAGCCTTAGCCTCTCTATCGACACGGATGCTAAATTGTACCTTCAATAGTATCCCTCCTTTCTGTATGTTATCATAACGAATTATAATAGTTATGTAAAGAATTATAGTAGTGTGAATTGGTGTTGACTTTTTGGGGTTATATTGTTATTATAGCAGTGTGATTATATACATATTCACACCAGAAAAATTTTTGTTGGAGGGTGCCTGAATGGATGCTTACAACATGGGTCTGGTAATGGGTGGCGGGATTGGCGGCCTTATGCTTGCAACATATCTGTGGGCTGCTATCTATTTTGGGCATATCAGAGGGGAAGAAGGCCGTGAAAGAGTATTTGCAAAGGTTTTGTTTATCCTTGCGGTTATCTTTTTTGTGTTTGCTGGCATCTTTATGGCTATTGATTTTTAAGTCTCCTGCGATTGGAAGATAAAATAAAAGAAAGATGGTGCAAAGAATGGAACACGTACTTTTTGGTGCAAGGAAATTAGATTTTTCAGGTGAAGATGGCCGTCAGGTTCAAGGGGTTCAGCTTTGGGTTGGTTTTGAAAGCGATAATGTTATTGGCATGGAGACGGCAAAACTTTTTGTTCGTTCCAACTTGGTACCTCACAATGTCGATGATTACATGGGTACTGCGATTGATATCGAGTTTAACAACAAAGGCAAGGTTCAGAACATTTCTTTTCCCCGGGAATGTAGATGCGAGTAAAGCTTCTGCATCAGCAAAAGGTAGTCCGGCTTAATTATGTAACACAAAATGCTGGCCAGCTGCCGGCGCCAGGCATCGTAAAATGTGTTACAAAGAATGGAGGGATTAATTTTGTTTCGTTTATCAATGGTTGTTCTTTCAGCTTTAACAACTATTAGTATGACGGCGCATGCAATCCCTCTTTCCTTGGATTTAGATTCTCCGCAGGAGGATTTTTACATAGCTGTATCTGCTCGGGCAGAACAGGAGGGAAATATAATCCCCGATGGTGCTGCCCAAGCAGAACAGGAGGGAGACCCTTCTTCCAATGATACTGCCCAAGTAGAACAGGAGGGAGACATGGCTTCCGATGGGACTGCCCTGGCAGAGCAGGAGGGTAATATGGAACAGGGAGATGCTTCCGAGTCGGAGTCTCATACCGATAAGGAAGTTGAGACGGCTTCCGCCATTGATAGTTCGGAGACGCAGGAGGTAGAACCTGGGCTACACTCTGATGATACAGAAGATGGCATGGCGGAAGCTTCTCCATATTTGGACAGCATAGACCATAGTCTTAAAGTCCTGGTTTCCTTAGTCATATTTTTAATGTCGATAGCTTTTGTTTGGTTTTTTATTATCAAGCCAATTAAATATTTTACTGATTTCTAGCACCGTGGCCGGGTGCAGAAAATATATTAGGAGGTTGTTTTATGAAATCCGCTGTAAAAGGTAAAACTAGCTTTGCAAAACGCATTGTTTTTCTCTGTATGACTTTGGCTCTTATGGCCTGCATGGCCCTTCCGGCTTTTGCTGCGACTGGTGATCCTGTTGTCACCACTGAAATGCTATCGCCCGTTCTTGATTCGATTTCTGCCAACGTGGCTGTGATCGTACCTGTTGGAATTGGTATTTTTGCCATTGTGCTGGGTGTTCGCTTTATTCCCAGAATCTTTAAAATGTTCACGCGTGGGTGACAGACAGTGCCCCTTGCAGAGCCCCGTGCTAGCCATGGGGCTCTTTCCATAGGGGAGGGGGGAAGGTATGAAAAGATTTGCTTGTTTACTGTTGGCTGTGGTGTTGGTTGCTGCTATGACGGTTCCTGTGTTTGCTGCTCCTGTATATAATTCTGATCTTAAATACGCTCTTGACCGTGTCCGTTCTGCTATTAATTCTTATACTCATGACTATCATAAAGGTTCAGAGTTTAGGTACTTGGCTATTGTTTATTGGGTGAATTCAAATGATACTATTAGCATAACAGCTTTTGCTAATAGAGCATTATCTGTTTTTTATGATAATACATCAGTTGTTAAATATACACTTTCGGCAGATGGTTCTAAGGTTTTATCTCATGGTGCTGCTGATTTATCCAGACATTTTCCTAATGGTTTTCCTTCTAATGCTTTTTATGTTCGCAGTCATTCTAATGCATCCTTTTCCTTTTCTTCCCCTCCTTCACATGATTGGATTTCTGATGTTTACGCTGGTTTGCCTCCCGTTGATAAAGCTTTTTTAACCTCTCTTGTTAATGAATTGCAGGCAACGGAAAACATTGGCTATACTCCAATTAGTTGGACAGCATTTCAAAATGCTCTGCAAGCAGCGGTATCATTGCTTGGCTCTCAAAGTGCTACACAAAGTCAAATCGACAGCGCCCATGATGATTTGCAACTAGTCTTTGATTCCTTGGTTCTTTTGCCTGATACCGAAAGTTTTGAATCCTTTTTGTTAGAAGCAGAATCTATCAAAAATGAAAACTATACGGTTGTCACCTGGTCCAGATTCCAAAATGCCTTGCAATCGGCCAGAACCTTGTTGGCGCAGCCTTCCTACACTCAAGAGGAAATAGACGCAGCCTATGCAGAGCTTCAGGCGGCAATGGAAGGGCTGACGATAGATAAACCGCCACCGGAGGAAAGCAGTGAACCGGATAAACCTCCACCGATAGAAATTGGCGGCTATGATGTACCTGATCATGTGATGGCAGCTGTTACTAGCGGCAATGTGATGGACATTGTTTCCGAGTTTGCCGGGCCGTTTTTAGATCATGCCATGTCTGCATTTTCAGTGGTAATTCCTCTGCTGGGTCTTTTTTTGGTAACAAAGCTTATCCCTAAAATTTTTCGTTTCTTTGTGAGGTGAGAGGATGGCCAAGAAAATAAAAAATAACAAGCTCATGGTGGTAACGGCTGCTTGTTTGGTTGCTGTTCTTGTAACTGGCACTGTGATGGCCTATGCTGCGGAATTCAAAGATTATATTCCCCCCAGCCGCTTAGATGTTGGCTTATATGATTGGATGGATGGGGCGGCGGGTCCGGGCTATGGAAGTCCGTCAGATGGTACAAAGCCCGATGATGTTCCCACATGGCAGCAGGATTACCCCTACAGGGCCTTTTTGTTTGGTGCTGATCCTAACTATCAAGGCCAGCAAAAACATGATAGTAATATGTTTGTCATCTTTTCTAAACTTCCCGAAATTGATTTATTTACCTTTGAATATCGTTCCGGGGCAAAGGTAAATTTTCAAACTGGTTATATTCGGGCAAGGTTTGACCCCAAAGACTCGCTTTTAATTAAGGATGATCCTCGGATACCCATTGATGAACGTGATCCCGATGTTAGGATTGTAACAACGCCGGGCGGTGTAGGGGTTTCTTCTGATCCTTTTTCTGTGCCTTTATCTGTTATTTCTAACTACCGTATTGATTTGAAAAGCTATTTTGATTTTGATTTCTATTATCAGTGCTGCGGTAATCTAGATATAAAGGGGCTTAAAAATATAATGTCTGTTCCGTATCCCTATATATTAACCTGCCAAGACCCTGACGGCAGCGGTGGCGGCTCTCAAATGCCCAGCAATCCCGGCGGCGGTAGTTCTGGCGGCGGCAGCTCTGGCGGCGGCAGCGGTGGCGGCGGTTCATCAGGTGGTGAATCTTCTGGCGGGGAAAGCTCTGGCGGTGATGATTCTCCGGGTGGTGGTGGGAAGCCTTGGACTGGTGATACTACAATGCCCGATTTTCCTGATGGTAACGCTTGGGCCGGAGATACAGGTGATACAGGGGAAACAGGTGGCAGATGGTCTTTACCATCCTTTGGCCAAGCGGATGTTTCTGGTGAAGCGTCTGGTTATGTAGAGCTTAAACCGGGCGGTG
>DOHN01000117.1:0-2434 GCA_003535195.1 Ruminiclostridium sp.
TGGGGTTTAGCAATTAACTAAATAATATTATCTGTAGAAAGGAGCAAAGGAGAATACAAATGTACAAAATAGTTAGAAAAGAAGTGTTAAATGAACAAGTAAAGCTTCTTGAAATCGAGGCTCCCTATGTGGCCCGAAAGGCCGAGCCCGGTCAATTCATTATACTTCGTGTAAATGATGAAGGAGAGCGTGTTCCATTAACCATTGCCGATTATGACAGAGAAAAAGGCACTGTCACTATTATTTTTCAAGAAGTGGGCGCATCGACAAAAATGCTGGGGGCACTGAACGTGGGAGACAGCCTCCATGATTTCAGCGGGCCGCTGGGTATTGCCTCTCATTTTGAAAATGTCAAGAAAGCTGCCGTCATCGGCGGCGGTCTGGGAACTGCCATTGCATATCCCCAAGCCAAGAAGCTTCACAGCATGGGTGTTGAGGTCCATGTAATAGCAGGTTTCAGAAATAAGGACCTGGTTATTCTGGAAAAAGAAATGGCTTTGGTATCCGACCGGCTGATTGTCACTACCGATGACGGATCCAACGGAACAAAGGGCTTTGTCTCCGATATATTAAAGAATCTCATTGATGAAGGGAATACTTACGATGTTGTCATCGCCATCGGCCCTCCTATTATGATGAAGGTTGTCTGCGATGTTACAAGGCCCTACAACATAAAGACTGTCGTCAGCTTGAATCCCATTATGATCGACGGAACCGGAATGTGCGGAGGCTGCAGGGTTACCGTCGGCGGAAAAACTAAATTTGCCTGCGTTGACGGCCCTGATTTTGACGGCCACCAGGTAGATTTCACCGAGCTTATGAGACGTCTTTCCATGTACAAGGAACAGGAAAAGAATCATGTATGCAGATTGGAGGGTATGGTCAATGGCTAATATGTCACTAAAAAAAGTAGCCATTCCGGAACAGGATCCTCAAGTCCGCAATAAAAACTTCGAAGAGGTTTCTCTGGGCTACACTGAGGAAATGGCTATAGAAGAAGCACAGCGCTGCTTAAACTGCAAGCATAAACCCTGCGTGTCAGGCTGTCCCGTAAATGTTAAAATACCTGAATTTATTTCTCTCATGGCAGAGGGAAAATTTGCAGAGGCTTATGAAAAAATCACTGAGACAAACAGTCTGCCCGCCGTCTGCGGCCGCGTTTGCCCGCAGGAAAGCCAATGCGAGCAAAAATGCGTACGGGGAATAAAAGGCGAGCCTGTAGGAATCGGCCGTCTGGAGCGTTTTGCCGCAGACTGGGCAATGGCAAATGTGAAAAAAGCTGTGAAGAAAACACCTAAAAACGGGAAAAAGGTCGCCATCATCGGTTCTGGTCCTTCGGGGCTTGCCTGTGCGGGCGATTTGATAAAGCTGGGCTATGACGTCACTATTTTTGAGGCCTTCCATACAGCCGGCGGCGTGCTGGTATACGGAATCCCTGAATTCAGGCTTCCCAAAAAGCTGGTTCAGGCTGAAATAGACGGACTTTTAGCACAGGGTGTTGAAATCCGCACCAATATGGTTATCGGCAAGATTCTGACCATTGATGAAATTTTTGAGGAAGGGTATTCGGCCATCTTTATCGGTTCCGGCGCCGGTCTTCCCTCCTTCATGAATATTCCGGGTGAAAACTTAAACGGCGTTTATTCCGCCAATGAATACCTTACCCGTATCAACCTGATGAAGGCTTATAAAGAAAATGCCCTCACACCGATCATGAAGAGCACATCCGTTGCTGTTGTAGGCGGCGGCAATGTGGCCATGGATGCTGCAAGATGCGCAAAGCGTATGGGTGCTGAAAACGTATATATCATATACAGACGTTCCGAGGTGGAGCTGCCTGCACGTAAGGAAGAGGTTCACCATGCCAAGGAAGAAGGCATTATCTTCAAGCTCCTCAACAATCCTACCCGGATTCTCGGTGATGAGAAGGGCTGGGTCAATGGTATCGAGTGTATAGAAATGGAGTTGGGTGAACCCGATGCCTCCGGAAGACGCCGTCCCGTTGCCAAAGCCGGCAGCGAGCATACCATTGATGTGGATACCGTTATTATGTCTATCGGTACTTCCCCTAATCCTCTTATCCGCAGCACTACACCCGATCTTGAAACCAATAAGTACGGTTGTATTATCGCCGATGAGAGAACGGGACAAACCAGCAAAGAGGGCGTCTTTGCCGGCGGAGATACCGTGACCGGCGCCGCTACTGTAATTTTGGCTATGGGCGCAGGCAAAGCCTCAGCCGCAGCTATTGACGAGTACATTAAATCAAAGAAATAAAAATTTTATAAAAATTTTGGTAAGATTCTCGGATCTTTTGTCCGGGAATCTTTTTTTCTTTTTCCATCGACAATCTTCGATTGTATTAATGAATGAGGTTCTTCTTTCGCCCTAAGCATGTGCCTATAGAGTGAATTAAAGTGTGCCCTCAAGAAAA
>DOHN01000117.1:2597-23424 GCA_003535195.1 Ruminiclostridium sp.
CTGCTCCGCTTACACACTTTAATATCACTCACGGCACCAGAAACATCACTCTGCCGCCTTTCGAGGCCAAAACCCCTGATTCCGGTAACGACTGAGGTTATTTTTTTGCAACTTTGCTTTTCACTTCTTGCATTTCACGGCTTCCTTTGGTATAATTCATTTTGTCCGGTCCGATTTTCATTCCCATCGGCCTTAGAACGACGTAAGATGTTTAACACAATATGTTCCTCGCTGTGGCGCAGCAGTGGAACCAGGCGTTTGCACGGACCGCTTTTAACTCTTGAGCATATAATTTATATGCAAGTATTGGATGTTATTGTTGCAATTAACAATGGTTATTATTGTTAGGGTTTGAAGAAATCTATTCTACTGCTGGAGGTTATTATATATGAAAATTCTTGCTGGCGTTTATGAACAAGTGATAAAGCGCAATCCGGGAGAACCGGAATTCCATCAGGCCGTAAAAGAGGTGCTGGAATCCCTAGAACCCGTTGCAGATAAACATCCTGAATATGTCAAAGCAGGTATATTTGATCGTATCGTCGAGCCCGAGAGACAGATCATATTCCGTGTTCCCTGGGTTGACGACAATGGCAATGTGCGTGTGAACCGTGGTTTCCGTATTCAGTTCAACAGCGCTATTGGCCCCTATAAGGGCGGACTCCGTTTCCACCCTTCTGTAAATCTTGGGATTATCAAGTTCCTCGGCTTTGAGCAGTGCTTTAAAAACGCTCTGACCACACTGCCTATGGGCGGCGGCAAGGGCGGCTCCGACTTTGACCCCAAGGGCAAATCCGATATGGAAGTGATGCGCTTCTGCCAGAGCTTTATGTTTGAGCTTGCACGCCATATCGGTCCTGATACCGACGTTCCTGCCGGTGATATTGGTGTGGGCGCCCGTGAGATCGGTTATATGTACGGTATGTACAAAAAGCTTCGCAACGAATTTACAGGCGTTTTGACCGGCAAGGGCATCTCCTATGGCGGAAGTCTTGCCAGGACTCAGGCGACCGGCTATGGACTCTGCTATTTCATGGATGAAGCACTAAAAGCCAGAGGCAAATCCTTTCGGGGCAGCACTGTTGTCATCTCCGGATCAGGAAATGTTGCTGTTTATGCGGCTGAAAAGGTCGCTGAGCTGGGCGGCAAGGTGGTTGCTTTAAGCGATTCCAACGGCTATGTATACGATAAGGACGGCATCAAACTGGATACGGTCAAGCTGATCAAGGAAGTCCAGCGGGGACGGGTTTCCGAATATGTGAAGCGCCATCCCACAGCCCTTTACAAGGAAGGCTGCCATGGAATCTGGTCCCTCCCCTGTGATATCGCACTCCCCTGTGCCACACAGAATGAGCTGGATGCCGATAACGCGGAGACTCTCGTCCAAAACGGCTGTTTTGCTGTGGGTGAAGGCGCAAATATGCCTTCTACACCGGAGGCCATTGAAATCTTTTTAAAGCACAGGATTATCTTTGCCCCCGCAAAAGCTGCGAACGCCGGCGGCGTCGCAACATCCGGCCTTGAAATGGCCCAGAACAGCATCCGGTATGCCTGGTCTTTTGAGGAAGTTGACGCCAAGCTGAAGAATATTATGCAGGAAATCTTTAAGAACGCAAGTGAAGCTGCTGCCGAATACGGCCAGCCTGACAATCTTGTGCTGGGCGCCAATATTGCCGGCTTTAAGAAAATTGCCGAAGCCATGTACGCCCAGGGTATCACTTATTGATTGCATGAAAAATTAGAAGCTGCAGCCGGAGCATGAAGATTCTTGTTCTGGTATATAAAAAGATAAAGGAGACGTTTTCGGGATTCTTTCCGCAAATGCCTCCTTTTTTTGCGCAATGTTCTATCATAGAGCCCCCGAAAATATATATAGCTTGTACAAGTTCTTGAAAAATACAAAAGGAAATGGACGGGGTGTTGGTATGCTGGATATTTTTGCGGATCTATACGGCCGGATGGGGTTGATGGGCTCCCTTATTACAGGGCTCATCATCATTATTTTCATAAGCGGATTCTATGCCAATGTTCTCATACGGCGCAAGTACCTGTCCCTCTCATTGGAGCTGGCCGCTTATTGCGCAGGGGAAATCAGCGGATTCAAATCGGAAATGCTGACCTGGCTCACCGAAGAATACAAAGAAAGCCTGCATAACGGGTTGGAAGCGGTAAACACGGGAGCCATTATCGATATGGCCATGGAAGCCTATCAAAAGCCATGCGTTCTGGGAGAAATCTACTTAAAGAAAGTGGGCGGACTGCTTATTACCACGGGTCTTTTCGGAACATTTACAGGACTTACAGTCGCCGTGGGCAATATCGGCAGCATGCTGAGCCAAACCAGCGCCGAAGCCTTAATGGCTGAGGCGGCCATTAACACCTTTAAGGTTCTGGTTTCATCCTTTGAGGGTATGTCGGTAGCCTTTATTACCAGCCTTTTCGGGACAGGCTTCTCCATCCTGTTTTCCCTTCTCACAACCTTTATGGGCGCCAGCGACGCCAGAAGACTATTTATCACGCAAGTAGAGGAATATCTGGACGTCAAGCTGGCATCGGAGTTTATGGGGGAAAACAGTAAGTCTCTGGACCAGAGCGATCAGTTAAACACGCTCTCAACCATTGTTACAGATTCCATAAACGTTTTTAATCAAGCGGTAACAGGCTATACCGAAGAGCTTCAGTCTTTAAAAGGCCTGCATAAAGAATGGCGGCAAGATCTTGAGCAGTGGGATAAAAGCGTCGCACTGCTCTGCCAGTCCCTTGACAAAACTTCAGAGACCTTCTATCAAAGCGGTATAGGTATTTACTCCTGCACCGAAACGCTGAACCGCCTGGTCAATGAATTGGGCAGCGAAAACAACAGGCTGGATGGGCTTCACAAAATACTGGACAAGCTCTCCCAAAAGCTTGACGAATCGGAAGAGGACAGAAAGATCTTTTTGAAAATTGTCGATGACATTCCGGACAAGCTTTTAAATTATAATGAGGCCGCCGTCGCCCGCATAGAAAGGGGCAGATAAATATGATGAGACCCATGGCCCGCCATCAGGGGGAGCGGGAGGAAGAGAATTATTGGCCTTCCTTTACCGATGTCATATCCTCCCTGGTGTTCGTACTCTTTTTCTTTATTGTCATATTATTGATCAAACAGATCGTATCGGCAAAATCCTGGGATCTTCAGATCGGCCAGGCTTCCGCATTGCTTACGGAGAAGCAGGGCTTGCTTGAAGACACTGAAAAAAACCTTGATATGACCGTTTTGGAATTAGAACAGAAAAAGCAGGAGATGGCCGGTCTTGAAAAGTCACTGGCCGACAGGGAAGCGGCTATCGGCGGCCTCCAGTCCCAGCTGCAGAGAGACCAGAACGCCTTAAGCCAGAAAGAAAGCGAGCTTTCCCAGGTCAAAAGCCGGCTTCAGGAAATATCCCTGCTTCGCCTGAGCCTGCTGGAAGAGGTGAAGGCCTCCATTGAAGCGGAATTGGGCGCTGTCCGGCCAGCAAGTGGAGAGCCCCAGGTAGTTATTGACGACAATGCCAACCTGGTTATTCAGAGCAGCCTCCTTTTTGCCAAAGGTTCCAGCCATATCTCTGAGAATGGCCGGAAAATGCTTCGGCAGTTTTCTGCAGTGTTCCACAAAATTTTGTCAAACCAGTCCATCCAAAAAAACATTGATTCCATTGTCATATCGGGATATGCGGATTCCGATGATACCTACCAAAACAATTACGCCCTCTCCTGTGAACGGGCCATTACCGTGATTACCGCTATGATGGAAGAGAACCCCGCCCTTGAAAAAACTTATGGCCGGTATTTTCAGGCATCGGGGTTCTCAGAGTTCAGGCCGCTGGCAGCAGAAGTCAACGAAGCGGCCAAGACAAAAAACAGACGTATTCAGATTGCCATCAATATTAAGGATTCCAATATCCAGGAAATTATCACCGATTATATGCGTACGCAGCCTTAACAATAGCCGTCAAAAATACGCAGGCCTTCTCCATATTGGAAATACGGATCATTTCGCCGGTGCTGTGGACCTGCTCCATGCCGACACTGATATCCACTGCGGGAATTCCGGCGCCGTTAATCACATTGGTATCGCTGCCGCCCCCCGTCGAATGAAGGGACAGCGGGATGCCCGAAGAATCCGACGCTTTTTTCAGAAGCTGAATAATTTCAGCATCCTCCTTAATATTGTAGCCCGGATACATTCTTTCCAGTGTAATTTCCGCTTTTCCGCCCATATTTGCCGCGGTTTCCCGGAAGGAGTTCAAAATTTCTTCGGTATAGCGCTCTATTTTTTCTTCGCTGATGGAACGCACCTCCCCTTCAATGGTGCAGGAGTCGCAGACAATATTGCGGGCCTGGCCGCCGCTGATGATTCCTATATTAGAGGTGCTTTCCGCGTCAATTCTGCCAAAATGGGGCATTTGGGCTATCGCCCTGGAAGCCACCATAATGGCGTTCAGACCTTTTTCGGGCTCTAAACCGGCATGGGCCGCCCGGCCTTTAAATTCAGCGAGAAACCGGTTATGAAAGGGGGCTTTTACGGCTGCGCTCCCAATGGGGCCCCCGTCATCCAAAATGAAGGCAAAATCTGCGAGGATCCGGCTCAAATCCAGATTTCTGGCACCGAAGAGACCCCCTTCCTCTGCCACTGTAAAGGCCAGATATAAATCGCCGTGTTTCTCCCGATCCTCTTGGAGAGATTTGACTGTTTCCAGTATAACGGCGATTCCGCCCGCATCATCACCGCCTAAAACGGTCGTTCCGTCGCTTCTGATAATATCCCCTTTCACAACGGGTTTTTTGGATATTCCCGGCACCACCGTATCCATGTGGGCCATAAGCAGCAGCACCGGCCTATCGGGCTCGCCCTTGATGCGGCAGATCACATTGCCGGCATTCCCGCCGATTTTGGAACCGGTATCATCTTCCCATGGTTCAAGGCCCATGGCTTTAAGCTTCTTAAGAAGAGCATCGGCCATCTTTCTTTCCTGTTTGGAAAGGCTGTCGATTCTCACGAGACTCAAAAATTCATCCGTCAGTCTTTGTTTACTAATCATTATAAAAACCTCCTCAAATTCCTGTTGATCCGAAGCCTCCGCCCCTATCGGCGCCGATTTCGGAGACCTTATCCACCTGTATCAAATGTATGCGTGGAACCTCTGCCAATACCAGCTGGGCGATCCTTTCGCCCTTGCGTATCCTGTAGACACCCTTTTGATTGCCCTTGCTGTCAAGAGTGAGAACTTCATCCTGCGCAGGCCGGGACGGGCAGCAGCCGCCTTCAGGCGAGGTATTGGTCATCAAAACGCCCAGTTCATCACGATATCCGGCATCTATTGTCCCCGGTGAATTGGACAGGCGCAAAGGGGTCTTCAGGCTGATGCCGCTTCTTGGCCTGACCTGAATCTCGTAGCCATCCGGAATGGCGAATTTCAGCCCCGTCGGGATAATTACCGTTTCTCCCGGCTTTATCAGCATATCCTCTGCCGCGCAGACATCCATGCCCGCATCATAGGGATTGGCATAAGCGGGCAGAATAGCGCCCTCACGTATTATCTCCACATAAACATCAACCATTGTGAAACCTCTTCCTGTTTAATTTCCTCCGGTAAGATTTCAGAGCTTTCTTAAAGCATTCCACTCTTTTAGCGGCCTCTCGCCCATAGGTTCTTAAACTCCCCTGAACCAATGTCCCTTGGTATAGCCACGGTCCTTAAGCTCCTGCACAAATGCCTTCAGCGGAGAGTCTTCTATACCTTTTAACTGATTATAAAAATAACGGGTCACCTTTTCACATGTCCCCCTGTCCTCATTTGTAAAGGTCAGCCGTAAAAAGCTCAGTCCTGTTTCTCCAAGGGCTTCCATGTCATCCATAAGCACAGGCATGGCATTGAAAATCTGCGTTCTTAGCAGAACGGGATCTCTGACAAAGGGAAAAACCTCTCCCTTTCTGTCCTTCAAAAACCCTTCCCGCCTGCCGCATGAAGCACAGCGCTGGGTACAGACCCCTTCGGCTGAAGAAGGACAGTACTCCATGGTCATAAGCGGAATCCGTCCATAGACGGCAGCCTCCAGGGCGAGGGCCCGGGTTTTAAAGGACTGCACCTCATTGAGCCGCAGCTCCGGGGAAAGAACCGCTGTTTGGACACCCAGGCTCTTCTGAAGAAGTATGGCCTCATCATTGAAAAGATTCATGGCCGAATCGGCGCAGAACAGCTTATCCGGAAAAATCCGCTTCAGGTACTGAAGCGCGCCGGGACTTCCAAAGGCAAGGCCATCCCATAGACCCGACGATTCTTTTAACACTTCCCCGATTTGGTGCAGCTCGCCATCCTTCAAAACCGGAGGGGTCCACAGAAAAAGTTCGCCTTTAAATCCCTTCCTTAAGTCCTCCAGCTCTTGCCACGCCGAAACCGGGAGATACACCCGTTGAACTAAACCGTCAAAGTTTATCAAGGTATCCGGAATCTTGTAAAAATACGCAGAAAGGGCTAATTTGCCTGGCTTGGGCAAAGAGTCATGCACCTCAGCCTGCCCTTTAGAAAATTGCTTTTCAAACTGCTCCGGCAGAGACCTCTTATAGCTTGCTATACGGCTTTCGCTTAATTTCTCCAAGGCCTCCCGCCTTAAGGCGTTAAGTGCCGAAATGGGAATGGTGCTTATTTCGTCGGTATCTATCTCAAGCTTCCGCAGGTAATAGGGAGTATCCCCGGTCTTTTGGAGCTGCTCTTTTATACGTTCCCTTGAAAGAGGCTTACGAAGCGCTTTTTCCGCTATGGCTTCAGTTTTCGATACAATGCTGCTGCCGCTGTCATCCTTTACTTCAAGTACAGCGGCGTGGCCCGTTTTAAGGGTAAAGAACATGTCCACGGGAACAAGGGCGGTCTCTCCCTTCTCATAGGTCTTCCCAGCCTCTTCAAACAAGGGCTTGGATAAGGTTCTGTAAACCGGGCTGCCTTTTGCAGCAGCGCTTTTTATATCGCCCACCCAGGGTGCTGAACCGGCCCCGGAATAGCGGGTATGGGCACCGTTTTCCATAATATCGGTCACAATCAGACTTTGGGTGCCGTGCTCCTCATCCATGATTTCCAGGCCGTCGCCCATGTGCAGGGGCTTATCCAGCTTTATTTTCACATACAAAGGCCTGGACGCCTCCGTTTTCCCGATCAAGACCCCTTGATTTTTGGGGTGAGCAGTATAGACCAGATGCTTAAAATTCCGGTCGCCTTTCAGGTAGCTATTCGTAAATCCGCCCCGGTTAAAGGCCTGCATGAGTTTTTCCCTGTCCTCGTCCTCAACCTTGTAGGCTTCCGGTCCGAGGGCATCCAGGAGATCTAAATATTTCCGATAGATGGAAGTGACCACAGCCACATATTCAGGGGATTTCATCCGGCCCTCCAGCTTTAAGGAGACGACGCCGGCCTTCTTTAATGCCGGCAGGAAATCGATGAGCATATTGTCCCTTGGACTGATTAAATAAGATTCCCTGCCAAAGCTTTTGCCATCGGCTGAAAGGGACCAGGGCAGCCTGCATGGCTGAGCGCAGCTGCCGCGGTTTCCGCTCCTTCCCCCAATAAAGCTCGACATGAGGCACTGGCCTGAATAGCATATGCACAGGGCTCCGTGACCAAACACCTCCAGCTCCACGCTGCTTTTTCCCGACATGGCCCGAATCTCCTCAAGGGTCAGCTCCCGGGCCAGCACAAACTTTTTGACCCCTAGCTTTTCAAGAGCGGCCACCGATTCGCTGTTGGTCACCGTCATCTGGGTACTGGCATGGATCACCAGCTCCGGGAGCTGTTCCCTCAGTACCTTTAAAAGGCCCTGATCCTGAATAATAAAGGCGTCAGCCCCTTCCCGGTATGCAAATGCCGCAAATCGAAGGGCAGCTTCCATCTCTTCATTTTTCAGTAATGTATTGAGGGTAATGTATATCCGGACGTCCCTCTCGTGAGCATAATCCAAGGCCCTGCGCAGCTCATCTTCTGAAAAATTGCTTGCATTTACTCTGGCGTTAAATTTTCCGCCGCCTAAATAAACTGCGTCGGCTCCGTTTACAATAGCCGCTTTAAGTGATTCAAAGCTGCCTGCAGGCGCAAGCAGCTCAATATTATGACGGTCTCTATGATTCATTGATAAACCTTTCTGAAAAAATTACTCTGATGTCGTATAGTCGCTGATGTCGTCAGCTTTCTGTTTATTTTCAGGCGCCACCTTTACATACCCTTCATGGGGCTTGTCCGACTCTTCCGGGCTATTCGCGCCGGGCATGATCTCTACCTCATCAGGCATGGTTTGGCCCGGCTTATAGGTATATTTATAAACAGTGCTTTTTTTCTTATTTTTGTTTTTACTGTTCTCTCTTCTTTTTTCAATAAGCCTTTTTATGGCGTCAATAATATCCAGAATGGACTTGGCCTTTAAAATGATATCCTTCTGGATGGTTTCGACACCTTCTTTAACGGTATTTGAAATCTTTCCCACATCACTGAATATATGCTGTATACTGTCCAAATTGTCTTTCAGGGTTCCCGTAATGCTGGCTGCATTATCGGTTATCTCAGGAAGCTTCTTCACTGTTTTTTGAATATCTTCCTTGCTGCTTTCCAGTACCTCGTTCACATGCCCTAAAACCTTGAACAGCCTCGATATAGCAAGTATCAGATAAATAAGAAGCGTTGATCCGAGAATAAAAAGTACGACAGCAATAAGATCTCCCAAAGAAATCATTAAATTCATTGTACCTCCTCCTTTTATTCGCTGAGTTTTTTATGGTTTGAAATGGTATTGATGGTATTTCTCATCTCATTAATTTCTGCCTCTTTTCTGGCTAATTCCAGATGAAGTTTCGACTCTCTTTCTCTTGCCCTGGAATAATCTGCTGTCAATTGTTCATTTTCCTGGACCAATTCTTCATTTTGTCTTTTCAAATCCGACAGTTCCAGCTCTTTTTCCTGTAAAGACTCACTTGTCTTGAGGCTTTCATCGGCTATATTGACGGCAGTCAGAACTGAGGCCATCGATGTACTTAAAGTATGATTTCTCTTCATGATTTCCTGAAGCTTACGGTCAACAAATAGCGCAACTTTTTGTATGTACTCGGGGCTTTCTGTGCCACATATTACATACTCATTGCCTGCAATGCGGACAGTTACTTTATTTCTCTCAGACAAAATATCAGCTCCAGTCTTATGCTACTTTCTCTTAAGTATAACCTTATTCCGAGGATTGAATTAATTATATAGTATTTTCCTCTAAAAAGCTGCCGAACTTTTTATCAATAACCAGAATATGGTGATCCAGCCATCTGCTCAGGAAATCCAGGACATTTCTTGCCGTATCCATCTGGTTTTCATCCAGGTCATATAAATTAATGGATGCAACTTTATTAATAAATCCCTTGTGCTCATGGATCTGTATCTTGGTATTAAAGCTGTCATACCCGGATTCTTCAAACATCTTTTCTTCATGTGAAAAATGGTAGACCGCATAATCCTTTAAGGCGTTAAATATCTCCAAAAGCTCATCATAATGATCGGCATCATCATTTAATTCAACAATTTCAGCCATCTGATTGATCATATCCATCATTTTTTTATGCTGCTCGTCAATAGCGGGATCATAACAGCTGTAAGCATCCTTCCATTTAATAACCATGATCTTCACCCCTCATAAAATGGTATAATATATATTAATACTCAGACCATATATCGGCAATCCGGGCAATCTGATTGAATTGGTATAAAGTTTAATTACCAATCTTTCAGATGCTTTAAAACTCCATTAAGATTTCTTTACGTCAGGTCTGAAATGACTTACTATCATGTATATTAAAAGATTCTTGCTTTTTCGACAAAGTTCTTATATAATCAGACGTGACACTGATACCTTAACATACTTTTACCTCCTTTTTAGCACATTTTTTGAGTTGGCCTGTTGTCTCACAACAGGCATTTATTTTTTGGGAATTTGCAAAAATAAAAAGAAATGCTCCATTAAATATAATCCTCTTCCCTGGCTTCACGTACAGTTTTCTCCATTTTTTTCTTGATGCGCTGCAAAGCATTATCCACTGACTTTACAGGCTTATGAAGCAGTTTTGCGATATCCTGATAGGCAATTCCTCTGATATATTTAGTTAATACCTCTTTTTCAAAGGGGCTTAAATACTGCATTATCCTGCTCTCGATGGTATTGTAGCCTTCCTTGCTGATAAGGATCTCTTCCGGGTTGGTGATAGAGGCCTCCTGAATGGCCTCCATTAAGACTTTATCCGAGTCTTCATCAAAAATCTTCTTATTCAGTGACACATAGGAATTCAACGGAATATGCTTCTGGCGCGTAGCCGTTTTGACGGCGGTAATGATCTGCCTTGTAATACACATTTCGGCGAAGGCCCTGAAAGGTATGCTTTTATCCCCCCGATAATCCCGAACTGCCTTAAAAAGCCCAATCATCCCCTCCTGGACAATATCTTCCCGATCCGCCCCCGCAAGGAAATAACTCCTTGATTTAGCCCGTACAAGGGGCTTGTACTTTTCAATAAGATACTCCATTCCCTGTTTGGAACCTGAGTGAACAAAGGCCAGCACGTCTTCATCTTCCATCCCGGCATAAACAGACTTGGGTTCTTCCATAAGAGACTTTTCGACTCCTTCATGCGTAGTATTTTGATAAGCCTTATGAAGTTTTTTTCAGAACTAATGTTTTAACATTGATAACCAGGCTATTTACATTAAAGCCGGCAAATCTGTCCAGCTCCTTAAGAACCATGACTTTTGCCGACTTGATGGCGTCCACTAAATTGTAGCCGTATACCATTATAACATCTAAATCGATATAAAGTCCATCCGGTCCGTTATTGGTCCGAAACCGCGTGATCTTCTCCATCTGGGGCATATCGGTCAAGATGTGGTTGACCACCTGATAAATGGCGTAATCTGAAATGGTATAGCTGCCGAAATAGCTGAAAGTCGGCCTGACCACTGATTTCTCACCAATATTTTGAAACTGGCCCTTTCCCTTTCTGCGAAAAAGCTGGAGCGGGTCTAAAAAATAGCCCGAAAACTGTTTCTTCAGCTGGATGGCCGGAACAGGAATAACATGCTTTCCCTGCTTTATCCTGGTATCCCTGGCCTGCTCTATTTCATAAGGACTGGCCACTTCTTCTATGGTAATGCGCCGGTCAAATTCACCCAGATCAAGCACCTGAGCAATTTTATCCACCATTCCGTCGGAGGTGCCCAAAACAAGTATACCTTTGGGCGATTCCCTTAAGATAGCCTCTTTGACCTCTTTTCTGTGCTCTTCCTCCAAAAAAAGCGCAACTTTGACCGAACTTATTTTTGAGGGCGCCTTTTTGGCCGATTTCCCGGCCACAATGGAATTTTCATGGATCAGAAGCCCGTCGTCAATAATATAGTCCAGTCCGTTTTCCCGGGCTACCCATGAGGCACGATGGCTTTTCCCTGTTCCGCTGGGCCCAATGAAAGCTACAACCTGCAATGATATTCCCCCAATGTTTTTTACTAATAACAAACCGATTTCAACTATATTATTCCACATTTATTTGCATCATATCAAGCTTTCTTGGCATAAAGGCCGGTAAACTTCATAAGAAAGAGGATCCCTTGCAAAATACCCCCGGATGGAGAAAAAAGCCGTTCCTCCCCGGAACAGCTTTTTTAAACTATTATCAATTTAATGCGCTATACATTCCTCGGTCTTCTTATCAAATATATGCATCCGGTCCATATCAAATACAAGCTTTATAGTCTCGCCGGCCTGGGTCTGTAATCCGGGGCTTACCCGGGCTGTAAAGCTGAGATCATGGATCATCGTATAGAGAAAGGTTTCGGAATCCAGCCGCTCCGCAGCTTCAACACTGGCGTTAAGAACACCGCTTCCGTTTTCCGGCCCGGTGGATTCATTATGAATATCCTCAGGACGAATACCGAATACGATCTCTTTTCCAATGTAACCAAGCTTCTCAAGGATCTCCGCTTTCCCGGAAGGCAGTAAAAGTTTATACTCTCCGAATTCCAGGAAAATCTTTCCGTTCTCTTTGACAACTGCCGCGCCGGCAAAATTCATCTGCGGGCTGCCTATAAAACCGGCGACAAACTGATTGACAGGTTCATGGTAGAGCTTTTGAGGAGTGCCCACCTGCTGGATAATGCCGTCTTTCATGACTGCAATACGGGTGCCCATGGCAAGCGCTTCCGTCTGGTTGCCGGTCACATAAATAAAGGTGATATTAAGCTTCTGATGCAGTCTGGAAAGATCAGCTCTCATCTGGACTCTAAGATCGGCATCCAGGGTTGAGAGAGGTTCGTCCATTAAGAAAACTTTGGGTTCATGAACTATTACACGCCCCAAAGCAACACGCTGTCTTTGGCATCCCGAAAGAGCTTCCGGTTCTTTGTCCAGCAAATGCTCAATGGAAAGGATTCGGGCAGCGTCATGGACTCTTTTTTTGATTTCTTCCTTGGGTGTCTTTCTGAGTTTGAGTCCAAAGGCCATATTGTCAAACACCGTCATGTCGGGATACAATGCACAGTTTTGAAAGACCATGGCAATATTTCTGTCTTTCGGCGCCACATCGTTGCAAAGCTTGTCCCCTATAAAAATCTCTCCGGAAGTGATCTCCTCAAGTCCTGCGATCATTTTCAGGGTCGTGGTTTTACCGCAGCCCGTAGGCCCCGCAAGGACAATAAATTCTTTGTCCCGGATATCAATATTAAGATTATTGACTGCCGTCACACCGCCCGGGTATGTTTTTACAACATTTTTCAGAACTACACCAGCCATCGATGTTCCTCCTAATTTGATTTTACACGGCTTAAATAAAAAGAAAGCCTCAAAAATTATATATCCACTGTACCTCAAAGGATCATGCGCAGGCTATCCTACTATTCAACAAAAATAAAAAAAGCTTTTCAGCACATTTTTATAAGCAAAAATACACAAAGAACTCTTCTGATTTTAATATTTATCAAATGGTATTGAATTTTTATACATGTAAATGTATAATTATTAGCATCATGAAAATGCCTGCTTTCTTCACTATTTGCAAAGGTTTCACTGGATCAGAGCCGAAGAACCGCATTTTTTGCAAGTTGGAGCGGGTATATAAAGATTGACTGAAAATAATAACTAAATATTCTGCAAGCTTATTGTTGATAATGAATATTTCAATAATAAACAGACCTGGCAGAGGGGCTCTTAAAGGAGGTTACCAAATGGTTAAATTAGGAATTATCGGTTCAACGGGCTATGTGGGGGCTGAACTTGTCCGTCTTTTATGCCAGAGGAACGATATTGAAATCACAACAGTCGTATCCAACAGCTTTGCGGGAAAACCCTATTCATCGGTTTATCCCTCGCTGCGGGGTTTATTCGATAAGACCTGCGATACGCTGGATATTGATTTGGTGGCAGAAAAGGCCGACTATTTCATTACCGCTCTCCCCCATGGCGTTGCTTCTGCCGTTATACCTCAGCTACTGAAAAAAGGAAAACGCGTCATTGATCACAGCGCGGATTTTCGCTTCCGGGATATAAAGGTTTACGAGGAATGGTACAAGACCGCCCACTCTTCCCCGGATCTCCTTGGAGAAGCTGTTTATGGAATTCCCGAGCTCTACAGGGAAAAGATTAAGGAGGCCCGGCTGGTGGCAGACCCGGGCTGCTATCCCACCTGCTCCATTCTTGGAATAGCGCCTGCACTGGTAAAAAAGCTGGTCTCTCCCAAAAATATTATTATTGACGCCGCTTCAGGCGTGTCGGGCGCGGGGAGAAAATCGGATCTTCCCTATGCCTTTTGCGAAACGGCTGAAAATTTTAAAGCTTACGGCGTGGGAAACCACAGGCATACCCCCGAAATTGAGCAGGAGCTTTCCCTGCTGGCAGGGGAGGATGTGCTGATCTCCTTTACCCCTCACCTTGTTCCCATGAAACGGGGCATGCTGGCTACAATCTATCTGGACCTGGCCGAAAAAGGGCTGACCTCCGGAGATATTCAGGCCGTCTATGATGAATACTACCAGGATGAGCCTTTTGTCCGCGTTCTGCCGGCGGGGGCTCTTGCTGAAACCAAAACTGTTGCCGGTTCCAATTTCGTTGATATCAGCGTAACGGTGGATCAGCGCACCAACAGGCTCATCGTACTGTCGGCCCTGGATAATCTGGGCAAGGGATCGGCCAGCCAGGCTGTTCAAGCCCTCAATCTCATGGCAGGGCTGCCCGAGACAGAGGGACTTTTATCACCGGGACTGTACCTCTAGTTTGCTCTGAGCATGCGCCTTGAGAGTGAATTAAAGAGTTTAAACAAAATTACTATTAAATTTACGCGATAAATACAGAAAGGCAGACTTGCAATGTTTGATTTTACTGAAATCATTAAAAAAGCGGAAGTGCTCGTTGAGGCTCTCCCCTATATCCAGGCTCTGGCCGGCAAAACAGTGGTCATAAAATACGGCGGAAACGCCATGATAAGCGATGAGCTGAAGCATTCGGTCATAGAGGATATCACTTTATTGAAATATGTAGGACTCAACCCTATTGTCGTCCATGGAGGAGGCCCTGATATCACAAAAGCTCTAAAATCCTTCAATATAGAATCCGAATTTGTGAACGGCCTTCGCAAAACAGACGCCCAATCCATGGAGATTGCTCAAATGGTGCTTGTGGGAAAGACCAATAAGGAGATCGTATCCCTTTTAAATCAGAAGGGTGGCAAGGCTGTCGGCATCAGCGGTATTGACGGCATGCTCATCGAATGCAAAAAGCATTTTGAGCTTTTAAACGGCGAAAAGGTGGATCTTGGCTATGTAGGAGAAATTACCTCCATTAACACCCGGGTGCTGGAGCTGCTTACCAGGGATGAATATATTCCTGTGGTCGCGCCCGTCGGCACCGATAAAAATGGTCAAAGCTATAATATCAACGCCGATACGGTGGCAGCCGAACTGGCGGCGGCTCTGAAAGCCGAAAAGCTCATTCTCCTGACCGATGTGGAAGGGGTTAAAAGCTCAAAAGATCAGGGTACCATTTTGCATGCCATTACCTGTGAAGAGGTTCACAGGCTGATTGATGAGGGAGTTATTGTAAGCGGCATGATCCCGAAAGTGCTGGGCTGTGTAAGCGCGCTTGAAAAGGGTGTGGGAAGAGCCCATATTATAGACGGGCGCATCCCTCACTGCATACTTCTCGAAATCTTCACCAATAAAGGTATCGGGACCATGATAACGCAGCAGATCAAACCCTACTATAAAAAGGAAAAGCTTTAAGCTTTGGCATATAAGAAGCTTCCTGCAGGCAATATCCGCGGGAAGTTTTTTTAAGGTCCCCATGTTTACATTATGCAGGTGTTGGCTTATAATCTTAATAACCATAGGAGAGTGGATTGAAATTCCGAGTACCAAACTGATTATTACGCACATATCTAGTCTCTCCTTACAATAACAGTTCACTAAAAGGAAGTCATATACAGGGCTGATTGGGAGCCCAATTCTTAGGAGCATGGGGAGTAAATATGGAAGAAATGGAAAATAAGCAGCTCAACTTTATAGAAGAGATTATTGAGGAGGACTTAAAAGCCGGGAATGTCACCGAAGTCCACACCCGTTTTCCGCCGGAGCCCAACGGCTATTTGCATATCGGCCATACCAAGGCCATGTGCATCGATTTTGGCATGGCCTTAAAATATGGCGGCAAGTGCAATCTGCGCTTTGATGATACCAACCCCACCAAGGAAGACGTCGAATATGTGGATGCCATCATTGAGGATATCAGGTGGATGGGCTTTGATTTTGAAGACCGCCTTTATTATGGTTCCGATTACAGCGATCAGATTTACAATTATGCCGTTGAGTTTATTAAAAAGGGACTTGCCTATGTGGATGACCTGGATGTGGAGCAAATCCGTGAATACAGGGGGACCCTCACCGAGCCGGGAAAAGAAAGCCCCTGGCGCAACAGAGGCATCGAAGAAAATCTGAGTCTTTTTACCAGAATGAAAAACGGCGAATTCGAAAACGGTGAAAAGGTGCTGCGGGCTAAAATCGATATGGCCTCGCCCAATATCAATATGCGTGATCCTGTCATCTACCGGATTAAGAAGGAACACCACCATAGAACAGGAGATACATGGTGCATCTATCCCATGTATGACTTTGCCCACCCGCTGCAGGATGCCATCGAGGGCATTACCCATTCCCTCTGCTCTATTGAGTATGCCGATCACAGGCCTTTATACGACTGGGTGGTCCAAAAGGCCGGAATCAAAAATCAGCCCCACCAGTATGAGTTTGCCAGATTGAATATCAACTATACGGTGATGAGCAAGCGCAAACTACGGGAATTGGTCGAAAAAAACTATGTTTCGGACTGGGATGATCCCAGAATGCCTACACTTTGCGGACTGAGGCGAAGAGGCTTTACACCGGAATCCATCAGAAACTTCATTGAGCTTGTGGGCGTATCCCGGACCAACAGCGTCGTCGACTGGGGCCTTTTGGAGCATTGTGTCAGGGAACACCTGAATAAGACTGCCGACCGGGTTATGGGCGTATTGAACCCCCTGAAGGTGGTCATTGAAAATTATCCCGATGATCTGACGGAAGAATTCACTGTCGAAAATAATCCCGAAATGCCTGAAAGAGGTACAAGAACCGTGCCATTCTCCAGGGAAATTTATATTGAGCAGGATGACTTTATGGTCAATCCTCCATCTAAATATTTCCGGCTTAAACCCGATGGCGAGGTGCGCCTGAAAAATGCCTATTTTATAAAATGCACCGGCTTTGAAACCGATGAGACCGGTAAGGTAACACTGGTTAAAGCCGTTTACGACCCTGCTTCCAGAGGCGGTGAATCCCCCGACGGCCGCAAGGTCAGAGGCACCATTCACTGGGTATCTGCCAAACATGCTTTAGATGCCGAAATCCGGCTTTATGACCTGCTGTTTAAAGTGGAAAACCCCGATGAATTTCCAGAGGGCGGCGATTACAAGCAGAACTTGAACCCCGATTCTCTGATCGTTCTGCCCTCCAGCAAGGTAGAGCCGGCTTTAGCCGATGCAAAGCCGGGAGACCGCTTCCAGTTCCTTAGAATGGGTTATTTCTGCGTGGATAAGGACAGCAAACCCGGAGCGCTGGTCTTTAATAAAACCGTCGGTTTGAAAGACACCTGGGCAAAAATAGCTTCCAAAGGCTAACCAATCGGCCCGCTTAAATAACGATATTTTTATAAATTGCGAAAACGATGGGTAAACTAATCCCATCGTTTTTTGTTATAGGATCCGAAGATTTCTCTACTTTAAGGGAGTGGAGCCGCTATGAACCAGAAAGACATCCATAAAGCAACTATTGTAGGAGCCGGTTTTGTGGGATCCACCACAGCCTACACACTGATGCTGGGCGGGCTTTTTTCAGAGCTGGTGCTCATTGACATCAACGAGACCAAAGCCCGGGGCGAGGCCATGGACTTAAATCACGGCATGCCGTTTGCCAAGCCCGTAAAGATCTATCAGGGGAGCTATGCCGACAGCAAGGGCTCGGATCTAATTATTATTACAGCCGGAGCCAACCAAAAAGAGGGCGAAACCCGAATTGACCTTGTTCACCGGAATGTCTCGGTTTTTAAGAGTATCATCGAGCAGGTCATTCAATATAACCGGCCCGAAGACGCGCTGATACTGGTAGTGACCAATCCGGTCGACATACTGACCTATGCGGCCTGGAAGCTCTCGGGCTTTCCGGCCAGCCACGTGCTGGGCTCTGGCACGGTTCTGGATACCGCGCGCTTCCGATATTTGCTGGGTGAGCATGTGGGGGTGGATACCCGAAACGTTCACGGGTATATTCTGGGCGAGCATGGCGATACGGAGCTTCCCGCCTGGAGCCATACCTCCATCGCCGGCATGTCGGTGGAAACATACTGTAATACCTGCCGAAGCTGTTCCGATCATCAGAGTATGGACGATATTTTCCAGAAGGTTAAAAATTCAGCCTATGAAATCATCCGCGCAAAGGGCGCCACCTATTTTGCCGTGGCTCTTGCCGTTCAGCGCATCAGTGAAGCCATCATGCGGGATGAGCATTCCATTCTCACCGTTTCCAGCATCTTAAGCGGGCAGTATGGCGTAGGGGACGTAGCCGTCAGCGTTCCCACCATTGTGGGCAGGGATGGGATAAAAGAGGTCATTGAAATACCCATCACTCAAGAAGAGATGCGTCTGCTTCATCAATCTGCCGAAACCTTAAAGAGCATTATAAAGGAATTACGCCTTTGAATAGAAAATAAAAGAACCTGCTTTTTAACAAGTTCTTTTCATTGTATTTATAAGCCATTATTTATTTGTATCAATGAAGACTCTTTCGCCATCCCGAACCATGCCCAGCTTTTCACGGGCAATTTTTTCAATGCTCTCATCGCTTGAAATTTCGTCCCGCTCTTTGATGGAGCTTTGCTGCCGTTCCTTTTCCTTTTGGATTTTGGCTCTCAGTTCTGTTAATTCCAGGTTAATTGTATACAGCTCTTCCGACTGAGCTGTATAAGCAAATGCGGCATAAATTAAAGCAAAAGCCATAATGGGTACGACCCACCAGCCCTTATTTTTCTTTTGTACAGCCATAACCCTTCACCATTTTCATTAGTAGAATACATTGATAAAATTATACCATATTGCCGGAACATTCAACAGGGGCTTTTGACCTATTTCTTTGTGAATGTATTTTTCAGCCGGAGGAAATTTACCCGTATTCTATAATTCTCACAGGCTGCCCGGCTTTTTATTTTTCCCGTAACCTTACGGAAGCGGAGCAGAATCATTCGGAATACGGGTTCTAAAAACTTAAAAATTTCATAAAAGGGCCAGACAATAATTTTAATGAGAAGGGATAGTATCCAGAGGATGGGCCCGCTTAAAACACCCATGTAAACCAGCCCGCCAATAATTGCACCGGCATAAAAATAAGCCCTGGTCTCGCCGCTGCTTACAATGTAGGAGGACAGAAACAGAATGATGGCGGCGCTCAGCCAATATAGGATGTCTTCTATGTGAACCATCACTGCTTTTGTTTTGACCACGCGACGCTTTAAACGAAAGAGATCATATAAAAAAGCCAGGAGGACTCCGGCCGCTGCTGCTCCCCCAAAAACCGTCAATTCGATCGTTACACTATTCTGCATAGATCCCAGCAACCTCTCTATCTAAAAAGCCCCGAGAAGAAGCCTCCTTTTCTTTGCGGCCCGCCATTGTCCAAATATTCGCAGGATCCTATATCGCCTTCCACATCAAGCTCAGACGTCTCCACATTGAGCTTGTTGATGTGCATTCCCATTCCCCGCACCACCAGAATGCCCAGCTCGGAATCCAGCACAATGCATTCCTCGTTGAAGCTTTCCACATGTCTTACTCCTGAGACCATCAGCCGCCTTCTGTCTTTCAGAATAATATTTTGTGAGCGCTGTTCAAAAGCCTTTCGTTCTTCAGGCATAACAGGCACCTCCTTAGACGCTTAACTAAAAAATAGATGAAAGTTCCGCCGATGAATTTTATGCACAAGTCCGGATGAATATCACAGGATTCCCCCACTTTTGTACAACTCTTTACTATGTATATTCACATAGTGTTTAAAATATAGAAAATGAGCTCCTGTTTTTACAGAAGCTCATACATTTCTATACTTTCTTCTTTTCTTACGGTCTCCGAAACTTTCAATATCTTCAACCGCGTAATATTTTCCCCAAAACGTATTTCCACGATATCGCCCACATTGACTTCACTCCCCGGCTTCGCCGTCCGCCCGTTAATGGTCACCTTTTCTTTGGAACAGGCCTCATTGGCCAATGTTCTTCTTTTAATAATACGGCTGACCTTTAAAAATTTATCAATACGCATTTATTTCTCCCCTTCTTGCGCTCTTTCAAGTCTTTTGGCTTCATCCCATAAAGCATCCAATTCCTTCAGGGATATATTCTCCATCTTCAGGCCCTGCTCGAGCGCCTTTGTCTCCACATAATCAAACCTGCGAATAAACTTATTAACGGTAGATGTGAGCGCCAATTCCGGCTGAACTTTCAAAAACCGTGAGACATTGACCACCGCAAACAGCAGATCCCCAAGCTCTTCTTGTATTGAAGCAGCATCGCCGGCATGATATGCCTCTTCCAGCTCTTTATCTTCCTCTTTTATCTTTAAGAAGGCATCTTTTACATCAGCCCAGTCAAATCCCACCTGGGCTGCCTTTTCTTGCACCTTAAAACTTCTCATAAGGGCCGGCAGATTAGCCGGAACGCTCTTTAAAACCTGGGTCTGCGTCTCCATACCCTTTTCCTTCTTTTTGACCTGCTCCCATATATTAACGACATCATCCGGGGTTGCGGCCACAGCGTCTCCGAATACATGGCGGTGTCTGCTGATCATTTTTTTACTTACACCGTCAACCACATCATTCATATCGAATTGGCCATCCTCTTTAGCGATCTGGGAATGGAGCAATACCTGAAGAAACAGATCCCCCAGCTCGTCACAAAGCTTATCGGGACTCTCTTCATCAATGGCTTCCAGCACCTCATAGGATTCTTCAATAAGATATCTTTTCAAAGATTTGTGATCCTGCGCCCGATCCCATGGGCAGCCGTCAGGCGCCCGAAGCTTTGCTACAATATCCAATAAATCCTGGTAGGTATAATGTTCTTTTTTCATCATTCCACTCCTTCGTATTTTTGACTTCATACCTTTTTCCAACGTTTATAGGATATCACAACTGGAAAAAATTAATCAAGGAAGTTGTCATTGTTTGTCGGCTTTTTT
>DOHN01000112.1:0-8295 GCA_003535195.1 Ruminiclostridium sp.
TATCCCCGTTGACAGGAATGCTCATTAAGGTCGCTTGTAGATAATTGCCCGTCCATAATGCAGTACGATAATTGTTATTTTGTTTAGTAGCTGCTTCGATATTAATCACATATGGATTGGGACCATAATCTTTCAATGTTTCACTTGTCGGGTGAAAACATTTGGTCATAATGTCATCGACTCCTTTAAATAAATTTTACCCATTCAAATTATATGGAAATTTTCAAAAATTTGTGTGCTGCACACTAAAAAAGCAATCCTTTTTTACGAATAATATAAACTTAAATAATTTATTTTTGCATGAAAAGTAATAGAAAAGCCACTTTTTCCAATTTTAAAAAAAAATTCTCAAGTAATACCATATAATTTATTTTATTTTAATTGACTTTTGAGTAATTAGGGCATATACTAAATGAGTCACCAAACGGTGAACTATCATAATTTAAGAGGTATTATATGTATCAAGACAAAACCCTCGTCTGCAAGGATTGCGGTCAGAATTTCACCTTTACTGCTGGAGAGCAGGAATTTTTTGCTGAGAAAGGCTTTACCAATGAGCCTCAGCGTTGCCCAGAATGCCGCAAAGCACGCAGACAAAATTCAAATGGCGGACGCGGAGAGCGTCAGATGTATGATGCTGTCTGTGCTTCCTGTGGAAGACCTTGCAAGGTTCCTTTCCAGCCGCGCGACGATCGCCCTGTTTACTGCAGTGAATACTTTAGCAATAAAAGATAAATTTTAGTCTTTTGAGAACCGTCCCTTAATCGGGGCGGCTTTTTTTGATTTAATGTTATTTTTAACTTTGATTTTGGTATTTTCCAAGATAAATAAGAATTTTCTTATTTTTTATTTTCATAAGTTAACGGATAAATTTTATTGGTTTGTACATTCTAGTTTCGAGGTGATTTTATGAGCAAATCTGATGAACAGCCAGATCGTACTTTTGGTGACCCTATTCCAGATAAAAAAACCATGTGGTACGAAAGGAACACGAAATCCGAAAAACAGACGGTCCTATTCGTAAAGATGCTTATCCGGTAATTGATACCGATCTCGGAAGGGATAATCTTGAAAATGATATGCCCGAAGCTGATCTTCAGGATCTATGATTTTATGCGGCTCTTGCTTTTACAGCAAGGGCCAATTTTATTAATGTTGGCTTGTTTTAATTTTTCTGCTTAAAAACAAAAATTATAGTAAATTCACACAAAATATGATATAATTAAAAACAAAAAGAAAGCAATTTGTGGAGGTGCTAAATGAAGTTTCTTTCTTGGAATGTAAATGGTTTGCGCGCTTGCCTGCAAAAAGGATTTCTGGAATTTTTGAAGGAATCAAATGCGGATACGATTTGTTTGCAGGAGACCAAGATGCAGCCGGAACAAGCAGATTTCGAATTACCGGGATATACACGTTATTGGAATTCTGCTTTCAGAAAAGGATATTCCGGTACCGCGATTTTTACAAAAAATTCGCCGATCAGCGTTCAGTATGATATTGATGATTCTGACCATATGGGGGAGGGGCGTTCAATAACCCTTGAATATCCGGAATATTATTTGGTAACTGTTTATACGCCGAATTCTCAGGATGAATTAAAACGCTTGCCCTATAGAATGGAATGGGAAGATGCGTTTCGTACTTATTTGATGAAGCTGGATCAAAAAAAGCCGGTAATTGTCTGCGGCGATATGAATGTAGCCCATCAGGAAATCGATCTTAAAAATCCCAAATCCAATCGCAAGAACGCCGGCTTTAGCGATGAGGAGAGGGGAAAGTTCTCCGAGCTTCTGGAAGCGGGATTTTTAGACTCGTTCCGTTTTTTCTACCCGGATAAGACCGGCGCTTATACCTGGTGGTCCTATATGTTCAAGGCCAGAGAGAAGAATGTGGGATGGCGTATAGACTATTTTTGTGTGTCAAAAATCTTGGAGCATCAAATAAAGGATGCGCTCATCCATTCCGATGTAATGGGCTCGGATCATTGCCCTGTGGAGCTGATTATAGAGGAGGCTTCTTTTTCGCCCCTGGCTGTTGTTGAATAGCAAAACCCCGGCAGGAATAATGTTGCTGCTTTCTATAGGAGATGGAATCCCTGCCTGTTTTCCCGCAAGTACTAATCCCATAATGAGGTGCATAGGATAGATTGTCCGATTGCACCTCTATTTTAATTATTGCAGGGAGTGGTATTGTGGAAGCGCTTAAACAAACCATGGCATTTGAAGATATAAGAGAAAACATGTATGGGCTGACAGAGACTGAAGCAGCCCAAAACATGGAAGTTTACGGGAAAAATATTTTAAAGCAGCAAAAAAAAAGTACATGGCTTAAAACATTATTGAATCAGTTCACCGATCTAATGATTATTATTCTCATAGCGTCTTCGATGATTTCGTTTTTTATGGGTCAAAACAGTGAAGCTATTGCCATTCTGGCTATTGTGTTTTTAAATGGGTTTCTTGGCTTCTTTCAGGAAATACGGACTGAAAAGGCTATGGAAGCTTTGATGAATATGGCGGCTCCCCATGCCAGAGTCATACGGGATGGCCTTTTAAAGGATATACCCGCAGAGCAGGTTGTGCCCAGGGATTTAATTGTTCTGGAGGCCGGCAACCGGGTCCCGGCAGATGCTGTGCTGGTTGAAGCCAGCGCTCTATTTTCCGATGAGTCTATGCTGACAGGGGAATCGGTCCCTGCTTCTAAATCTCCCCTGGATGGATTTAAAAATAAGCTGAATGGAATTTCGCCCAAGAATTTGGTCTATATGGGCAGCATGATTACAAGCGGCACCGGGAAGGCTGTGGTACTCAGCACCGGTATGGAAACGGAAATGGGCAAGATCGCCGAAATGATCGAATCGGCCGGAACAACTGATACACCCCTTCAGAAAAAGCTTGAAAAGCTCGGAGAAATAATGGTTGTGGGCTGCCTGATCATCTGCGCAATCGTCTCGCTCATTGGTATTTTAAGGGGCGAGCCGGTTATAGAAATGCTCTTGGAGGGCATTAGCTTAGCCGTCGCCGCTGTCCCGGAAGGGCTGCCGGCTGTGGTTACCATTGCTCTTGCCATAGGCGTGCGCCGTATGGTGCAAAGAAATGCTCTTATCCGGAGACTGCCGGCAGTTGAAACCCTGGGCTGCGCCACCGTGATCTGTTCAGATAAGACGGGTACCCTGACAGAAAACCGTATGACAGTGGTGGCTGCCTACGCGGGGAAAAACCCCTATACTATGATTAAAAATTCCAAAGGCAGACCGTCGGTTTATTGCAGGGGAAGAGAAGTGGATACGGAAAAGACCTTTGGCCTAAAACTTTTGCTTAAAATAGGGCTGCTATGCGGTAATACACATATCAATGAAGTCAGGGAAAAAAGGGAGACTGTTGTCGATATAGAGGGGGACCCGACAGAAGTTGCACTGGTGAGGGCGGCCCTGGACTTTGGCCTGGACAAGAATGAAGCTGAGCTCTATTACCACCGTGCCAGAGAAATCCCCTTTGACTCTGACCGTAAGCTTATGTCGGTGGTTTGCAGGACATCCTCAGGGGAGCTTTTCCTTTTCGCAAAGGGGGCTCCGGAGGTTGTTCTGGAAAAATGCAGCAAGATTCTTATTGCGGACAGGGAGCGGGACATAAAGCCGGATGACCGCAGCAATATTATGGACGAATGCCACAAAATGACATCGGAAGCCCTGCGTGTCATGGGTTTTGCCTATAGAACCGTGCAGGCAAATCAGCTGTGGAGCGACAAGCTTGAACAGGAATTTGTATTTGTAGGCCTTGCGGGAATGACGGACCCGCCTAGAAAAGAAGCGCCTGAGGCTGTGGCCAGATGCCGTCAGGCAGGAATCAAAACCGTTATGATTACCGGCGATCATAAGGAGACAGCGGCCGCTATAGCAGGGTCCATCGGTATCTATCGAAAGGGAGATATGATCCTGACCGGGAGCGAAATGGACAAGATGACGGATGAACAGCTGGGAGAGCGCTGCGGCCGGGTTTCGGTTTATGCAAGAGTGTATCCCAAGCATAAACTGAGAATCATCAAAGCCTATAGAAACAAGGGGCATATTGTGGCCATGACAGGCGATGGTGTGAATGATGCGCCTGCCATAAAGGATGCCGATATCGGAATTGCCATGGGCAAATCGGGCACCGATGTCACACGGCAGTCAGCCGCCATGATCCTGATGGATGACAATTTTTCAAGCATTGTAGCGGCAGTGGAAGAAGGCCGTAATATCTATTCCAATATCCGCAAGTTTATCAGGTATCTCCTTTCCTGTAATGTGGGCGAGGTTCTGACCATGTTCCTGGCCACCCTGGCCGGTTTGCCCATCCCCCTTCTGCCTGCCCAGATATTAATTGTAAATCTCGCGACCGACGGCCTTCCTGCCATAGCCCTTGGCATGGAGCCCGGAGATCCCGACGCCATGAACCAGCCGCCCCGGTCACCCAATGAAAGTGTATTTGCCCACGGGCTATCCTCTGTTATAGTGACCAGGGGTATTCTCATTGCACTTTCCACATTGGCAACCTTTATGATCGTGTTCCATTTCAGCAAGAACTTAGAGACCGCCCGAACTGCGACATTGGTTACACTGGTGGTCGCACAGCTCATACATGTTTTTGAATGCAAGTCGGAAACCAGGGGGCTTTTTGAGCTGAATTTATTCTCAAATCCCTATCTGGTCTATGCAGTCTTAAGTTCTGTACTTCTTTTATTAGGAGTTATTTACCTGCCGTTTGCCGGAAAAGTATTCGGAACTATGCCTTTAAAAACCAACGAGTGGATGGTTGCCGGAGGAATCAGCCTTCTGGTGCCCATTGCTCACAGCCTGGTAAGAGAAATAAAAAACAAAAAATTGCGGGAAAGCAAATAATTGGCACCGTTCATGTGATATAATATACCGGTAGGAACCTGTTTAGGGGAATACCGGATTTTTTTATGTCAGAGGGCTTTTACCAGCTCCGCTGACAATATTTTTAAAGAGAAAGGATTCATGGCATGCTCTCAATAACAAATGTTTCAAAAACTTATTCAAAGGGCAAAGTAAAAGCAGTTGATAATATATCTCTGGATGTAAAACCCGGTGAAATTTTTGGATTTATCGGTCCCAACGGTGCCGGCAAAACCACTACCATCAAAATGATTACAGGCATTCTGCCCATAGACGAGGGGAAAATCACCATAAGAGGCTACGATATTGCAAAGGAACCCATTAAGGCAAAGCTCTCCATGGGGTTTGTCCCCGATACCCATGATGTTTATGACAGGTTAAGCGGAATTGAATATCTGAATTTTATTGCAGACGTATATAATGTTTCATCAGAGGAAAGAAAAAAGCAAATTGACAAATATCTGGAGATGTTTGAGATCAAGGATGTGGCGGGCCAGCCTATTAAAAGCTATTCCCATGGCATGAAGCAGAAAATTATTCTGACGGGCGCCCTTCTTCATGATCCGCCCCTTTGGATACTGGATGAGCCCCTGACCGGCCTGGATCCAAAATCCTCCCATTTGCTGAAGGAAGAGATGCATAAGCACTGTGCAAAAGGAAATACCGTCTTTTTCTCCACCCATGTCCTGGAGGTAGCCGAGAAGCTGTGCGATCGGATTGGCATTATCAACAAGGGCAAAATCATTGCGGTGGATACCCTGGAGGAATTGAGAAAGTCCGGGGACGAATCCCTGGAAAGCATTTTCCTGAACCTGACCGAAGCCGGAGGGGGAGAGCATGCGTAAACTCGTCAGTCTTATCAAAGTACAGCTCAATGCCAGGTATGGCTTTTCATATGTCCGGTATAACCTGAAGCATGACAGAAAAACCTTTTGGAAGACCACCGGTCTGGGGCTTGCCATATTGGTCTCTCTGGCACAGGTGGCAGGTCTTTATACGTATTTTATGAAACTGATCTGTGAGGCCGGGGCGATGTTGAATTCACCTCAGATGGTTATTACGGCAGCTTCCATAATATCAGGCCTTAGCATATTGATCCCGGGTATTTCTTATATTCTGGGCAATCTGTTTTTAGCTAAGGATACCGAATTTTTATCATCACTGCCCCTTCCGCAGGGAAGCATTTTCCTTTCTAAATTCATGATTGTATTGACCAGTGAGTATCCCCTGGCGCTTTTCTTCATGCTTCCGCCGGTTATCGTCTACGGGATAAGCGCTGAAAAGGGAGTGCTGTATTATATTCTGGCCATGGTGTGTACGCTTTTTCTCCCGCTCATGCCCCTGGTGATATCCACTTTTGTTGCGCTTCTTCTCATGCGCATTGTAAGCAGGTCAAAACGGCGGGAGCTGATTACTACTGTCAGCAGCATTCTGTTCATCATACTGATTATTCTGGGCCAGAATTTTCTTATCAGTCGAATGCCTGAGAATAAAAATGCCATGGCAGAGATTCTGCAAAACAGTGAGGCGCTTATAAAATTGATAGGCAGAGCTTTTCCGCCTTCGGTCTGGGTGACCAAAACTTTATCCGCTGGAGGTTTTGAATCCTTTATCAATCTGCTCTACTTTATTTTGGCCTCGGCGGGGTCTCTTGCCCTGGTGTATTTTCTGGCTTCCGCTATCTATCAGAAAGGGGCGGCTGCTCAGCTTGAGACCGGTTCTTATACAGGCAAAAGAAAACTGTCCTATGGGGTCTCACATCCTGTCACAGCCATCTTTAAAAATGAATGGCGCATATTACTCAGAACTCCGGTTTACGCCTTAAATTCGCTGACGGTTATATTTATAGCGCCGCTTATTATGCTCATGCCCTTATTCCGGGGCAATTTTGCAAAGGATCCGGATCTTCAGTTCCTTTATGACTTGGTTGCAAAGGAGGGAGCCCAATCGGAACTTCTTTTGATTGTTGCGGCTATTATTGTATTTCTCGCCCTCATTAATCCCGCTATATCCACGGCTTTTTCCCGGGAGGGCAAGAATATTTGGATCCTTCGGAGCATTCCTGTGGAACCTGAAATCCAGGTGATGGGAAAATTTCTGGCCGGCTATTCAATCTCTTTGTTTGCTTCCGTTGTTACGGCTGTCGTGGCCATGCTGTCTTTCCGATTATCAGTCCCATTAACGGCAATGATCCTAATTTTATGTATGCTTGCACTGATTCCGCCCTGCGCCGTCAGCCTGTATATTGATTTGTTAAGGCCCAAGCTTTCCTGGAATAATCCTCAACAGGCCATGAAACAGAATATGAACAGTCTTTATGGCATGCTTTTAAGTTTTCTGATTACTTCCTTGTTTGTGGTGGCGGGCTATTGGCTGAATAAACTGAATCTCAACATCTATGTCCTGTTTGGCATTCTGGCCCTCCTTCTTTCAGCCGTTGCCGCTGTATCGATAAGCTTTCTTAAAAAGTCGGCAAAGGCCGGGTATGAAAAAATCGAGGCATAAAGAAAAGGGCTGCGTATGCAGCCCCTTCTATTTTTATAATACCCTAATAATTCTTCGCAATCTCACTCCAGATATCAAGTCCAAACTGATTTTGAGCAGTATCCGGATATTCGGGGACAGCTCCTAATCTCCATACTGAGAGACCGGTTATGCCGAACATTTTAGCCAGCTTGATTTTGGCTGCGATGCTCTGCTGGCTTTCATACCAGATTACGTTATCGATGCCGGTCTCCGAGTTGGTATATTTTGCGTAGGGGTTCTGGCTAAGCCCCGAGTAATAAAGACTGGCGCCGGATAAAAAGCGGTTATACAGCTGGTCGTAGGTAGGGTGATAAGGATATTGATTGATGACCTTCCCGCCGGAAAGCTGCCATTGCACCGTGTCCATATTAAGCTGAAGCCATATTTTGCTGCGGTCCTGTACGCCCGATACCGAATCGGTGATGCTCTTCAGGGCGTAATACACCTCGTCAAAGGGTGTGACGGGGGTATCCGTATAGCCGTTTTTCATCTCATCGAAAGTTAATGAAGTCGCATCGTAGTCATGAGCCATCAGAATGACCCTATGGGCCAGCTCGCCGATGGTTTTATAGTCGTAGCCGTCAAAATAGGACTGCCCCGGTTTTCCTCTGGGCTGAACAGCCACGTAAAGCTTCTTGCCGGTCTTATCAAGCTCGGCCTTAAGCTCTGCCAAAAATGCGTTATATGCTTCGGCCAGAGCTTTGCCTTTAAAACCCTCAAAATCTGAGACTACTCCGTCAAAGCTTGCAGAGAAACCATATTTTTCAGTCAGGTTGACCATGGAGGCCATGCCGGAAATCACCTGCTTTTTAACCTCGGGTGTAGTGATGATATATTCGGCCAGCGGAACGGTTTTATTTGTCGAAGGATCT
>DOHN01000112.1:8416-11142 GCA_003535195.1 Ruminiclostridium sp.
TTTATTTGTCGAAGGATCTGTGACTTTTTGATCTTTCACAGCAAACATCAGCTGGCGGGAAGCCTGATTTGCTTCGGCTTTATTCAGCACCTCCGCAAATCCTGTAGGTATATAGTATTCGTTGGATCCGCCGTCAGTATTGATGGTAACCTGTTTCGAAACGTCATCATATTCAAGGCGGGCCCAGCCGAAGCTGACGGAGTCCAGTTGGGAGAACTTATCTATCTGGCTTGCCGAACTGATTGCATAAAATGCGTGCAATTCCTCCAAGGGCTTATTTAGTTTATCGTACATGCGCACCATCATGGCTGCGGCCTGATCCCTTGTGGCGTTGCTTGCCGGATCAAATTTGTTATTGCCCACCCCGGTTATAATACCCAGATCCTTGCCTATGGCGATATACCCGTTATACCGGGTCACATCTGAAAAAGGCTTTTCGAGAGTGTCCAATTGGCCTGCCAGCGTTTCATATCCCAGAGTCCGGACAATCATGATGGCCATTTCATCCCGGGTGACCAGACTGTTTGCACGGCTGTAGTCCGCTTTTTTTATGATCCCGTGGGCGTATGCCGTTTCGATGGGCGCATAATAAAATTTACTTGGATCCATATTGTCCAGAAAGCTTCCTTTAGTTGGCTTTACCAGGTCCCAGCCCATGAGCCGTACCAAAAAAGTTATAAATTCACCACGGGTAATGGTAAGGCCAAGCCCGAATTTATTATTGCCGATTCCCTGAGTGATGTTCAGTTCCCTTAATCTGTGTACCGTTTCGTAGGACCAATGAGATGAAGGTACATCTGTAAAAGGCTCGGCAGTTACAGCTGCGCGGGCCGTAAGGGGAAATGAGGCGAAAAGAACAGCTAAAATCAGTAGGAGTGCTGTTAATTTTTTAGAAATCATGTTACACCAAACCTTTTCTTCTTTATTTGTAAAGGCAACAAAGCAATTCCCTATAACGATTCTATTATAATATAATAGACGTTAAATCCCAACACGAAATGAGAAGTAAAAAATGGCAGATCATAAGTGGGGGATTACTCCTTCCTGGCCATCATTTCAAAAACAAACAGGCCGCTCTCGGTCAGATCCTCTTCGCTCCAGCCGCTTAAACTCTCGCTGGTGGAATGGATGGCAGAATGCTCCTCGTCCTTGTTGCAGAGCGACCAATTGACCCAGCCGACGCCATTTTTGTTGAGAAAGGAAATAAATTCCCGGGCCTTGCCATAATCAATAGACTTGGTATTTTCTTCATAACTTAGCCCCCACTCCGATATAAAGACAGGAATGTTTCTTTCCAATGCATAGGAGAGACTTTTCCTGTAACCTCCTCTATCGTACCCGGTATAGAAATGGTAGGTATACAGGATATTGTCGTAGGGAAGAGGATCATCGGCTGCTTCTTCAATATCGGTGCAGTGATTGGGTGTTCCTACCAGGATGATGGCATTGGGCGCATTTTTGCGGATGATCGGTATGACCTGATGGGCATAATTTTTAATATCCTCCCAGGTGGTATTGCCATTGGGTTCGTTGCATATTTCATATATAACCCCCGGCTCATGGGCATATTTTGCAGAGACTTCCTGAAAAAAATCCATGGCTTCGCTGACATATAGATTGGGATCTTCATCCTTTAAAACATGCCAGTCTATAATGGCGTACATGTCCGCACCCAAGGTGTTCTCCAATGCCATATAGAGCGCCTTTTCCGACTCTTCGGGATAGCTTGCATAACCCTTTTCCGGATCGGTATACATCGCTATTCTGAAGACATTGGCGCCATGATCCCTGGTTGACGCAACAGCTCTGTAATTTGTAAATTCCGGGAACCACATGATGCCATGACTGCTCATGCCCCTCAGCTGTATGGGATCTCCGGTATGGTTTAAAAGCCGGGTGCCTTCTACGTAAAGCTGCCCGTTGTAACGAACGCCGTTTTTGGGTCTTTTCAATTCCTCGATGGCTGCCTGCAGATCGGCAATTTGCCGCTGTTGCTGCCCAATGATTTTTTCATCTGCCAAGAGTGCATTCTTAGCCATTTGGTTTTTGAAGGCGCTAAAAATGAATAGCCCGATCAATAACAATATGATAAAAAATAAAAAAACTTTTCTTATAGGACTCACCCCACTAAAAATTCCCTGAGCTTTGGATTTTCAGCAGCTTCCCTCCAGTTTTCAATACGGCATAGAGTAGCATTTTCAATGGGTTTGCAGGAAAGCGGTATGCAATATATAACAATATCACTGCCACAGGACAGCGTCAAAGCCTCCCCGCCGAAAACTCCGCTCAATAATATATATTCATAATTATAGTTTATTACCCGAATCTGTCTCCCGTCTTGGGCGGCAATGACCTTATTCAAAGGGACCCTGGGGAGCTTGCGGTTGGAAACATGGGAATGCTTCATCTGCCCGTTTACGATTTCCGCTACATCCTTTACAAAGCCCGAATGAATGAATTTAGGCAATGTATGCTCCCGGTCAAATACGATCTGGAAATAAGTCCGCTTGTTTTCCTCCGTCATATGTGTGATTTTGAAGCTGTATTTCCAGCCACTTTCCGACTGGCCGACATGGAAGACCCGGGCGCTTACGTCGGCATGGTAGTCAAGATAGTTTACGGCAAGATCGACGTCGGTATCGTAAGGGATAAATTCAGGCCTTTCAAGCAGAACCGCAAGCCCTCTTTCGGAAATATCCGAAGTCACACCGGCAAATTTATTGGTG
>DOHN01000112.1:11279-17079 GCA_003535195.1 Ruminiclostridium sp.
CGGCAAATTTATTGGTGGGTGTAGCTATTTCCACATCGACCTTTGCATAAAAACGTTCCTCACTCCGGTAATTGACCCGTCCGGTCATAAATACGATGGCCATAAAAAGGAAATAAAGATTGACAATGAGCCAGTAAATTAGAATAATACTGCCATACGAACGGTATGCGATCATATTGGCGATACATTTCCAAAGCCCTACCATAGATACTGCAGAAAGTAAAATATGCGGAATGGCATAGGTGATTCCGGCGTTTTTCGATACAACCCGTTCCTTGGACGTAACAGCGAATTTATTTAGCTTGAAGCCAAAGGTTTCAGCAAAAATGGGAATGATCATATACGGAAAAATAATAGTATCGACAATATTGCTCCATTTCTGGCTTCTGATATTGCCTGAAAGTATCATTAAGGAACGGTTATAAATCAAATATGACGGCAGCCAGATCAAAGCGAGCTCCCAAAGTGAGCAGTCCACCACGATGATGCCGAAAACTGTAAAAAGAATCGGCGACAGAATGTAAACAAAACGTCTCAAAAATGTCCACCAATACAGGAAGCTGACAAGATAGCTCATTTTTGCCTTCAGAGGGAGTTTCCCGAACAGGAATTTGGTGTTTCGCAGGGTTTGTATGCAGCCCCGTCCCCAGCGCTGTCTTTGGGTGATCAGAGATTTAAAAGAATTAGGCGCAAGGCCGTGGGCCAGGACCTTTGGTATGGCATAGCAGGTATATCCTTTCGCCTGAATATCAATGCCCGTGGCGAAATCCTCGGTAACGGTGTCTGTCCGGATACCGCCTGCATCTTCTAACGCCTCTCTGGAAATAACGGTGTTGGAGCCAGCGTATATAGGCGAATTTGTACTATTTCGCCCCACATTGATTTCACGGAAGAAATAGTCCTGTTCATTGGGGACATTTCTTTCGGCGAAAAGATTGTACTGAAAAAGATCGGCGTTATAAAAGCTTTGAGGGGTCTGAATAAAGCCGATTTTATAGTTTTCGTCCATCTCCCCGGCAGTTCTCAACCGCCAGCTTCCGTCCTCATTTTTTATCATTTTAGGAAGGAAAAAATAGGGGACGGTTTCCAATAGAAAATTACTGGTAGGAATCATGTCCGCGTCAAAGGTTGCAACCAGGGGCGAATTGGTTTTACTGAGCGCATTGTTCAGATTTCCCGCTTTGGCAAATTTGTTTTCTGCCATGCCGAAGTATCCCACGCCCATATCCATTGCAAGCTGTTTCATCTCAGGCCGGTTTTTATCGTCGCAAATATAAATATGAACCTTATTTAAGTCGGGATATTTCATGTGGATGCAGCCGTTGACGGTTTTATAAAGCAATTCCGGCGCTTCGCTATGGGTGGAAATCAGAACGTCGACCTCGGGATAGAGATCCGGAGAAACTTCCGGCATTTCTTTAAATTTATCGGTACTCATATTTTTATAATGAGAAAATGCTTCCAGTACGCCTATGGCCTCCGAGACAACCAGTGCTATGCCGGCAATCGTGGAGATAATGCCGTATCCGACCGGTATTGTAAAAAATATTCTCCAGCCGATGTAGATGAGGGATGTAACCATAGATGCGGTCATAAGAAGTTTACGGTTTGTTTTTTTGCTGTTTTTCATACCTTTGACTCCCCTCAAATAATTCTTAATTTCTTTCAATTAAGATAACCGATACCATAAAGACGACAATAAAAAGAATTGCACCAACGCCGCTCAGCCAGGCCGATTCATTGCCTAATACCGCTTGGGCGGCAGTATAGAAAAGTCCGGACTTTATTGATGTTCCGTCAAATTCGCTGTATTGATACAAAGAGTCGATATTCTCATCCAGCCATGTTCCGTGAATATGAATGACCTTTTTCATTTTTTCTATCTCATCGGCGTAATTTGTTTGCACATTGACAACAGGATCATCTTTTTCATCGGTTACTGAAGCATCTTCATAAAAATAGGACCATCGGTTCCAGTCTCTTTGCTGAGCAGACCCTAAAAATTCAATGGTTTCGTCCATGTAACTAAATAGGTATTCCTCGGAGAGAATGGTTTTTCTGAGCTCATGGTAACGATTAATCAGAGCTTCGGTAAAATTATTGTCCCGTAATAATTGACGGAACCAGGGCGCATCGTGCATGGCCGTGCTGTCCAGCATCATGGCGGAATTATTGAAATTGTCCATAGCCCGGTCAAAATCCCATACGGGCCCTGCACGGAGCTTGCTGCCGCCATTTTTGTAGAAATATACCGAATGATAACCGGAGTCATAATTGCCAAAAAATTCATTGATGATAAAATAGTCAATAAATGAATCCATGTCGATATAGTCTGAATAGGTGTAATACTCCTCGATGTCCTTTGAAAAGATGGCTTTTTCAAAAGCGCTTATTTCATTTTCAATGTTCTTGACGGCGGCATCACTTACCTGGTCGGCATCGGGGTATTTGAGCTCAATAAAGTTGGGAGTCAATCCGTTTTCAGATCCGTAGTTATTTAATAAAACCGCGCTTTCGTCGTAACGGTCCCGCCTCAGTATGTACGAGTTATTTTTAAAGTTACTTCCATATTTGGCTATATTTATACGGTCTTTTCCGCGCTTGACACTCTCCATCATCAGATAGGCACCCTGATATTGGCTTTTGCCGTCTTTTATCATAATGACCTCGCAAAATTTGGAATCCGGAACATAGGGCATGATCTTTGATGCGATGTTTAAGCACATATAATTGCGAAGGAGGGATTTATCGGCCTGGGATATATTCAGGACCCATTCCCATTCCTTACCCATTCCTAAAACATTCTGCTCATTTTTTGTCCCATCCTCGTTTACGAGCTTTATAAAATACTGCTTTTTGTCAAAGGTAAGGGAAGAATTTCCGCGCAGCCTAATTTTGATGTCAGATTTCAGGTCAGGGTCATCAGAAAGGGTATTCATACCGTCCTGGCGGTCTATAATCGAAATTGTGCCATAGGCATAGGGGTCGTAGTCTGCCGGGACCCGGTAGCCCTTCTCGTCGCTCCAAACACTGTCAGCCTTTGGCTGTTCTCCATAAGTATCGATGATCACAAGAGGGAGATGGGAAGAAAATGTGCCGTCTGCGGAAAAATCAGGGGCTAAGCTTCTGTTTTCATTACCGACATTTGCAGATACTTCTTCCGCCGAAAACTGCCCGCGCCGGCCTAAATCATGTACCCTGACAAAAGACAGGCCGAAAACCGCCAAAAGCAGTCCCAATATTAGCATAGTGCCCTTATATCGGTAGCTTTTATGAAGCTTCTTATCCATCATCTGCTGATTTCCTCATTCTGACAAACCAGGTTTACGGCCGCAACCCCTTCGATTTTGTACAATATATCGGTAATGGAGCTGCCGCGGGATTGAGCCTTTACCACCATCCTTTTGGAAAGCTCATAAATATATTCAACACTTTCAACGGTTGTATTTTTCACCCGCATTTCCGCATTTCCATCAAAACATCTTAAAACATCTGTTTCGATGGCGCTTTCAGCGCTCCTGCCGCCATGGATAATAAGCAGATACCGGTCATTGGATTTGACGGATCCGAATACCAGCAGAAACAGAAAAATAATACCGGTGCCCATTGCCGCAATGAGGTATTCCGATACACCGCAGCAAATGCCCACTGCTATGGTCCAAAATATATAGGTCGCATCCCTGGGATCCTTGATAGCCGTTCTGAAACGGATAATGGACAACGCGCCCACCATTCCCAAAGATAAGGCCACATTATTGCCGATTACGTTCATGACAAGGGTGGTGACAATGGTCAGCATCACAAGGGATACATTGAATCTTGCGCTGTAAACAGCTCCGGAATGGGAATACCGGTATGATATAAAAATGATCACGCCCAGAACCAATGCCGCTGCATAATTCAATAACATATCCTGTATGGCCAGATCGCCTGTCTGGTTGTAAAAATAGTTTAATAAAGCTTCTTTCATTCTTTCTCCCTGCTAATAACGGCTGATTTTTCTTGCGAGTATATACTTGCTCACAGAAGTTTCTTCTTTATTGATAAAATTTACCAGATCTTTGACATAGTCCAGTAAAAAGCAGTTATACTTCACTTCCAGTACAATACCCTGCATAATAGGGTAAAGGTATAAATTTTTTGAGAACAGATCAAAGCTTGCCTCTGTTGCGGAAAGACGGCTGTCAATGGTAATGCGGGTATCGTTTTCCGCAAGGGTATATGCCAGCCTTTTATACTCCACAATGGCTTTTGGCCGGTAAAGCCCTTCCTGCATCAGGAAGAAGATTTCCCGGGCAAGTTTGTTGTCTGTTTCCCGAAGAACATTATAATCTCCGGCGGCCAATTTTTGAGCCTGGACTTTTGGTATGGCAAGAGAACGCTTTAACTGGCTCTGCCCCCTTTTTTCTTTTAATTCCAGTTTGGCGGTTTGCGCTTCCGAATCATATATCCGCAGCCTTATTTTCTTTCTCCTCTCAAGTCCGCTCTCCTTATCGGCGTAATCATCATCAAACAAAGAATCAAAGTAAAGAGAGCGAACCATATATCCATTTTCTCCGTTGTGGGGATCGGCTTTAAGACCTGCCGACAAAACACATTTCAGCTTTTGGACAGAGTGTAAAGAGTTTATTTCGTATTTTTTTTCGGTACGCAGCACTTCTAATACCGTAATAAGCAATCACCATTTCTAATAAAGTCGAATAAAGTCGAACTATAAATAATTCTATATTATAATGTTGAAAAAATAAAGTGAGATCCGGCTTTTTTAAGGAAACAAATTGTGGAAATTATGTTTATAGGGAATTTTTCTAAAATTAAGACGAACAATCAATAAAATTCCAGTTTGCTTACAAAAATTAAATCTATTGCACATAGATGCAATTGCCCGCTAAATTGGATAATTGTGCTATAATATTCTAAGTACATAGAGCACTACAGACTTTGCGGATGCCTGAAAGAATATTGAAACAAACAGGTAAAGTTTTATTGTCTTTGATGAACTCCAAACATTTAGGTATCAATTTATAATGGGAGGATTGTTGAATGAGTAACGGAAATATTTATTTTGTCGGCACTGATATCGGCACTCAAGGTACAAAAACTGTATTGGTGGATCTTCAGGGAAAGATTGTGGCGTCCTCGTCCGCAGAATATGACGTTCTTACGCCGAAACCCCTTTGGGCTGAGCAATGGCCCGATGTTTGGTTTGATGCGGTTTGCAGGACTATCAGAAGTGCGGTTGAAAAATCGCAGGTTCCAAAAGAGAGAATCAAGGGCCTTACTATCAGCGGTTTGTATGGCGGCTCCGGCATTCCTTGCGATGCAGATATGAACCCACTGCGCCCCTGCCTGATCTGGATGGACCGGAGGGCTACCAAAGAGGTGGAATGGGTCAGGAAAAATATCGGGGAAGATAGGATTTTTGATATCACGGGAAATTTTATTGATTCCTATTACGGCTATACCAAAATCCTCTGGATCAAAAACAATGAGCCCGATACCTGGAAAAGGATAAAGTGGCTTATGACACCCTACGCTTATTGTACATATAAGCTGACCGGCAGCATCTCTATGGATTACTGCTCGGCTGGAAATATCGGCGGCATATTTGATATTCATAAAAAGGATTTCTCCGATGAGCTTTTGAATGCCATGGAGATTCCAAGAGACTTTTTCCCAAAGCTGTCTGATTCATCAGATGTAGTGGGGCATATCACAGCGGAAGGCGCAAAACTTACAGGCCTTATGGAGGGAACTCCTGCGTGCGCCGGCGGGGTCGACGCCGCGGTTTCTACCTTAA
>DOHN01000019.1:0-227 GCA_003535195.1 Ruminiclostridium sp.
ATTGGGGAAGATCCGGTTTTGACCTATTCCGTCATGATCCAAAGATCTCTTTTCAGTTACAGCGGAATTTTAAAAACCCTGCACTTTGCTGCGCCGCTCATATTAACCGGGCTTGCCATAGCCATCACCTTTAAGGCCAATATATTTAATATGGGTGTTGAAGGACAAGCGGTTTTAGGGGCATTCTTCGCGGGTGTGGCGGGATTTAGCTTTACCCGTCTTCCGCC
>DOHN01000019.1:344-2566 GCA_003535195.1 Ruminiclostridium sp.
ATAGCTTTACCCGTCTTCCGCCTGCCCTCCATATTGCGCTCTGCCTTTTAGCGGGAATGGCCGTAGGCGTTTTGTTCGCCCTGATTCCGGCGATATTGAAAGCCCGGTTTAAAGTGGATGAAATGGTGGTTACGCTGATGCTCAACTATGTTGTGGTCGAGATCACCAAATATCTTTCCCAGGGCGTATATAAGGACCCGGCCTCCGGTTATGTCTCCACTTATGCCATCCGGGAAAGCGCCATGTTCAAAAAAATATTTAATTCGGATATTACAGCCTTTTTCTTTATTTCACTTGTGGTTTTTGCCATCATGGTCGTGGTCTTTAAAAAATCAAAGCTGGGCTATGAAATTACAGCCATTGGATTAAACCCTGAATTTGCAGAAGCAACAGGTATGGATGTCAGAAAAAAGATTCTTTCCATTATGATTTTAAGCGGCGCCATGAGCGGACTGGCGGGGGCCGGATTCCTGATGAGTGAAAAATATCGCTATACATTGGATTTTTCCGGTTCTCCCGGCATTGGCTGGGATGGCATGCTGATTGCGCTCCTGGGCGGACATAATCCTGTTGGTATTGTTGTTGCGGCTGTTTTTTACTCTGCGCTGAAGACCGGAAGCGACTATATCGGTCTGTTCACCAATGTTCCCAAAGAAATTGTCGGTGTCATCCAGGGAATCCTGATTCTATTTCTGTCGGTCCGGTTTATTGACAGCAGATTTAAGGTGCTTGGGCGGGTCAAGGCGCTGGTCAGGAGCCACGGTGTATCGGGCAGCGGAGAATAAGAAGGGAGAAGGAGCGTTTTGAATTTACTGAACAGCATTTTATATGACACGATTTATCACAGCACTCCTCTTATATTGGCCGTATTGGGAGGGCTTTTCGCCCATAAGGCAAACGTTCTGAACATCGGCCTGGAAGGCATGATGCTGATGGGCGCCTTTGCCGCCACACTTTTTGTCTATTTGACGGGAAGCCTCTGGCTGGGAATCTTGATCAGTATCCTGTTGACCCTGGTTCTGGGTCTTATTTTTTCTTTTTTCGGGGTAACCTTAAAAAGCAATTTTATTATTACAGGATTGGGCATCAATATTTTCGTTCAGGCGTTCAGTTCGTTCATACTCAAATTTATGGCCCTTTCCAATATCAATGTCAGTAACATCATCAGTGTTTCAGCCCTTAAGATAGAGCTGCCCGTCATTCGGGATATTCCTTATTTAAGCAGCCTTTTAAGCGGGCACACCGCAATTACGTATCTTAGCCTGATCCTGATACCGGTAGTCAGCATCATCATGTTCAGAACCAAATTCGGAGTCTATGTGCGGGTGGTGGGCGAAAATGAGGAAGCTGCTAAATCGGTGGGCATCAGTACGGTGAAAATTCGCTATATAGCGGTTTTGATTGGGGCGGTACTCTGTGCGCTGGCGGGAGCCAATCTGGCCACTGAACGAATGGCTCTTTTCACCAACGGCATGACATCGGGCAGGGGATTTATCGCGATAGCCGCCATTTACTGCGGCAGGGCAATGCCCGTAAAGTCAACGGTTTATGCGCTGATTTTTGGTCTTGCCCGGTCTCTGGCCATTAATTTAGGCCTTTTTGCGGGCCCCGTTTCCGGATTATTTGAAATTGTCCCATATTTGATGATTGTTACCGTACTCTTTGCGGTATCCGCCTTCGAAGCTTCACATTCCCGGATAAGGGGGTTTAAAAATGGCTAAAACAGCGCTTCTCGTTGTGGATATGGTCAAGGATTTTACCGATCCCGACGGCCGGGTGTTCTATCCGCAAAACAGGGAGATCCTGCCCAGAATTAAAAAGGTTCTGAAAGCCTGCAGGAAGCGTGATATTCTCATTATTTTCTTCCGGCACAGCTACAGGAAGGACAAATTTGACAAGAATCTTCTAAATATGAGACCCAATTGCATTGAGGGGACCGGGGGGGATGAAATCGATCCCATGCTGGAGGTAGACCCGGCCAAGGATTATGTGATAAAAAAACGAAGGTATAGCGGTTTTGTGGGAACTGATCTGGATATGATATTGCGGGAGCATGGCATAGAAAATACCATCATTATAGGAACAAAAACCAACTGCTGTATCAGGGCCACGGTAACCGATGCCTATTACCTCAACTACAACGCAATCGTGGTATCGGATTGTGTGGCCACCAACGACGAGACCGTAAACCAGGTCCATCTTACCGATATCCGCAAATATCT
>DOHN01000019.1:2690-3037 GCA_003535195.1 Ruminiclostridium sp.
ACCGATATCCGCAAATATCTGGGAAAAGTGATTACTTCCGAGGAATTGTTTGGCATGTTGGAAAAAGGAGAGCTGTAATATGCAGTACGATGTTCTGACCAGCGGCTATGTCAGCCTGGATCGTATCATCAGGGTCAAAACCCCTTTAAAGACAGGATTTACCTCTCTAATTGAGAACAGCGATAATGCAAAAATCAATTACGGCGGCTGTCCTGTCAACATCGCATTTTTATTGGCACGTATGGGAAACAAAGCCCTGCCGCTGATAAGAGTGGGCGAGGATGAGGAAGAGACTGGGCTAATGGCTTTTCTGGCCGGCGGCGGTGTCTGCACCGAAAGCATCGAGG
>DOHN01000085.1:0-254 GCA_003535195.1 Ruminiclostridium sp.
CTTTTTCCGGGTATGACGGTAACAAGGTTCCCGTTCTTTTTAAGCGCTCTGACAAATTCCCCGTCACAGGCCGGCGCAAAAGCATTTAAGATAAGGTCGGCCCGACTTGTTTCAAAGGGGAGCTTAAACAGGGATGCCACCAGAAAAGTGATTTCTTTATTTCTGCCGGCAGCCAGACGTATGGCCTCCTTGGAGATATCCATGCCCATGACGGAACAGGGATAATTATTTTCTGCAAATGAACGCTGGAGGAA
>DOHN01000085.1:419-740 GCA_003535195.1 Ruminiclostridium sp.
TGCAAATGAACGCTGGAGGAAGTTTGTATAGTACCCGTCACCGCAGCCCGCATCCAGAAGGAGGCTCTCTTTTTCCTTCACGGCAAGGATTTGGGTAAAAACTTTACATAGGCCCCGGGCAAGAGGTTCATAATATCCCTTATCCAGAAATCTCTTTCGGGCTTTGGCCATCTCTTTATTGTCTCCTGGGTCCTTGCTGTTTTTATGCTGACTCAAGAGAAGGTTGACATAACCCTTTGAGGCGATGTCAAAGCTGTGGCCCGATGCGCAAATCAGGGTTTGGCCAGTTTTTAAAAGCTTTTGGTGGCAGACGGGACAAAT
>DOHN01000085.1:935-16690 GCA_003535195.1 Ruminiclostridium sp.
TTGGGTAAGCCAGCAATCCTGCTCTGCTGACGCACTGAAACATCACTCTGTCGCATGGTACCTATTATAAACCATTATTGCGCCGGTAGGCCACCTCACCGCCAATTATCGTGGCGGATATATTCAAATGATTATCCAGCAGCACCAGATCGGCATCCTTATCTAATGCGATAGATCCTTTTCTGTCGTCGATATGGAGGAGCTTGGCCGGATTGCTGGTCAGCAGGGGAATAAGTTCTTCAAGGCTTCTGCCTGTAAATTGAATCAGATTTTTAAGAGCCTGGATGGCGGTCAGGGTGCTGCCGGCCCGTGTCCCATCAAGCAGCTTGGCGTCGCCGTCCTTAACAAACACATCGTTGACGCCCAGCTTATATCTTCCATCGGGCAGTCCGGCTGCCATAATGCTGTCTGTCACAGCCACTACCCGATCAAGTCCCTTTGTTTTCAGCAATAGTCTTATAATGCCCGGATGCAGGTGCCGGCCGTCACAGATGGCTTCGCAATAGATATCACTTTCCAGCGCTGCTCCTGAGATAGCAGGGGCGTGCTGATGCATGAGTTTCATGGCGTTAAAAGTGTGGGTCGAAGCAGTGGCTCCGTTTTTTATACAGGTCATGGCGGTTTCATAATCCGCGCCGGAATGTCCCAAAGCCACAACAACGCCCAGGCTGACAAGATCTGGGATCATTTCGGGCACTCCTTCGACCTCGGGGGACACGGTGATATATTTGATGTGGCCGCCGGCTGCTTCCTGATATTTTTTAAATAAAGTCAGGTCCGATTTTATGAGCAGGGCTTCTGGCATAGCGCCCTTATAGGCCGATGAAAGAAAAGGACCTTCCAGATGTATGCCAATGAGCTGGGCGCCGCAGGGCCGGCTGTCCATGCTCTCTGCAGCCTGATGAATACACCACAGAGTTTTTTCCTCGGTATCGGTCAGAATGGAGGCCAGAAAGCATGTGGTACCCTGGGAAGCAAAAAACCTGCTGATTTTGTGCAGATCATCAAAGCCGGAATGATTCACGTCAGCCCCCATGCCGCCGTGGGTGTGGATGTCAATAAAACCGGGAACGATTTTTTGATGCTCCCCATCCAACTCAGGCAGCGATTGGCTGTTTGTTTCTTCTTTAAGAGAGAAGATGCGGCCGTTCTTTACGGTGATATTGGTTTTTTGAAAACTTCCGCCCACAAGAACATTTCCGTTCCGTATAAAAAGATCCATACGCCTTAAGCTCCTTTACTAAATGCCTATCAATAGAGCGTTAGAATGCCCTTTGAGCGGCAATATTATTGACCGTAAGAAGAGCATCAGGGTGACGCTGTACTAAACTTACCGGGAATTTAGCCGATATTTCGCCATAGGCTGCCTGACGGACAACCGACCGGTGCCATTCCCTGAAACAATAAAGCCGTATTTTGCGGGCTCCTAAAATTTCTTTCATACCGATGGTTATACAGCGTTTGGGCATGGCATCGATAGCCCCGTTCAGATCACCTACCGCATTGATAGTCCGGGTTTCTCTGGAGATGTCCAGCTTGCGGGTAGTAAGGACTGCAAAGGCGTCAGGCGTAAGTTTTTCCTGGGGCTCGTTAAAAGCAATATGACCGTTGATGCCTATACCGCCGAAGGCGATATCCACTCCGCCAAGCCGGTTAATGGTGTCAAGGATCCGGTCCGGCTGGGAAGGGTCAGGAAAAATTCGTTGTTCTTCCGGCATTGCCAGCTCAGGGTCCAGTTTGGAATAAACATTTCGGTGCATATGGCCCCGGAAGCTCAGGGGATGTTCCATGGAAATCCATTGGTCATTGTCATCCAGGTATTCGTCCATATTGATAAACCATACATTTTTCAAGGAAATCCTGTTTTTGTTTACTAAACGCACAAAAATAGGATATTGGCCGACAGGTCCTACCGGACATATAAAGACAGTATGTTTTCCCGATGCATTGTTGCGGGTAATTTCGTCGATCATCTCTGCGGCCATCTCATAGAAGACTTCTCCCGAATCACCCAGCTTTAAAATTGGAATTTTAGCATTACGGCCGAATTCCTCTGCAGAAAGATTAAAATAATTCATGGAATAACCTCTTTTTCACTGATTTATTCAATATACAAGTCTATATACAAGTCTATTTTTTACGGAATCAAGCTTTTTAATCGGCATCAATACAGCAAATGAATAGACTCTATTTTGGCAACCATATTATATCATAACGCATACCGAAATTTGCCTGCATTTACCCAAACGTTTGGCTAATTTGCGAGAAGGCTGAGTTGTGAAATATGATACCATCAAAATAAGTAAAAATGAAAATGGGCACAAATATTTTATCGTGTTTTCCACAAAAGGAGGCAGAAATTTGAAGTATATTTTTTTGAATTTAAAGCGTTTTGACATTCCTAAAGAATTAGGCGGTGTTAACGGGTTAGCCCCGGTAAAAGAGTGGGGAGAATATATTGTTCGGAATACCCAGGACAGTCTGAAAAAGTACCATGCGGATGAAGCCGAATTTGCCATGTTTTTCCCCGAAGCGCACCTGATTGGCGCCGTTGGAGCTCTTCATGAAGGAAGCCCTGTAAAGGTGGGCTGCCAAAGCGTTTTCCGCGACGACACTTCTGTGGGCGGGAATTTCGGCGCTTTTACGTCCAACCGTACAGCCAATTCCGTGAAAGCCATGGGCTGTGAAGCTGCCATTATTGGCCACTGCGAGGAGCGCAGGGACAAGATGGGTATTTTACAGGAGACAGGTGTCCATAATGCTGATGTGGTGAACAGTTTGCTGAACAAGGAAATCCAATGCGCGGTGAAAGCGGGGCTCAAGGTCCTTTACTGTATCGGTGAGACCGCCGAAGAGCAGCCCGAATGGCAGAACACTCTGAAAAAACAGCTTGAAATCGGACTTCAGGGTATTAATGCCAGTAAAGTAGTCATCGCCTATGAACCGGTATGGGCTATCGGACCGGGAAAAATACCTCCGGACAGAGATTATATCCAGATGGTGGGCCGCTTTGTAAAAGAGGTGACCGGCGGGGCTCCGGTAGTATATGGCGGAGGGCTTAAAAAGGATAACGCAGAGATGCTCGCCTCCATTCCCGAAATTGACGGCGGCCTGATAGCTCTCACCCGGTTCAGCGGAGATATTGGCTTTTATCCTGATGAATATCTTGAAATTATTAAAAACTATATGGGCAAGTAAAATATTGTAAAGGAAGTGGGTTTTATGAAATTATCTTTTGAATATGGACAAGGTACCATGGAGGCTAACCTGCCAGACAATACCGATGTGTTTATACCGGGAGAAACAGTAGCCGATCCGCCCTATCTTGAGGATGTATATACGGCAACCCGGCAGTCGATTTTGAACCCTATCGGTATGGAGCCCCTGTCCAAGCTTGCAAAGAAGGGTTCCAAGGTCACTATTGTTTTCCCCGACAGGGTAAAGGGCGGCGAGCAGCCGACAGCCCACCGAAAAGTAGCTATTCCTATTATTCTGGAGGAACTGTACAAAGCAGGGGTGGAGAAAAAAGACATTCTCTTGATCTGCTCAAACGGACTGCACCGGAAAAATACCAAGCAGGAGATCTTCAACGTACTGGGCGAGGACCTGTTTAACCAATTCTGGTATACCCATCAGATCATTAACCATGATAGCGAAGATTACGAACACTTGGTGGATCTGGGCAAGACAAAGCGCGGAGATCCTGTACTAATGAACAAATATGTCTATGATTCCGATGTGGCTATCCTGATCGGACATACGCAGGGCAACCCCTACGGCGGTTATTCGGGGGGCTACAAGCATTGTTCAACAGGTATCACCCATTGGAGATCCATCGCCTCCCACCATGTGCCCGAGGTCATGCACCGGGATGACTTTACGCCTGTCAGCACACACTCTCTGATGAGAAGCAAATTTGATGAAATCGGTCAGCATATGGAAGAAAAAATGGGCAAAAAATTCTTTTGCTGCGATGCCGTGCTGGATACAAAGTCCCGCCAGATCGCTGTGTTCAGCGGTTATGCCAAGGATCTTCAGCCATTGTCCTGGGAAGTTGCCGATAAGCGCACCTATGTGCATTGGGCGGAGAAGAAATATGATGTTATGGTATTCGGCATGCCTCAGTTCTTCCATTACGGCGACGGCATGGGCACCAACCCCATTATGATGATGCAGGCTCTTTCAGCCCAGGTAATTCGCCACAAGCGAGTGATGAGCGACAAATGCGTTATTATCTGCTCTTCTATTTGCAACGGCTATTTCCACGACGAGTTGTTTACCGGCTATCGGAAGATATACGAAATGTTCCAGCACGATTATATGAATACCCTCGCCGATATGGACCGCTACGGGGAGCTGTTCGGCACCAATGAAGAATATATCCGGAATTATCGTTTCGGAAACGGCTTCCACCCGTTCCACGGATTCTCCATGATAAGCTGCGGCCATATTGCCGAGATGAATACTTCCGCCATCTATATTGTAGGCGCTCAGGATCCCGGCTATGCACGGGGCATGGGCCTCAAGACAAGAGCGACCTTCGAAGAAGCTCTGGAAGATGCCATGAAAAAGTATGTAGGCCCCAATCCAAACATTTTGGCGCTGCCTCTCACCTTCAAAACGGCTGCCGTTCACCTTTGTATGAAAGACGGCGAAAAGGGAACTTATGGAATAGACTCATGCCATCATTGCTAGGCATTGGCCTTTAAGCAAAATAAAATGGAAGCTGGAAGCAATAGGACAGATGATTTATACAATAGAAAACGACGCATTAAGGGTGCAAATAAACAGTTTGGGCGCAGAATTATGGTCCCTGTGGGATAAACGCAGCCGTACCGAATTACTATGGCAGGGGGACCCGTTGGTCTGGCCGAGAAGAGCGCCGACCTTATTTCCGGTTTGCGGAAGATTAAAGAATGACCAATACACGGTGTCGGGCCGTACCTTTAAATTGCCGATGCATGGTTTTGCACGGGATTTTGAGCATATTGCCCTAGAGCAGGACAAAACCTCGGTGACGTTTCTATTGGGCTCCAATAATGAAAGCATAAAACTCTATCCCTATTGCTTCCGCCTTTATACCAGGTTTGAGCTGGCAGAACACCGGCTGATCCATTCCTTCCGGGTAGAAAACTTAAATGATGCCGAAATGCTTTTCAGCCTCGGGTATCATACCGGGTACAAATGCCCCTTTGATGACAGCCATTCCATTGAGGATTACAGCTTGATTTTTGATGAAAAGGAAACGCCTGTTGAAATCCTTTGCCATGACGGGTTTTTGAGCGGGGAGAAAAGTGTGTATTTCGAGAACAGGAGATGCATTCCCCTAGGCGATGAGCTATTTCCCGCAAGCTTCATCCTGTCAAATTTGAAATCGGATTTTGTATCATTGGTGGAAAAGGATACCGGAAGAGCGATAAAAGTGAGCATTCAAAATTTTCCACATGTTGTATTTTGGTCTGCACCGGGTAAGGTAAAATTTGTTTGTATAGAGCCCTGGTATGGTTTGCCCGACCCCAATAATACGGTTGGGCGGTTGGATCAAAAGCCGGGCATACAGAAGCTGCGGCCAAACCAGCACTTTGCCTGCAAGATGACCATAGATTTAGGAAAGCAAGAAGATACTATAAATTTTAACGAGGTGGAGCAATGTCTTTGATACCTTTAAAACCATTATTGGATTACGCCACAAAAAACCGTATTGCCCATGGAGCATTCAATGTAAACATGATCACACAGGCTGAGGCTGTTATAGAAATCCACACTATATTCCAAAGCGCTGCAATTATACAGGGGGCTGATTTGGCCAATGCGTTTATGGGTGGCAGGGCAGATTTTATGAATGGCACCCTGGAGGATAAAAAGCTCGGTGCAAAACGGATCGCCGATGCGGTCAAAAGAATAGCCAAAACCACAAATATTCCCATCGTGCTGCATCTGGACCACGGCAAAAGCTTCGATGCTGTAAAAGCGGCAATCGACGCCGGATATACATCGGTCATGATCGACGGATCCAGTCTGCCTTACAGCGGCAATGTCGAGCTCACAAGAGAAGTAGTACAATACGCCCACGCAAGAGGAGTCAGTGTCGAAGGTGAGCTGGGTGTTCTTGCCGGAGTAGAGGATGATGTGTTTTCGGAAGCTTCGACTTACACAAACCCCATGACGGTATGCGACTTCTTCAGGAAAACGGGCTGCGACTGCCTTGCCATATCCTACGGTACCAAGCACGGCGCCGTTAAAGGAAACAATATAAAGCTGAGAAAAGAGATTGCCATCGCGTCGATGGAAAATATGAGACACGAAGGAATTGAAGGGGCATTGGTTTCTCATGGCTCCTCCATGGTTCCCAAGTACCTTGTAGATGAAATCAATGAATTGGGCGGAAAGCTTGCAAATGCCGTGGGAATCCCTGTATATGAGCTGTTGGAAGCCATCCCCTGCGGGATATCGAAAATCAATATAGACACTGATATAAGGCTTGCAGTGACCAGAAATCTGCGCCGCATGTTTATTGAAAACAGCTTGGTCAAAAAAGAATTCCCCAAGATATGGGAACTGATGCAGGCACAGCCCGAACAATTTGATCCCAGGTATTATCTGGTACCCATTATGGCTCCTTTGATCGGCGGCGAAAATCGTGACGGCGAAGCGTGGAGCACCTTGCTGCGCGGTATCAAACGCGGGGTTATGGAGGCCGTGGGAAGTGCAATCGTCCAGTTTGGTTCCGTAGGGGACGCACCGAAGATCCCTCAGATATCATTGGAAGAGATGGCTGATATTTATAAGAAAAAAGTTTAATCTTGTAAACGGGGTAAATAGTAATTACTAATAATGAGGGATAATCATTTTTGATTATCCCTCATTATTAGTTTTATCAGAGATTTGACGCTTTAGAGAAAAAGTACTTTTCTTCTTGGCTTTTGACGCCTGCAGAATGGGAAAAGCAAGGATAAATACTGTTCCGGCATTCTCCTGGCTTTCTACATGCAATTTTCCGAAGTGCAGTTTCACAATCTGCTTGACATAAGTAAGACCAATCCCCCAGTTGTAATTAGAATTCTTATCGGTATAGAAGGGCTCGAAGATCTTCTTCAGTTTCGCCTTGCTCATCCCAATGCCATTATCTTCAATGCGTACAGCACACCAGTGGTGATCCTCTTTAATTGTGATGATAATCTTGCCGCAGCCGGCCCGGTCACCGGCCTTTACTGCACTGCAGGCGTTGCTGAGTATATTATATACGGCCTCGCTTAAGTACGGCATATCGGCAAGTATCATAGGATCGTAAGTGTTCCGGAACTCGCAGTCAATGGCTCCAAGCCGGCTGCTGAGTCTTTCCAGCGCATTGTCAACTACGGCTGAGAGCCGGCAGGGAGCCAGACTCATGGTATTCTGCCTGAATACCTGATATAACTTTTCGATACGGGTAGTCATATTCTCGTTTATGGAATGGAGTTCAGCAATGCAGTGCTTTATCTCATCCGGATTTACGCCGGTGGAATCCATGTCCTGAGTGAGGTGGCGAAGAATAATCTGCTCTGAAAAGAGCTGGTTTTTAATGCCGTGTATGAACACCTGAATACCCAATTGTGCAATGTTGAGCTGCCGTTCCAAAAAGATATTGTCCTGGTGCTCTTTTTTTACGATGCTGGTAAAACGAAACAGGGCAAACAACCCCATTATGATAAAGAAGGCAAATAAACCCAGCAGAAGGTACCAGGCGGTGATAGAAAACCGCAGCTTATAGAATTTGAAGCCTATATCAAAAAGAGCATATTTTGAATAGTACATCATGCTCAAGGGGTTGATCTGGCAGAAAATTACGAAATACAGGATCATATTGGTAACGAACAGGATGATATACCTGAGCTGCTTTTTGACCCAGCGAATATTTTGGTTAAAATATTCCTTTATAATCAATACGATTGAAATAAAAAGGTAGGCGGCCATATAAATATTGCCAAGGATATACAGAGAATCACGCTGGTCGCTGGAAAAACTTTTTAAGAGCAGCGGATCGGCGGCAATGGAATGAAAAAGCGGCAAAACTAATGCGAATAATCCGGCCAGGCGGCGCTTTTGCAGTATGCCTACCAGATGCAGGGCAAACATCATCAAAAAGTAAAGGAAAATGCTTCTTCCCCATAAAAGAAGACGTGAAATGTTATCAATGGTGATAATAAACCGCTGAATATACTGCCTGATATTTATGGTCAGAAAGAAGAAAATCTGCTCATTGTAAATGAGGCCGCCCATTTTGGCGTAGTAAAACATGAGACCTATATTGGCAAGAATAAAGCCGATGAAAAGGCCGCTAAGCCAGATAGACTCCTTGTTCCGGTTATTGAAAACGAAAACAAAGAGGGAAATGATCATCATTATTAAAGTTAAAATAATCAATTTATTTCACCAGCTTTACTTTTGTTCATCCCATCGGCACGCTTTATTGCGAATACAATAAGCTTCCCGTTCGCAATCTTCGATTCATAATTTAGCGCCATGAGTGATGTTATTCTTTTACTCCACAAACACAGGAGAAATAAAGGCGCAGCTGGAATTTGTCTGATAGATCTCGGCATGATAGAAATCGCAGTCTTTTTCCCTGTCTGCATCCGTATAGCTAAGCTTCAGGCAATACTGGAGCTGGGGAACAGCCTGATAAATCTTAAAGGACTGTGAGTTAAAGGGCTTCATCGGGCATACCAGACTATGCTCAAGGAGATCCGAAACAGACAGTGAGAAATTCTTATTGTTGATCTTACCGGTGATCCGGGTTTTAAGATCGCCTTCAACCTCCAGGACAATAGCAGAGGTAGAAGGATGAAGCGGGGATATATTCTTCACCGTTTGACAAATCCATTCCAGGCCGTTTTCATCGGAATTAAGAATGCGGTTGTCAATGCTGTTGACGTTGTCGCTGGCAGAAAGGTCTGCTGAAGGAGCCAGAATGCTGCGGCCGCGGAAACATTTTTCCACATCGGTGAGGATACCGTTTTCTATCTTGACTGAACCGTTCCAGGTAAACAGATCCTGGTTGTTGCCCCAGCCCATCTCGATGCGTATCTTATATCTTCCCTTTTCGTTAACCCCGGTCAGGCTTTCGCCGTTTATGATTCTAACAGGGCGAAGATTCTTATACAGAACAACCTTATCGATAAAATGGCTGGCTTTCATGTCGAAAACAATTTCACGGGGCTGGCTGCCGGCGCGGATGAATGATCCGAATGGAGCGCCGTTAACAGTAAAATCGCAGCGGATACGGTCACCGGTCACGGCATAAGTATGTCCTGCGCAAATTGCATTAAATATGCTATCCCTGGTCTTTTCCCCGCACAGCACTGCCAGCTTGCAGTCGCCGTAGGAACCGGGGTAACCGGCGTGGTGGTCGGTGGAACCGACAAAGCTAAACCGTTTGCCCTGCCTCAGGCCTTCATAAACCGTATTGTGGGTATCGCGTGCCCCCATATTATGGTAATAGGGATAAGGTGCTTTGTCGCTCATGGAACAGCCATGCTTTGAACACACTTCCACCACCGGACTGATCGTGCGGTCAAAAGCATTCCAGTCGATCCCCCGATAACCTGAAGCGTAGGCTATGTGATGGGGAACCATGATGGCCCGGCTGCCGGGAAGCTTGTTCAAGAGCTCATGCGGGTTGTCGGCATATACCAGCTTTAAATCATCATCCGGTGATATGAGGTGGTAATCCCCTAATGTGCTCCCATGCATTTCGTAACTCTGAAAGGTAACAAACTCATGATCTCTATTATAGCTGTTTATGGTTTCACGAATACTTTCCCAGTTATTCCTAAGTTTACTAAAACCGGTTTTGTGAAAGGATATCAAAAATTCTGTATCGGAGCATAGTTCAGGCATATCGGGCCACATGGCATGCCCGGTCACAGCGCAGAAATCCAAATGCTCTCTTGCGGCGCCAAGTGCGTTTGTCAGGCTGCCAAAGCCATAAGTAATGCCGCAGTGGCTGTGAATGTCTCCCCAAAAAAGTTTCATAGTGCATCCTCCCTATTATATATTTTCTTCTTCATTACAGCCTTAAAGGGGTAATGCTACAATAAGCTCACAGAGCTATTCCACGTTGTAGCTATTGGCGGAATTAATCGAAAAAATTGATTAGAAGTATAAATTTATGGAGGGGAAAAACTTGAGTATCCAGAAAAAATCCTCAAAGATTGGTGTACCAAATGTGGTATACTCAATAATTTCGCTCGGTGCAGCCATTTTACTGTGGCTGTTTATATCCAGTACAGAAGCACATGTGGTTTTTGCCAAGCCCTCGGAAGTTTTTGCAGCTTTGTCTAAACTTTTTGAGTCCGGCAAGCTTTTTGTGCATATCAATGCCAGCCTTTACCGTTCTTTGATGGGATTTATTCTGGCTTTTGCATGTGCGCTTCCCGTTGCCTTTCTGCTGGGCTGGTATAAACCGCTTCAACTGATCTTCTATCCCTGGATTAAGTTTGTGAAGAGCATTCCTCCCATTGCCTATATATCGTTGGTCATTGTAGCTCAGGGCGTGGGTGAAAATGCGAAAGTGACCGTTATCTTTATTGGATGTTTCCTGGTGATGGTCATCAATATATTTCAGGGTGTTCAGAATGTCGATTTGACGATGATCAAGGCCGCCCGGGTATTAGGCGCAGGAGACTTTACGATTTTTGCGAAAGTTGTCGTACCGGCATCTCTCCCGTTTATCCTTGTGGCCATGCGCCTGGGACTTGCGTCCTCTTTGACCACACTGATCGCGGCCGAGCTTACCGGCGCACAGGTAGGCCTTGGACAAATGATTCAGGAAGCCAGTATGTATTTTGAAATGGATGTAGTTCTAATGGGCATTATAATTATTGGCGTCATAGGGACCATCCTGGATCAAGTAGTATCGTTCCTTGAAAGGAGGTTGACATCATGGCAGGAAACCAGGACAATATGATGCCGGATCAGAATAATGTTCCCAAGGTTAAAATCCGCAATGTGACTAAGACCTATTCGAGCAAAAGAGGCGATGTAATCGCTCTGAACGGATTTAACCTCGACATTAAGGAAAATGAATTTATCTGTGTTGTCGGACCTTCCGGATGCGGCAAATCCACTATGCTGAATATTTTGGCAGGACTGGACAATGCTACTAGCGGTGAAATATTAGTTGACGGGAATGTAATTCATGGTCCCAGCCCTGACCGGGGTGTGGTATTTCAGCAATATGCTTTATTCCCATGGCTGACCGTGAAAAAGAACGTAGAGTTTGGTCTTCGACTTAAGAAGCTGTCTCGGCAGGAAGTTTCCGACATCGCTGACCACTATATCGAAATGGTTGGCTTACAGGATTTCAAAAATTCATACCCGAAGGAACTTTCCGGTGGTATGAAACAGCGTGTTGCAATTGCCCGCGCTTACGCGATGCAGCCAAAGCTCCTTCTGATGGATGAACCTTTTGGCGCATTGGATGCGCAGACACGTACCCAACTCCAGTCCGAATTGTTAAAGACATGGGAAGAAGAGCGGCGCACCTGCTTTTTCATTACCCATGACGTAGAAGAAGCGGTAATCCTGGCACAGAGAGTGATCATCATGAGTGCTCGCCCCGGGCGCATCATTGATATTGTAGACATTGATATCCCTTATCCGCGTAACCAAGAAACCAAGATGGAACCAAAATTTTTCGAATTGAAGAACAAGATCTGGTCTCAGGTATATAACCAGTATCTGGAACAGCGCAAATGACATTGTGTTATAGGTCCTGAAAACAGGAAATTTAATAGTAAATAATTTTGGAGGTATTGACATGCGTAAATTAATTGGCACATTCCTGTCCGTTCTTTTGGTTGTAGCTTTGCTCGCTGGTTGCGGCAGCAATGCTCCTAAAACGACTCCAAGCAGCCAGGCTCCTACTGGATCAGCAAAGCCTGAACCCGTTAAAATCCGTGTTGCATACCATGCCGGCCTTTCTGGCAGCATCATTCCTGGTATTGATAAACTGAACCAGGCATTTGAAAAGGAAGGTCTGGAGGTTGAGTGGGTCAAGTTCACTTCCGGTCCTCCTGAAGTTGCGGCAATGGTTTCAGGTGATATTCAGTTCGGATATATCGGGCATGGCGCGCACACACTAGCCGCTGAGAACAAAATAAACGTTATTGCTTTGAATCACCTGGGTAATTCAGAAAAGATTTATACCCATAAAGATTCCGGACTCACCAGCATTTCCGACCTTAAAGGCAAAGTTGTGGCTACTCAGTTGGGTACCTCCGGTGAGGTCGTCTTAAATCTGGCTCTCGAAAAAGCCGGCATGACAAAAGATGATGTCAAGATTATGAACATGGATATGGCCGGTGCCGTTACCGCTTTTATTGCTAAAAAGGTCGATGCTGTTGCAGCCTTTGATCTTCATGCCATCAACATTGTTGACAAGGTGGGCATTGACAACCTGAACTTACTGGCCAGCACAAGCGATTTCCTTGACAAGACCGCGTTTCCTGCCAGCTGGACCGTTACTCCCAAATATATAGAGAAAAATAAGGATGTGGTTGTTCGGTTTGTCCGCGCGCTATACAGCTGCTATGACTACAGAGACGCCCATTATGATGACGCCATCAAATCTGCGGCTGAATTCCAGGAGACAACCTACGAGGACTTTGCAAAGAGCAAGAACAGCGTTACAAACTTTAACACCGATGAATTGAAATCCATGCTTGACGATGGCAGTTTGCTTAAAATCTACCAATTGCAGCTTGATTATTTTAAGGCAAACAAAAAGGTTGAGTCCGGTGATGCGAATAATTACGTCAGGACCGACCTGATGAAAGAAGCTTTTGAAGGATACAAAAAAGCTGAATAACAAACTTTAACCAATAGGCTGGTGCTTTTTGAGAGTTCAGAAGCACCGGCCTTTTGGCGTTATCCACCACTCAAACATGGGGCGGCCGAATATTTGCAATGGAAAAAAGAGAAGAATAGAGTAAAATAGGTACCGGCCCGCCCCGGAGCTACGGAAAAAATATTGATTCAGAACTGGGAGGAATTATTGTGAGCCCTAAGATCCGAATTCTGATTGCAGAGGATTTCCACATCATTCGTAAGGAGTTTGTAAATATTATCAGCAATACAGAAGATATGGAAGTTGTGGGGGAGGCGAGTAGCGGGCGTGAAATCGTTGAATTGGCGCGTCGGGTACCGGCCGATATCATTTTAATGGATATCGAAATGGAAAATACGTACTCCGGTGTGGATGCGGCTGAGACCATTATCAATGAGAATATCAATGTGCAGATCATTTTTCTTACTATACATGAGACCAAGGAGATGATCTATACTGCACTTGCCACAGGCGCTTCGGATTATGTAATCAAGACCAGCCCGGCTAAGGATATTCTTGAGCATATCCGAAACGCATATAAGGGTGTTCCGGTATTGGAGCAAAAGATACAAAGCTATATGCATGCCGAGTTTATACGATTAAGACGCTCAGAAGAAAGCCTTCTTTTCTTTGTGCACCATCTTACTTCGCTGACAGCCGCTGAAAAGGACTTGATCCGGCTTTTGTTGGAAGATAAAAAGGTAGTTGAGATTGCGCAGATTCGTTCTGTGGAAGTGGTTACTGTCAAGACCCAGATCAAAAGCTTATTGCACAAGTTTGGCTGCAACAGGACGAAGGAAATTGTCAAAATGCTCCGTGACATGGATCTGGACCGGCTGTTTACGGATAAGAGAATTCGTAAAGAATCATAATATTGCACCCGTAAAAGCGGCCCGGATTAGGTATAGGCTTTAGGAGGCGCACAGCTGTTGCGCTGGATCAGCTTATAGGGAATTTCGATTTTTACCGGAATGCGGTGGCCACCATCAATGCGGTCAAGCAAAGTTTTGACGGCAAATTTGCCCAAATCCCCTTTGGGGATATCGATACTTGTAAGCATGGGTGTGACGTATTGACACATTTCTACATTGTCTATACTGATAATGGATATATCGTCGGGTATTTTGAAATTTGATTCACTTAGGGCTTTCATGGCGCCGATGGCGGTGGTGTCGTTGGCGCAAAAAATGGCTGTTGGAGGATCCGGCGTTATTTTTGTTATCTTTAATCCGCTTTCATAACCACCCTTGATGGACTGGGAAGTTTCAAAAATATAATTCCTGTTGACAGGAATCTTTAATTCAAGCAAACCCTCATGGTACCCCAGATAGCGAGCCTCATTGGACCGTTCGCCAATATATCCGATTTTTGTATGACCCAGGGAATGAAGATGCTTTACAGCGGTTTTGGCTGCGCCATAACCGTCGCAGATGATCTGGTCATAGTCGTCCTGAATGCTGTTCAGCCCTGTGTATATAATGTTTTTAAACCGGTTTCGCAAATAGGAGAGGAGTGATTTTGAATACCGGCCCAACAGGATTATTCCCTCCGGATTGGAATGGATAAGGTCGTCAAAGCTGCCGTTTCTGCTCATTTCAAATGCCGAAAAAACGCCTGTGATGGAACAGCCTCTTTTCACAGCCTTCTGTTCAATAGCGTAGAAAATTTGGGAAAAAAAAGAATCCTGCAGGCCTTCGGCGCTCCTGGCAAAAATACATGAAATGGTATGAGGCGTGCCGCTGATTCCGCAGCTTCCAGTCTTCAGGCTCTGAGCTGATTTATTGGGAACATAGTTTGTTTCGCGCACGAGTTTCCAGATAAGTTCTCTTTTTTCAGGGCCGGCTGCATGGCTATCATTGCCGTTGATAACCCGGGATACGGTAGAGACTGATACGTTTGCCAGCTTTGCCAGCTCTTTGAGTGTCATTAAAAAAATCACCTGTCCTGTTCTATGCTGAAAATCGCACCCAAAAAAGTTGCTCTTTCATATTGAAAATAGTATAGCATCAATCTTAGAAATGCACAAACGTTTGGGTATTTTGAACATCATACAGAACAATAATATGCTAATATGAGATTTATAAAACTGGCTTTTAAGGTGCTGCCAATGGATTAGAGATCAATTTTGCCGAAGTCTAAAGCGGGAGAACAAGATAATGTTCCCCATAGTTTTAAGAATATATGAAAGTTTCGATATAAGGAGATGTTTATACTTGCAAACCAATATTTTAATTTGCCACGGCGGAGCACCCACAGCTGTCATCAATTCATCTTTGTATGGTGCCATCACCGAAGCGAAAAAATACAAGGAAATTGATAAAGTTTACGGGGCCATTGGCGGCTCTGGAGCTATTTTGGAAGAAAACTTCGTGGATCTGAAGCAGGTTGCGGATAAAAGCCTTGAGCTTCTTTTACAAACACCCGCTTCAGCCATCGGCACTTCGCGCTTTGAGCTGAAGGCTCCGGATTATGAGCGCATGGTGGCAATTTTCAAGCGCAACCATATCAAGTATGTGCTGTTTAACGGCGGCAACGGTTCAATGGATACCTGCGGTAAGATCTACAAGGTCTGTGCCCACCAGGGTATCCATGTGGTGGGTATTCCAAAAACAATTGACAATGATATTGCCGTAACCGATCATGCACCCGGCTTTGGAAGCGCTGCACGGTATATTGCTGCGACCGTGAGCGAAATCGGACAGGATGTAAAGTCTTTACCGATACATGTATCGGTCATTGAGGCCATGGGCAGAAATGCGGGATGGCTCGCGGCGGCCTCCGCCCTTGCCCGGAAACAGCCGGGTGATGCTCCCCATCTGATCTATCTGCCCGAGCGTCCCTTTGACGAGGATGAATTCCTTGAGGATGTAAAGCGGCTTTATGATGT
>DOHN01000085.1:16839-18352 GCA_003535195.1 Ruminiclostridium sp.
TGTTGTGGTAGCCAGCGAGGGGTTGAAGGATAAAGAGGGAAAACCCATCGTTCCGGCTGTTTTTCAGGTTGGAAGGTCTGTTTATTACGGAGATGTCAGTGCCCATCTGGCCAATTTGATCATTAAGCGGCTGGGTATAAAGGCCAGGAGCGAAAAGCCGGGGATATGCGGCAGAGCGTCGATTTCACTTCAATCGGAGCTGGATCGGGAGGAGGCTGTACTGGCAGGCAGAGCCGCCGTACGGGCTGCGGTTGAAGGCCGTTCGGGGGTAATGGTAGGCTTTGAGCGGCTGCCGGGAGAACCGTATCAGTGCAGGACTGTGCTGATACCCATCCAAGAGGTCATGCTCCATGAAAAGGTGCTGCCGGGCAATTATATCAATGAGCGGGGCAATGATGTCACCGAGGAGTATATCAAGTGGTGCAGGCCTCTTATTGGCAGCGATTTAAGAGAATTTATTAGTTTTGTTTAATTTTTGTACTTGGGTTTGGGGTCGTTGATGATCTCAAACCCGTTTCTTTTTAAGGACTCTATAATGGCGCTTTTATCGAGGTCCAGCTGGGAAATCGCCTCTCCAATGGTGTATCTGCTCCCCATCAGGCGCCTTAAATAGGAATTTCTGATTTGAGGATAACCCCAGCCGGCTATGATATGAATTAATTCCGGATACTTCTCGGTTGCTTCATATACGGTCTGATTCATTCTTAGGGTCTTCATGGTCATTTTCCTAAAACGAAATTCTCTTACAGGATATGTGAAAATGCCGAAAGATGTGCTATTATCAGAAAAAGGCTTTTATTCTTTTCGATGGGGAAGAATAAAAGCGGGTGATAGTATGACGCAGCAAAAGAATATGAACAGAGTATTCCTGTTGATTTTTACCCTTTGTGTTTTTTTTGCCAGGGGTTATAACCTGTATAATTCTGATAACGCGGACATTATTTCTGTCTACCAGCATATGGCGGGATTTGGAAATTACTCCGGCGAGTTTTATATAGAGGAAGCCATAAAGCCGACTTCCAGCCGTTATTTCATTTCTGTGGCAATTTCCGCTTTATTGAAAGCGGGGCTCAGCATTGAAATCATTATGCTCTCTTTTTATACCCTTTCCTTTGTCCTGACGGCCATTGGCTTCTGGAAGCTTGCTAAAAGGCTCTCACCCCGTGATCCGGGTGCTTTTTATACCGTAGTGCTGTCTATATATTATCTCACCGAGATCACCTTCCGGCTGGGCCAGGCAGGTTTTAAATTCGCCATGCCTTTGCCTTCCACTTTTACCGCGGGAATATGTGTTTTTGCCTATGGCCTGTACTTTGAAGACCCGTCTGAAAAGAAATGGCTTGATAATAAAGCTGTAGCCCTCTTTCTATGCGGATTTGCCACATTGTTTCAAGCTTTTGTCGGCCTTTTCTTCGGCGGCGTACTCATCCTCTGCCTTATTTACGAAATTTTCTCGGGCAGGCACCATATCACTCGGCCCGGCAGGACACTGATGGTGGGAGGTATTCTTTTC
>DOHN01000085.1:18467-18934 GCA_003535195.1 Ruminiclostridium sp.
ATTCTTTTCGCAGTCCCGGTAGTGATTGCCTTTCTGGCCGGTATGACGGGCGCCGAAAATCCGCTGACCCCCCCGGAAATTGTGGCGATACTGGCCAAATTCCGGCAGCCTCATCACAATTACCCCCGTTCCTGGGATAGAAGAGCCTACCTGGAATTCGTCATTGCTTTTCTATCGACTCTTTGGGTACTCCAAAATATGAAAGAGGACAATAAACCAATGATGATTTCCCTGATTTCTATAACCGGGGGCATAGCCTTCCTTTCGGTGCTGATGAATTTTATTTCCACCAGCGTCAGGCCCCTGCCTCTATTTTCAAAGCTCCAGTCCGGCCGGGCTTTCGCGCCTTTTATTCTGGCGGTTTGCCTTTCATGGGGCTTAAAGGCTGTGAGCCTGATAAAAAAACGTCAGTATTGGGAACTGTTTACGGTTGTTGGCATGCTCGCTGCGCCTTTAGGCGGGATTCT
>DOHN01000085.1:19088-19487 GCA_003535195.1 Ruminiclostridium sp.
CTTTTCCCCTACATGCTGCTCAGTTTGAAAAAGACCGCCGCAGCTGGCAAGCTTCGCACAGCAGGGCTGGTCATACTAAATCTGGCCACCGTTCTGGCTCTTCTCACAGAGCCCCTGATGCAGCCGGCGGATGCCTATTTTTTGCTGCTGGCCGTTGCGCTTTTATTTATGATTTTAGTCATAGTTCAAAGTTTGCATCCTGCACAGTCCAAAACAAGCAAAGCATCGGTATGGGGAACCCTTGCTGCCGCTGTAATTTTTCTGCCCCTGCTCCTTTTCAAAGGGTCCGCCTTTATCAGGCCTGATAAGCCCTATTCTGAATTGGAGGTCCTGGCCGGGAAATTCAATGCCGTGGCTGGGCCAGGCTTGGTATTATCGGATCCGTGGCGTTCCGAATCC
>DOHN01000085.1:19705-19944 GCA_003535195.1 Ruminiclostridium sp.
GAATGGGCTGCGCGAATGGAGAAGATAGGCGGTGTCGACCTATCCAAAAACAATACTAAAGGTATTCCTTTTTCCCAAAGAAGCTGGGAGGATCTTGCGGGATTGGCCCGGGAATACGATGCGGCCTACCTTCTTGCCTATAAAAGCTGGTTTCCCGATGCCCCGGCAGAGCCCATAGTGCAGTATGGCGGCTGGGCCATCTACAGGATGCCATAGCTTCAATTCGTAATTTAGTGCCG
>DOHN01000060.1:0-2463 GCA_003535195.1 Ruminiclostridium sp.
TGGACGATTTTGGGGATGTAGTGGAACAAATAATGTTTCGTTGCTTTAATATGTCTTGTAGATGTCATATTATCATCTTATAATAAAAGCAGTAGAGGTGATAATATGCAGATTAACAGGCTATTCGAAATGGTTTATCTATTGCTGAACAAAAAAAGTATGACCGCCGGGGAGCTCGCAACACACTTTGAGGTTTCACCCCGCACGATTTACCGGGATGTAGAGCTTCTATCCTCGGCGGGAATACCCATTTATATGACCAAGGGCAAGGGTGGTGGAATTTCACTGCTCCCTGACTTCGTTCTCAATAAAACTGTCCTGACCGATGGCGAAAAGTCAGATATTCTCGCTGCACTTCACGCAGTAGATGCGGTCAACTTGGAGCAAACCAATACTGCGGTGCAAAAGCTGTCCTCCCTATTTGGAAACACCAGCGCCGATTGGGTTGAAGTTGATTTCTCCGGCTGGGCAAACGCCGATGAGGAAGCGCAGCTGTTCAGCCTGCTGAAAAGCGCCATTCTCGGAAAGAAAAAAGTGGCGTTTCAGTATCACAGCAGTGAGGGCAGCACGCAGCGCACAGCAGAACCCATGAAACTCTGCTTTAAGGGACAGAGCTGGTATCTTTATGCTTTCTGCACAGTGCGTCAAGATTATCGGTTTTTCAAACTGCGGCGCATGAAAGAATTGAAGCTGCTTGACGAGCGCTTTGAACGCACTGCCTCCGCGAAGATATTTGAAGGCACAAAAATATTTCAAGATGATTTCGTGACAATCACACTGAAGCTGTCAAAGAAAATGGCGTATCGTGTCTATGATGAATTTTCACAATACAAAACGCTTCCCAGCGGTGATTTCATTGCGACGCTCACCATGCCCAGAGGCGATTGGGTCTATCAATATCTTGCGACCTTTGGTGAGGATTGTGAGATCATAGAACCGGAGGATATCCGCCTGCAAATCAAGGATAAGCTGCAAAAAACACTGGCACAATATTTATAATATGACACGCTGCTGTCAATTGGTCTTTGCTATGATGATAGTATCAAAGACAAGGAGGACGATCAAATGAACTACGAAGTTGTGCATTTAGAGGAAAAGATTATTGTTGGGGTAAGTGCTGCGACCAGCAACAGCGACCCTGAAATGGGGAAAATCATTGGCGGGCTTTGGGAGAAGTTATACCAAGGCGGCATCAATGCCGTGATAAAAAACAAGGTAAACGAGTACGCCATTGGGCTGTATTCCGATTATACGGCCGATGGGTACTGTGTAACAGCGGGTAATGAGGTTTCCAAGGCAGAAAATCCTGAACTGACCGTAAAAACAATCCCTGCCGGAAAATACGCAAAATTCTCTGTGCATGGGCATATGGAAAAGGCCGTCTCTGACTCATGGGGAGAGATTTGGCAGACGGATTTAGACCGCAGCTTTACAGGCGATTTCGAGGAATACCGAAATGCCGACCCGGAAAACTGTGATATTGATATCTACATTGCTCTGAAGTAAGGGGGGGAAACGTATGAAATTAGAAGGCTTCGGAATTTTCGTGAAAGATATGCCGACTATGGTGCGTTTTTACCGTGATGTTCTTGGGTTTGAAATCAAGGAGGAAGAAGATTCCAGCAATGTCTATCTGGTGAAAGATGGCACTTTGTTTTTACTTTATCGCAGAACAGATTTTGAGCAGATGGCAAAAAGGTCGTTTTCTTATGCGAATGGCATCCATGGCCATTATGAAATTGCGATGGGTGTAGAAAACTATGCCGCAGTAGATGATACCTTTAAGCGGGTTGTGTCAAACGGTGCCGTGCCGGTCTTAGAACCTACAACAGAGCCGTGGGGACAGCGGACTTGCTATGTTGCAGATCCAGAGGGCAACTTAATTGAAATTGGTTCCTTTACCAAATAAGCAGCTACACAATTGCCTATGCCTAAAAAGAAGGAGACGAAATAACAAATGGATTATAGAAAAGAATTTGAGCGCATGATGCAAACACAAACAGCCATGGCGCTGGCTACAGCGGCAGACGGAGCGCCCAATGTACGCATCGTCAATTTTTATTATGATGCAGAGACGAAAGCCCTGTATTTCTCCACCTTTAGCGACAACCAAAAGGTTGCGGAGTTTGAGAAAAATCCTCATGCTGCATTCACAACGATTCCGGAAAGTGGAGAAGAACACGTTCGGGTCAGGAATGGGATTGTTCGGAAAAGCTCTGTTTCGGTGGAAGCCATCAAGGATCAGTTTCTATTGAAGCTGCCGGAATACATTATGAGCATCCCTGATGTACTTCCTGCGCTTATCCTGTTCGAAATCACCTTTGACCAAGCGGATGTGGTCATTGACTTTGAACACATGGAAACGATTGCGGTATAGTCTGAAACCCCTGTCGGCAGCGAGTTGCAACTATTCTCCAAGGCGCACTGTGAATGAACCCACGGTGTGCCTTTTTTATTTCCCCC
>DOHN01000060.1:2800-3130 GCA_003535195.1 Ruminiclostridium sp.
AGCGAATCATACATTTTTTTGTAATCTGCCACACAATAGACCTCCTTTTCCTTATTTCGGCGGCCACCGTTGTGTGGTATTGAAGCTCTGACCGGACGGATTGTCAAGTCGTTTCTGAAGTTTTCTAAATGTTAGCACCCTGTCAGAAATCCGTTCAGACAGATATGCAGGCACACCGCATTTTATTGCATGGTGTGCCTTTTTTATTTCCACAGAAAGGGGTGAGAATCCAATGTTCATATGGGACTTTGTCCTTGGAACCGCGATGGATCAGATCATCGAATGGCTCTACGGACAGGTGGTCGGTTTTCTGGCCGATTTTTTTGCACA
>DOHN01000013.1:0-5701 GCA_003535195.1 Ruminiclostridium sp.
TCGTAAAGTATTCAACTTGAAGACAGGATGCTCCAAAGCTATTGCTATTCAGAGCTTTCTTGCCTTTCCTGACGGAACTTTTTGACGGCGAATCCTTGAAGACGTCAAAAAGAAACAGACAGCTTTTCGATACATTCTCTCTGATATTCAAAAGCCGGGTGTACATATCTGTTCAGCGTGATATTGACATTTGAATGCCCAAGTAATTGGCTGATGGTTTTTACGTCTATACCCAACTCAACGCATCTTGTAGCAAAAGTGTGACGGAGCGCATGGAAATTGATATCATCAATTCCGGCGCTCCTTACTAATTTTTTGAACCTATACTGGCATACCCGGGGTTCCACATACCGGTCGTTGCCAGAGAGAATATAATCATTTTCATGGGCGGTCTTCTTCAATTGAGCCAGACGGCAAAGCAAAAAATGCGGGAGTGGAATATACCGCATAGAGCATTCGCTTTTTGGGGTTCCTATATCGATCACAGTCTTGCTTCTGCTGTCGGCTTCGCAATTTTCTATTCTCTGGAGCGTTTTATTGATTTTCAAAACGCCGTCATCCAACAATACGTCGCTCCATGTCAGGGAACACAGTTCACCGATTCGGATGCCGGTAAACAAGCTTATCAAAACTCCCAAGCCTTCTGTATCGTCCTCAGTTTTTGCCGCCGTAATCAATGCGGACTGCTCGTCGCGCGTCAGCACACGAAGCTTTGGAAGGCTGTATTTTGGCAGACTGATATCCAGTTCTATCCCCGCTGTTTTCAAGCTTCGCTTCAAAAGGCCGACAATATCTCTGGCGGTTTTTGCCGACAGACCGCCTTTTCCGTCCAACCTGCCGCTTTCCAGTTTTTGATTGATATACTGTTGAATCATTTTGCCGTCCACCTGACAAAGCGGCTTTTTCCCAAGGAACGGAACAATGTGGCGGCGGATAAGACCGTCGTAATTGGCATAGGTCGATTTTTTTACACTGAACCGAATGGACCGAAGCCATGCGTCTAAATGTTCTTCAAGTGTTGCTGAGTGAACCAAGTGCTTTGCATCCGGCTTTTGTCTGCCGCAATTTGCCCTTGCCTCCGCTTGTGCTCTTTTGACCTCCAGATAAGTGTGCCGATAAATATACCCATAGATGGCTTGTCCATTCATATCACGGTCTTTAATATAGCGGGCCTCCCAGCGGCCATCACGCCTTTTGTAAATGTTTTCACCTCTGCGCGACATTCTTACTTCAACTTCCTTTCTTAGTATTATTTCAATCGGATGACTGAAATCCTGACGGAGAAAAGCCGTTACTGTACTTAATGGAAACGGCATGTTTTACATATTATAGGCCATTTGAATAATTTACAGGTGCTTCCACCCCTGAAAAGTGTCGAACTCGGTTGACTTGCAAGCGATTTTGGCATAAAATGTAGTTATTCAAAGTGCGCTCAGTCATCTTCAAGTTGAATACTTTACGAAATTCGGCGCTTTACCCTCTTGCACTATGATTCCCTTTCTGAAAAGGGTTATTCAGAAACATTGAGGGCTGGCGGTTTTGTACCAAGCTTGTACACCCAAATCAGTTTTTCATCATAAGGAGGGTGCCAACGTCTGAAAGGGAGGAAATAAATGCTTACCTTATCTGAGTGTGAGAAAGATATAAGCGAGATCCTTAGCTCTCTTCCGCAAGCGGAAATAAAGCACATGCGGCGTGTCGGCGCTTTAGTGGAACTATTATCGAAAAAAATGTACGAAAGCAAGTATCTGGAAGAAAGTAAATATTTTGGAGAGGCAGCTTTTTTTCATGACATCGGAAAAGCATGGGTACCGACCGAGATTTTGACGAAACCAGACCGACTTACGGAAAAGGAAAAAAGCCTTATGTTTCAACATCCGCTATTCGCAAAAAGGTTATTTGACCGAAATGATGATGGCGTTGTAAAGGGAGTACCAAAACATCTTATTCCTCTCGTAATACAATCATCAGTTTACCATCATGAATGGTGGAATGGGGCTGGCTATCCATACGGTATCAGCTATGACGCAATTCCCCTGATCGCACGTATTACAACAATCTGTGATGCCTACGATGCAATGACAAGCAACAGAGTATATAGGAGAGCGCATACCCATGCGTATGCCTGCCAGCAAATAGAAGAAAACATGGGGATACAATTTAATCCGGATTTGGCGCATACCTTCTTGAACCATGAAGCTGAATTTGCAACTGTTTTAAACGTTAAAAAAATATCCTGTTTTTAAGAGCTTCTGATCTGAGCAAGATATTTTGATACCTCTTGGCAGAAAACTTCTTCTGCTTTTTACATATGTCAAAAATGAAGACTATCTGAACAATAAAACCGACTTGAAAAAGCCGGTTTTATTATTAAACAAATGACCTGAGAACGAAAGAAATATGGAGTAGAAAAAGGCCGCGGTTTATTGTAAACTGCGGCTTCTCTTTTTTCATATAATTCAACTTATTATAATTATATTCGATTTTTTTTGAACAGTCAATAGGCCTTATATGGTTAAAAAGCCGGTTCAGCCGCTACCAGAACGTTCCATTAACGCATAATAATGCTGTCTTATGGGCCTGACCTATTGGGATGAGCAGATCGTTTTGCTATAGTTTAGTTATTCGCCGTCAAAAAGACGGTCATTTTAGCCGAAAGGAGCATCTGTTTATGCCACGACGCGGGGAGAACATTTATAAACGCAAGGACGGCCGGTGGGAAGGCCGGGTATTGCGTCCTGGGGGAAAATACCAATATGTCTATTCCAAAACCTACAAGGAGGTAAAAGAAAAAAAGAAATTGCTGCAGGAAGCAATTTACAGGAACGATCCTGTTCATACGCACACGGCCCGCAATGCCGCGGAGGCGTTCACAGCATGGCTGAATGGAAATCTTATGAACCGGGTTAAGGCATCAACCTATGAAAGCTATTACCGGTGCATGACTGGATATATTATACCTTTTTATCAGGAACAAGGCCATGAGCAGATTTCTGCCCAGACCACTATGGATTTTTCAAGCCGAATTAATCAGCATCAAGGTATTTCCGGATCGTACAAACGAAAAATACTGACCATCTATAAAACGGCCCTGCGGGAAATCCTAAAGGACAGCAACGAATATAGCTCCGTTCTGAACGCAATTGTCATGCCAAGGGTTGCAGGTACGGATGTGCAGGCTTTTACCGTGAAGGAACAGCGGCTGATTGAAAAGGCTGTCATTGATTCTCATGACAAAAGGTTGCTGGGCATTCTCCTTTGCTTCTATACAGGAATCCGTCTTGGCGAAGCCTGCGGATTAAAATGGGGAGATATTGATTTTGAGGCAGGAGCGATGGTTGTTGCACGAACGGTATCCCGCGTGAAAAACTTTAATGAGACGGGGGAAAAAACGAGTCTCACTGTCGGAACCCCCAAAAGCGCTCATTCCATCCGAAAAATACCATTGCCGGGTTTTCTGCTGGATTTAGCGCGAAAGTACAGGATGGATTCCTCCAATGAGGATTACTTTGTTCTGTCGGATGGAGAAATCCCGCTTGATCCCAGGAAGTATCAAAAGCTGTTCCAGGCAACCTTGAAACGTTCAGGCGTTAGAAGCCGCAAATTTCACGCCATCAGGCACACCTTTGCAACAAGGGCATTGGAACTTGGTGTGGATATCAAAACACTCAGTGAAATTTTAGGGCATTCCAATGTTTCCATTACTCTGAACATATATGCCCATTCTATGTTTGATCAGAAAAAGAAAGCTATTGCAAAGTTAAATGCCATGTACGTTATGCATACCGAAACCTCTCCATTCGCCGTCACTGGCTCCGTCGTGAATGCTTAGAAAACCATTGAGATAAGCCGCTTTGCAAGGATTCGGCAGGGTTTACAATAAACCGCGCTAAGGGGTCCTGTGCCTGTTCACTCTATCTTTCCCCTATCGCTTTTTTCCTATTCCTCTGTATCTGTATCCAGCGTATTGAAACATATACCTTGCCAATCCGTAATTGAATTTGGAGGGAAGACATGAAAAATTTATCCATAGGAAAGAAGCTGTCATTTACATTTGGAATTATATTGATCCTATATATTGGAGCTCTGTTTATCGCGTTGTTTTTAGGGATGCGAACGGTCGGGAATTCCTTTTCAGGTTTTTACAGCGGCCCGCATGAGGTTATCTATACCGCTGTTGATCTGCGCAGGGCAATTCAAATCGTAGAGAAAGATCTGCTTAAAATGACAACCCAAAATAATCAGGAAGAACTCACTCAATGTCAGGAAGAAATGAATCAGGCGGTTGAAGACTTCAGCTCCGATATAACCTTTTTGAAAAATAACCTTACTTCATGTGTTCGTCAAGTAAAAATGTTAGCAAAAGGTCCCCAAAAAGGTTAGCACCTTGGAGCACCTAATTTGTTGTTCGTGCATGTAGCATCGAGGCCTTTTTCGGGGCCAAACAGGGTGAGACCCAACGCTCACATTTTGGAGACCCACGGGGCCAAACAGGTCGGGGCCCAATGCTCACTTTTTGGAGCACTTTTTCAGTGGGTACGCTGGCGTTGCATGGACTGGGTCAGCCGGTAGCTCTCGCCGGAGAAGATTACAATGTGGGAATGGTGGATCAGCCGGTCAACCAGCGCTGCCGTCAGGCGGTTGTCGCCAAAGACAGTGTTCCACTGCGAGAACTCCAGATTGGATGTAATAATGAGGCTCTTTCGCTCGTAGCAGTCGGAGATTACCTGAAACAGTAGCTCGGCGGCATCCTTGTGCAGCGGCACGAAACCAATTTCGTCAATCACAATGAGCTCCACTTTTTTCAGTGTGCTGAGATAGTTGTTCAGCGTACCTTTGTTGTTTTTCTCCAGCAGGATATTGGCAAGGGACGCCGCCGTATAAAAGCGGACACGCCGCCCTTCCTGGCAAGCTTTCAAGGCAATGGCTGTGGCAAGATGTGTTTTGCCGGTACCAACAGTGCCCATAAAAATGAGATTCTCCTTGGGCGTAAGAAATTGCAGTTCCTCCATGTACTCGGCAGTCAAGCCGCTGGGCAGCTCAATGGCGGGAGTCCACACAAAGTCATCCAGCGTTTTCAGAACACGGAAACCGGCGGTTTTCACCATGCGGTTAATCCTGTTGGCTTCACGCTCTTTCAGCTCCAGCTTCAGCAGGTCGGTCACATATTGCTCTGTACTTTCAAACTGGACGGAGCGCCATTCCTTGGCCATGCCGCCCAACTTCACCTGTCGCATCATCAGCTCAATTTCCTCAGACATTCGCGCCACCTCCCGTCAGGCCGTCATAGGCGGAAAGGTTGGGATTGTAGTTTAGCACCGGAGAACCGGGCAGCTTCAGCGGATCAGGTCGGTATTCCTTCTTTGCAATCATGTAATAGCACTGCCGGAGGCTGTCCGCATCCGTGCGGCCATTCTCGCCGGCGAGCTCCAGTGCATCGGCGCACAAGGCGGCATTGCCGTCAGATACAATTTCGCTGAGTAGCTGAAGCGCATTTTTGCGCTCTCTGCCGCTGGTCTGTTCCAAAAATGTCTGCCACTGCTGCGGCATCTGGTGGAAGAAGCGGGTGTGTTCAATTGCACCAGGCTTTTTGCAGAGCACGGACACATACTGCGTCCAGTCGTAGACCTCATCATTGGTTTTGTAGCTCCTGCGGTAGTGCCCAACCGGGTGGTGGTCATGAAAAAACTCCACATGGTCA
>DOHN01000013.1:5813-6734 GCA_003535195.1 Ruminiclostridium sp.
CATGAAAAAACTCCACATGGTCATAGAAAATCTTGGCCTGCACCGTTTCGCCGGACAGCATGGGAGAAAGGCCGTATTTGTTGGTTTCAATGGTCACAAAGCCGCTTTTGTTCACCGTCAGTGCTGCATAGCGGAACACCGAGAATGGATACTCCGGCAGGCACAGAAGGCTGGCTTTGTCCTCTTCCCAAAGCTCCGCAATCAGCAGTTTCTTCTTGTAATGAGGCCGCTGGGCATCCTTCTCGCACCATTCCCACAGGGACTCATTGAAGCCGTCAAAGGAAACAATAGTCGGAACCGGCACAAAGGCATTTCTGCGGCTGTAACCCACCTTGTTTTCCACGTTGCCTTTTTCGTTGCCGGATGCTGGATTGCAGAATTCTGCGCGGAAACGGTAATGCATCATGAAGCGGGTAAAGCCGTCTGTGAGAATTCGGTCTGTACCCTTGAGTACCTGCACAACGGCGGTGGACATATTGTCAAAGCGCAGCACCGGCGGAACGCCGCCAATATGCTCAAAGATACGTTTCATACCGGTAAGCAGGCATTCCTGGTTCTGAGAGGGGAAAGTTTGGGTGTACCCTTTGTTGGAATTCGGGAAGGAAATGGTTAGTGCATAGCCGTCCTGCTCCTGCCCTGCACCATCGTAGTAGAGATGCTTTCCGAAATCTACTTGCCCACTGCCCAGCGTATGCTCCAGAGGCAAATAACCACTGTTCTTGGAATTCATCACAAACCGCTTTTTGCGGACGTACTTTTTTACGCTGGAATAGCTGCCGCCGAAACCGTGCTCATCCCGCAAACGGCAGAAAATCCTCCAAACGGTGTGCCTCTGCTTGCGCGGGATCTTACGGTCGGCTTCCAGCCATTCATCAATTACGGGAATGAAATCTCCCAACACCGGATAGCTCGTTGGCTCGG
>DOHN01000043.1 GCA_003535195.1 Ruminiclostridium sp.
GCCGTAACAAGGCTTGTAACCGCGTTATACGGCTTGGTGTCAGCTTCCGCATTGAAGCGGTACGTCGCGGCTGTTGCCGCACGAGCTGGCATATGGCGGCTCCAGAAGCACTTCCACACGTCTATGCGTGCTGGTTTCTATGAACCCTGCTTTACTCGGGCAATCGCCTTTACAAGCCGGAGATTTGTGTGTCGCGTCCGGCAGGCGACAATTAATTGGCGGCCGCCCGGAGTCGAACCGTGCATCGGCACGCGCTTACGCGCTACCCGATTACCCGAAAAGCCGCATATCAAAAGCGCCGCCTGCCCGCCAACACGCGGCGCTTCACAGAAAGGAGGATTCCGATATTACCGCCTCGGAATAGGGCGGAATGAAAAACAAGTCAGGAGCCTTTCCCTTCAGCTCCTATAATAAATCCTATCACCTTTTCAATGTGCATTTCAATGCTGTGTTTGCTCAATGCTGTGTTTTCAGTTTCTCAACTTCTTGTAGGGCACGGCCGTGAAGTTCCAAGACCCAGCGATAGTGGTAGTGCATCTTTACAGCGATTTCTTCCCACGTATTCTCATTGATGTAGCGCAGCTCCAGCAGCGTCCGGTAAGTAGGGCTTTTAATCTTTTCAATCGCATTCGATACCTGCCGGCGAACCTGGTCAAGGCGTTCCAGGCTATCGTAAAGCTCTCTCTCCAAGTCTACGGCCTCAGATGCAATCTTTGATAGCTTGTCTTGTTCTCCATTCGATTGCACCCGGTCGGGTGTTATAACCTGTGTAGTCTGAGTGGCGCGCTCATGCAGCCGCCGAATCTGTTCTATTTTTGCGTCTGTTTCCAGATTTGCATCATGATACTGTTTCAAAAAGTCCTTAGCTGTCAAGGAATATCACACCCTTTTCCTGCTCCATCCTAATCAGGGCCTTCCTGCGATTTAAAATCACATCGAATCTCATTCCAAGTCTATCAGCTAATTCAGGAAGATTTTTAGATTTAAGGATTTTTTTATCTTCTTCAACTGTGAATTTTGCTCCGCGCTGCCGGACCTTTCGCTTGTATTTTGCTATGTAGTCATTGATTTCTCTTTGAAATTGGGAGTAGCTGCCTTTATATGTCCAGCCCGTATATTCCAAACTGCAAAGCAGATGAATCAATGCCCGCGCTTCAACGCCCTGCAAAGTCTTGTCCACAAGAATCACGCTCCAATACGGAAATTAGCTTTTCGATGTACCATTCCGCCTTTTTTAAGTCTTCTACTCGCCCTTTCCGTGGCCACCTCCAAAGATACTTTATTGCATTCGCCGTACATACTGCTTCAATTCCGGAAAGTCCTTGCGTAGCAGCTTCCAGCGCATCAATACATTCGACTTTCCCTGCCGTATAATGCGGCGGATGATTGATATTGTCACTCATGGTTTATCCTTTCTGCAATATCGTCAAACACAATTGGAATCTTAGATTGTAGCTCATGTAAAAGAGGAATCATCAGTTCTCTGCACTGCGGGTGTGCTCTCTTACTACACCTCAATTGCAATATGTGACGAAGCTCCCTTAAGTTAGCTGTCATAATCAGCTCCGTTTTCAGGCTGTTTGGCAATACAGAGCGGGCTTCTTCGGATTTTGCGCCCTCACGCAACATACCGAAATAAGCTGCTTCTGCGTCCCTCATTGCATAGTACCAAACATTATCGTCGCTGGTATATCCGAAACTATTCGGAATTTTCCCGCCTGTCATGTCATGCAGAAAGCACGGCTGAATAAAAGTTAACTGGTTTCCAAATTTGTCTTGCGAGTAGTTACAGAAGCGGGTTGATTCCTGCGTAAACGCCGCTAAACGGTGCCTTACCAGCTCGTGACTTACTCCTCTATCGCAGATGAATCTTACTGTAATGGAAACGTGCTCCAGAACGCTTTCATCACCTAGGTCAATTAGTTTTTTGACGAACGGTGCCGCGCTCGTTTCAGTGATATGATCTTCGGATTTGTGTGACACCCGCCCAATCAGTTCCAATTTTTTGAGAATTGCCTGTCCGTCTATCGGGTCAAGGATTTCGTATGACGGCTTAATTATTTTCATTGTATTTTCTCCTCACAGTGCTCAAACGGCTCTTCAACCGCTTAATTTTAAGATTTTCCCAATCCGTTGTATCACCGTAAATAATCCGCATTTGGTCAAGCATAATCTGTACATCGGCTATTTCCTCGCGCACATTTTCATTGTTTTCCTTAATTCTTCCGGCGCCTATACGCCGGCATTTTATAATTGCTTTCGTTAGTTCTGACATTTCCTCAATGCAAACATCTTCCTGCATCATTTGCCCATATGTAGAAATTGCATTTAAAAGAATTTCTTTTCGGCCTTTCGCATGCTTACACTTGCAGGGCGGTTTACCCACTCTGCCTTCATCAATCTTTTGAAACAATTCCGGTAAAAGTTTCAGCGCGCTTGCCGGGTTCTCTTCGTAAGCGTCACGAAGGCGCTGAAGAATATCAGGCATGGCCATCATCCTTTCCGTCCAGTGCACCGTATTTCAAAACAGTAACAACGTTTTTCCCCGTCTCTTTGCTTACCAGCTTACAAAGTTTATCCTGTAACCTACGAATTCTTGCTATTCTGATGCCTTCAATAAAAAGTTTTGGATAGCTTGTTTCAACAATATGCTTGCAAAATTTTATTGCTTGCTTATTCTCAGACACGGCAATCATTCTTTCCGTCCATCCGAGCACCGCAGGAAGGGCAGGTCAGCCATTCTTCCGTCGGGTCGCATCCGTTGTTTCCGTGCGTGTCATCGTCCTCACAGCTCCCCCAGCTCGACGAAATAATCCTTCCGCAACGTGAACACTCAAACAAAACATCGTGGCCGGGTTCGACTTCCTCCCAGTGCGCATGTACCACCGGCACATACTCTCCTGCGGCGATTTTGCGGAGGCAGGAGGCGGCAATTCGCAGGTCTTCCGCATCAATCCGTCCTATTTTCACAAGGCCGCTTCTCTTGCCATCAACTGCTTTCAGGTCAGACACGGCGGCAATATCTTCAAGC
>DOHN01000109.1:0-4879 GCA_003535195.1 Ruminiclostridium sp.
TCACGGAAAGAAGTAAAGAGCCAAATCCCTGGTTTGTAATATGAAAAATTTTGCCGGCAATCCTGCTCCGCTTACACACTTTAATATCACTCACGGCACTAAATTACGAATTACGATCAGAGAGACAAATTTATTTTAACTTTTACAAACAATTTAATCCAGCCATACAAACACAAAAAAAGCAGATAATTTAATAGTAAACACTTTTTTAAAGGATTATTCGCATTGCCATAGAAATATATTTACTAAAACAGGCTTCCGGGCTGGAATAAATGGCCGGGAGAGGAACAGCAGCAATAAAGACCCGGGAAAATATACGGGCAGAAAGAGTATGAACATGAAACGCGTATTAAACCTGCTTATTTTGATTCTTCTTTTGACATTAAACCCGCAGAGTTTATCCTATGCCGAGACCCCTGTTTTAAATGAAACCAACGCAGATTCAGCGACTTTCCAATTCAACCAGAAAAATTTTTCATACCCTGGTATTGGTACTTTTTATATTCGTAAAATTGATTTCAAAGTCAGCAATCAGAAATACCGGACCAGTTTTTCCTTTCCGGGTTCAGCGGGGACTTTGACGTATTTTGATGATAGCGGCAGTCTAATTACAAAGCCCCTTTACAATGGATTTCTTCCCCTGGGCAAAGTGCTCCATATTAAAACCGACTCCTATCATATGATTTTAGGCCAGGGTTATACCTACAGAGATCTTGGCAACGGCACCATTGAAAACCTGGGCAGTGATGCAATCCATATAAAAAAGGCGGACGGCAAATGGATCGTCACCTATACCTATTCTGCAAGAAAGAACAGCTTCGGTATTCTTTGGGGGCTTAATGCCAATAAGGAGCTCATCGATTACAGCAACCCCACTCAGGTTAAGATCTGGAGCGGCTATGATTTGGACCGCTCCGCAAGGCTCAGCATAGACGGCTATTATTATAAAAGCCCGTCAACCTACAGGCCGGCCACTCAAGCCTCCTACTGGCGAATCCCAAATTCGTATATTACCAATTCTTTGATCAAAAACAAAAGTAATTTAGCTGCAGATCTTTTAGGCAACGGTCTTTTGATGATCGCCAAGGATACCGTTAATGAGGCTGGATTTATTCCGACTCTGCCCGCGAGCACCTGGCTTAAATCCGACTATAATATCGGCCCGGGTTTTTTTGACACCAGGTTCAACAGCGATACCATCGAGACCTATCTGATTGCATATCAGAAGTATAAAGATCCTGTTTACAGAGATGTCTATCTTAAAATGTCAGATTTTTATTTGCAGCATGGCCAAAATTGCCACCGGTCCGTTTTTGGTTCTTCGAATATCGAAGGCTGGCTTATCGACGACTATTGGAACGAAAAATACAGCAGAACGCACACCTCTTTAAATCACCAGCTTCAGGCGATACATCTTTTTTTAAATCTCTACAAAGAAGAACGAAATTTGGGCTATTTGGATTTTGCCAACAAAATGCTGTTTGGCATCAAAAACACCAGGGATCGCTGGATTATGAAAAACAACAATTTGGAGTATGCCATGAAGCCTGATGGCTCTATGGGATTTATAGATTATCCCTACCTAACCTATAATGATCTGTATAATGTCCAAAAAGATCTGGAATCAATCAATGGAGAAAGAGATCCGGATCTGGACATATTGGCGGCCGCAAAAAAAACATGGATGGATGCGAACGGAATCACAGATTATAGAAAATAGCAGTGTCCATTTTTCGGGGCTTGTTTTTAGATTTCTTCATAAATTCTATTGGTGCAAAAGCCCCTGGATTTTCAGCGATGACATTATGAAAGAGCCCCAAAAGTCTCGCTGTCTCTATGAAAATATGCTATACTTATTCTGCTTTACTATTCAACTAAATAAAGTACACTAATCGAATTAGGGGAGTTATTTATGAAACAGTATAGATTCAGAAACGAAAGAAGATATAAAAGAAGACGCACCGCAATAGTATTAATGCTTCTGACAGTGGTTCTGATCTTGGCCGCTTATTTTTTATTAAAGGATGGTCATTTTCTCTCCGGCAATACTCAGTCACCGGCCCCCTCACAAAGCGGCACTGAAACACCCGGTTCAGCGGCACCTTCCACCCCTGAGCCCTCTGAAACCTCCACTCCCTCCCCCAGCCCCGAGGCAAATGGTATTGTCACCGAAGATCACGGGTTTTTGCCGGCCATCGGCTCTGTGGAGAAAAGCGGAAAAATGGGCGAGATCAAGGCAAAGGCTGAGGATTTTATTTCCAAGCAGTCAGGCAAGTACGGGGTCTATTTTATTGATCTGGCCACAGGAGAATATTTCGGGATTAATGACCGGGATGAATATATTGCGGCATCTACCACCAAGCTTCCCATGAATTTGTTTTTGTATACGAAAATTGAATCCGGCGAAGTGGATCTGGAATCAAAGCTCAAGTATCTAAAGGAAGATTTTGAGGCCGGCACCGGAATCATTCAAAACCAGCCTTTTGGCACTGAATACACTGTCCGGGAAACCTCCAGGTTATCCATTATACATAGCGATAACTGCGGTATCAATATGATTATACGGGTCCTGGGCATAGAAAATATCTGCAATTATATTTTAGATCTTGGGGGAGATATCTATTATGATGACCGCCACCGCACCTCCCCTCATGACCTGGGCCTTGTCACCCAGGAGCTTTACAGGCTTTATCTCAATAATCCCGAGCTTTACGGGGAAATGATTTATAATCTTGAAAACACAGATTGGGAAGACCGCATCAGCGCCAAACTCCCTGCAGAGGTGAAAGTGGCTCATAAAATCGGCAACCAGGTGCGAACCGCCAATGACGTAGGCATCGTATTTGCTTCCCATCCTTTTGTTTTGGCCGTAATGACCAAGGACGTTGATTTTGGCACAGCCTGCAATAAGATCGCCGATCTGTCTAAAATGATCTATGACGAAGTAGAGGTATATGCGGCGCAGAATCCCTAATTTTCTCTATAAGAGGTGTTAAATTTTCATGTACAGACCATCATCCTACCGAAAAAGGCGTAGACTCAACAAGGGTAAATTTTTTACCTTTCTCCTCTGCGTTGCTGTTTTTATTACTGTAGTGACCCTGGCCGTAAAAGGCAAGCTTCCGTTCATGCCCGAGGAATTGGCGGCAAAGAATACACCTTCTGCCTCGCCTTCCGGAACAACGACACCGGCTCCGACCCCATGGCCTACTCCGGAACCCATGCCGGAAGGGAGCAGCGATCCGGAGGTGCTTGATGTATCCTGGCAGGATCCCGCTGTATTCACGGGTGCCATGGCCTTTAGCGAGGCTAAAAAAACCTTTGTGAAGAAGGATGATTCTACCCTGGATTACTGGGTTTTCCAAAACGGCAACCCTATAGATTATACCGCACAGGACAGCATCCATTTCGGAGCGCCGGAAGAATACGCCGATATGAAAGGTGTCACCGCTTTTCGCGGCAACAACTACCGTGATTCCGCGGCATACGGAACAAGGACTGTTACGGACAAGAAGCTTGAAATTGTCTGGACCCATGATTTAGGTGCTATCAGCGCTGAAAACAGCTATTGGCCCGGCACCGGCTGGACAGGGCAGCCCCTTTTGGTCAACTGGCCCGATGATGTCCGTAAAATGATGAATATTCAATCGGAATTCAAGGAAAAGGATCTGGTTGAGGTTATTTACCCCACCTTGGACGGCAATATCTATTTTCTTGATCTGACGACTGGAAAACCCACCAGAGACAAAATCCAAGTGGGCTTCCCCATGAAGGGGACAGGCCTGGTGGACCCGAGGGGTTATCCCATACTCTATACCGGAATGGGTCTTAATGAAAACGGAGGGAAATTTACAGAATTTAAGTATATGATGTTCAATCTGATAGACCAGACCCCTCTATACAGCATTATGGGCCGTGACCCGGTAGCTTTCAGAAAATGGGGGGCATTTGATTCCTCGGCCATGGTGGATAAAAAAACCGATACCTTTATTGAAGCTGCTGAAAACGGGCTGGTATACCGGGTGAAACTAAACACCAATTTTAATAAAGAAGCCGGCGCCATTGCCATTTCGCCCCAATTGACCAAATACCGCTATAAGGATTCAACCAATGTGGAGCTGGGTATTGAAAACTCGGCCGCGTTTCATAAAAATTATATGTATTTCTGTGATAACGGCGGAATCTTTCAGTGCCTTGACCTCAATACCCTAATGCCGGTCTGGACCTATGATGTAGGCGACGACACCGATTCGACCGCTGTTATTGAGGAAACCGCCGGGGGTGTATTTTTGTATACGGCCAATCAGGTGGATAAGCGCAGCCAGGAGAGCAAAAAAGCGGAAAATTGTAATATACGCAAATTTAATGCGCTTACAGGCGAGCTTATATGGCAAAAGGACTACAGCTGCCTCTATAATTTCTACATTAACGGCGGATCCCTGGGTACACCCTTGCTCGGAAAAGATGATATCAGCGAGATGATCATTTTCCCCATCTGCTTTACCGGTTCTACCTCCGACGGATCCATGGTGGCGCTTAACAAGGAAACCGGCGAAGAGATCTGGAACCGCAAATTATCTGCTTACAGCTGGAGCTCACCGGTAGGCATCAAGAGCACTGACGGAAAGACTTATGGCATATTCTGCGATTTTGCGGGCATGATGCACTTATTTGACCCCAAAACTGGCAAGGACCTCAATACGGTGAGCCTGGGCCGAAACGTTGAATCGTCTCCGGCAGTATATAACGATATGATCGTCGTCGGCTCTTACGCTCAAAAGATTTTTGGGGTAAAAATAAAATGAACATCACTCATGGCGCCAAATCATAATGACCTCAAAAAGCGGCAGAGTGAGGTTTCAGTACGTCAGCGGAGCAG
>DOHN01000109.1:5054-7794 GCA_003535195.1 Ruminiclostridium sp.
AAATCCCGGACGGATTTTCTTGAGGGCGTATGAAACATCACTCATGGCGCTCAATCACAAAGTGAAGATTTCAAATGGGGCCCAGGAACCTTGTTGTATTCACAATAAGATTTGAGGCTGGAATACCCCTTGGAGGAAAGATAATGGCAAGACGAAATAGACATAATAAAGTCAAAGTTATGACGGTGGTTTTTTTAATATCCCTTACCGCCTTGATAGGACTGATGGCTGTTCAGGGACGGATTCCCGGAATTAATGACTGGGGAATTTTCCCGGCAGTTTCTCCGACGCCATCCACTACCGGCGCCCCGGGAGCTACTAACGCATCTCAAACCCCTACTCAGACTCCCAAGCCTACTCCCCCTCCCGAGATTACAGATCCTGAAAAGCTGGTTCTGAATGTTTCGGATCCCCCGTCCTTAGTCAACAAAACTGCCGTGTCTGCCGGTACTTACCGAAAAAAATACCAGGATGGCGGCTCTATTACCTATTCGGTATTCCAAAACGATAAAGTGGTTGAGTATAAACCTGAATATACGCTGGCGTTTCCCTCGGACAGGGCTTATTCCGAATTGGAAGGAGTATCCGCTTTCAGGGGCAACCATTACCGGAATGCTCCCTCCTATGGTTCGCGGGATATTAAGGAAAAGAAGCTGGAAATCATATGGGAGCAGCAAGTGGGGGCCATTTCCGCCGCCAACAGCTTCTGGCCCGGTTCAGGCTGGACAGGGCAGCCCCTTTTGATCCATTGGCCCGAAGAAATCAGAAGTATCATGAACATTGATCCGAATTTTAAGGAGAAAGATCTGACCGAGGTCATTTATCCCATATTGGACGGCAATATTTACTTTTTTGACCTGGAATCCGGGAGGCCTACGAGGCCTAAAATAAAATTAGGTTTCTCCATTAAGGGTACCGGAATGGTCGATCCCCGGGGCTATCCTCTGTTCTATACAGGCATGGGCCTGAACAGCAATAGCACGGCAGGCACTTCGACCTCGTTTAAGTACAGGATCTATAATCTCATTGACCAAACGGAGCTCTTTTCTTTTCCCGGCAAGGATCCCATTGCCTACCGGTCCTGGGGCGCAACGGACTCGTCTGCGGTTTTAAACCGGCAAACCGATACCCTGATTCAGGCCGGTGAAAACGGGCTCATCTATAAGATAAAACTGAACACTAAATTTGATGCAAAAGGCGGTACGGTTTCCCTGTCTCCCAAAATTACAAAATACCGCTACAAATCCTCTTACAGCGGTGATCAGGGCATTGAAAACTCTCCGGCCTATTACCGCAACCTCATGTTTTTTGTGGATAACGGCGGCACTCTCCAGTGCCTGGATATCAATAAAATGGAGCCCGTCTGGATCTACAATGTTCAGGATGACTCCGACAGCTCCATTGTCATTGAGGAAGAAGAGGACGGCGTTTTCCTGTATACGGCCAATGAAGTGGACAAGCGCTGCGCCAATGGAAAGGCCGCAAAAGCCCCGGCAAATATTCGCAAATTTAATGCATTGACCGGTGAACTGGTCTGGCAGAAAGATTATACCGCTTTTTACCGGTATTACATCAACGGCGGGGTTATGGGAACCCCATTAATCGGCAAGGATGACATTGCCGACAGAATTATTGTCCCCATCTGCTTTACAGGAAGCGAATTAGACGGAACCCTCGTCGCTCTGGACAAGAAAACGGGCGAGGAAATCTGGTCCCGCCATTTAGACCACTACAGCTGGAGCTCGCCCGTCGGCATAAAAAGTGAGGACGGCAAGACCTATGGCTTGTTCTGCGATTACGGCGGCTATATGCACCTTTTCGATCCCATGACCGGGGAGGATTTGGATAAGGTCTCCCTGGGCGGAAATATTGAAAGCTCCCCTTCGGTCTACAACGACATTGCCGTGGTAGGCTCCTATGCCCAGAAGATTTTTGGTGTACGAATAAAATAGTAAAATACCAAAAAGGCACGGGAACAGCTCTCGTGCCTTTTTTATACGCTCATAAGGATCTTCTCTTCTTAAATTTCCCCATTTTGAGAGGATCTCTTTATCGCTTCATCAGCCAAAAACAAGCCTATAAATTTGGCTCTGTTCCAGACCAGCGAATCAAACTTTTTGTCATCATGGGGGAGTTCGGTCTTATTGTAGGGTGTCAATTCAATGCAGAAGGCCGGGCGTTTAAATTCAAGACGGAACCAGTTTTCATACCCCGCCCCATAAACCGAGGGCTCTTCTGAAATTGGCATACGCTTGTATCTTGTCAGAGAGGACAATCTTTTGGACATGGCCTCAGCCCCGGGGATCAGTTTCACCGTACCCGAATCTGCCCAGTATATGGCATCCCCTTTTGTATGAAAGGAGGCCGCCAGAATAAATTCGTGATCTCCTGAAAGCTGCATCATGGCCCGAACCTCCGGCTCAGTGGCCGCAGCGCTGCCCTTGAAATTCTCAGAGGCTGGTTTTCCTATATCATCATATTTTTCTTCCCAGCAGGCAGGATATTGCCGGTTTAAATCCACACCATTGATATTGGCCTTCCATTCCCTGTAGGTTGGACGAACCATGGTCATGGCCTCCACCGCTTCCTGATCTGAAACGGCTTCCAACCCGCCGTTCACCAGATTCACCCCATCGGGATTAACCATGGGAACAATATATAAGGTAACTTTGCTTAACAGGTCTTTCACATTATAATGTCCGAAAGTGCCCGTTTCGGTAAAGGCTCTGGCATATTCCTC
>DOHN01000109.1:7975-10617 GCA_003535195.1 Ruminiclostridium sp.
AACAACTTTTTTCTCCCCTGTGCCAAGCATTATCAAAAGAATATCCCGGCCTTCCACAGAGCTTCCGATGCTGCCAAGCGAAAGGATATCCGGATATTTTTGGCTAAGCTTCCGGCTTTCTTCTGCCATTTGATCATAGGTATACGGTACATACGGGTTTACGATGCCGGGCACCGGCGAACGCGAACACCCGCTGATCAAAAGAGTCATTATCATAAAAAAGGATAAGGTCAATAGAAATACATCCATCTTGCCTGTTTTCGCCATACGGTTTCCTATCACCACTATATGCTGTTTAAGGCGCCCCGCAGAACGCCTCACAGAAAGTAAGCCACCCCGGATTCAAAGATCTTCTGATCCTTGCTGCCCGGAACATTCCGGAAAGTATCGGAAGTATACCGTTCATCGTGTGCCATTTTCCCGAATATCCTGCCATCCTTGCTGGTGATTCCTTCAATGGCCCAAACCGACCCGTTGGGATTATAGCGGATATCCATGGCGGGATTGCCCTCCAGATCCACATACTGAGTGGCGATCTGGCCCGAGAGCTCCATCTCCCGAAGCATCGGTTCACTGGCCACAAATCTTCCTTCACCATGTGAAATTGCAATGGTATGAATATCGCCGACCCTCGCCTGTGCAAGCCAGGGTGAAAGGTTCGATGCGACTCGGGTTTGAATCAGGGCCGATTGATGCCGTCCTATGGTATTGAAGGTCAGCGTCGGACAGGTTTCATCCAGGGGCCGGATTTCCCCATAGGGGAGCAATCCCAGCTTAACAAGAGCCTGGAACCCGTTACAAATACCCAGTATAAGTCCGTCCCTTTGATGGATCAAATTCATTACCGCCTCACTCAGATAGGGGTTGCGGAAAACGGTGGCAATAAATTTACCCGATCCTTCCGGCTCGTCCCCTGCGCTAAAGCCGCCGGGAATCATAATGATCTGGCTCTCCTTTATACGCTTTTTCATCTCTTGAATAGAATCATCAATTTCCTGAGCTGTCAGATTTTTTAAAACGAAAACCTCTGTCATCGCCCCTGCCTGGTCAAATTTCCGCTTTAAATCATATTCACAGTTGGTACCGGGAAATACGGGAATAAATACCCGCGGCCTGGCAATTTGGGATTGCCCCTTTAAAACCGATCCCGACAGATAGGTAATACAATGGACCCTTTCAGCACTGCCATCAGTCTTTGTGGGGAACACCTTCTCCAGTGTCCCCTGCCATGCCTGAGCCAACATCTCAAGGGGGATCACCATACCGTCGGTTTTTATGACCGGCTCGGAAATAGTCCTGCCCACCGGTATATAATCCAGTCCGTCAAACAGTTCGGCTTCATCAAATTCCTCCGGTATTTCTGCCAGAACAGAGCCGTAATCCAGACCAAAAATCCGATCGAAGCTCATTGGTTCAAGCTCAGCGCCAATACCATTTCCGAAGGCCATCTTGCATACTGCCTCCGCCAGGCCCCCCGCTTTCAGGGCGGACGCCGATATGACCTTTTTCTCATGAATAAGCCTGGTCAAGCGGGGAAAATTGGTTTCCAGGCTCTGGAAATCCGGAAGAAGGAGCTCGTCTTTCGTAAGGGTAATTAATACCAGCCTGCTGCCGGATCTTTTAAATTCCGGAGAAATAAGCTGTGTCACATCTGCCGGGGCCAGCGCAAAGGAGACTAGAGCCGGCGGCACATGAAGTTCCTTAAAGGTCCCTGACATACTGTCTTTACCGCCTATGGCGGCGACTTTCAGAGCCATTTGTGCACAAAAAGCACCCAATAGCGCTGAGAATGGCTTTCCCCACTTCTCCGGGTCCTTTCCCAGCTTCTCAAAGTATTCCTGGAATGTCAGCCGCGCTTTTTTATAATCACCGCCCATGGCCGTCAGCCTGGCAAGGGATTCCACCACTGCGTAAACGGCGCCATGGAAGGGGCTCCATTTAGAGATTTCGGGGTTATAGCCAAAGGTCATCACTGTTCCCGTTGTAGTCCTTCCGCTTAGAACGGGCAACTTCGCGGCCATTCCTTCAGTAGGCGTCAGCTGATATTTGCCGCCGAAGGGCATTTGTACGGTACCGCCGCCAATGGTGCTGTCAAAGCGTTCAACCAATCCTTTCTGACTGCATACGTTCAGCCTTTGAAGATTCTGGATCCATGCCGTTTTGGGGTCCTTGCGGCAGGCCTCTATTTCGGGTGAAAGCTTTTCAATCATATTTTCAGACAGATCAGCCCCATTTACTCTTACTGTGGTGCTCTGGCTTGCTCCGTTTGTATTCAGAAAGTCCCGGCTTAAATCCACGATATTTTTGCCCCGCCAGCTCATGCGCAGGCGCCCGGAATCTGTAACAACGGCAACTTTTGTGGCCTCGAGATTCTCGCGGCGGGCTTCCAGAATAAATTTATCAACATTTTCGGGAGAAACGACCACGGCCATCCTCTCCTGAGATTCAGATATGGCAAGCTCCGTGCCGTCTAATCCTTCATACTTTTTGGGCACTGCATCAAGATTGATATCAAGGCCGTCGGCCAATTCACCGATGGCAACGGCCACCCCGCCCGCACCAAAATCATTGCATCTTTTAATCATGCGCGTAATGGCCTCGTTCCGGAAGAGCCGCTGTATTTTCCGCTCGGTGGGCGGGTT
>DOHN01000143.1:0-4465 GCA_003535195.1 Ruminiclostridium sp.
CTCTGTTTTGTGATTTCGCTCTCGGCATCCACCATGCCAATCACTCTGATATGGTTCATATACTTTTCCTCCCTTCATATTGAGATTTTCAGTAGCAGCTGTAGCAGCGCCGGTAGCAGAGTTTTCCGGTGTTGCTACCATGTCAAACCCAGTAAACACAAGGGTTATCACCCATAGGGACAATTACTGAACCGAGGGGTAACCGGTATGGGGCAACAAGAAAAGTAAACGGCCAGCCAAGATAATATGGCTGGTCGTCTGCTTTTGTTTGATGGAGTATTGTGAGCACTCCACGCTCCCGAGAGAGTAAATTTTCTGCCCAACCAAAATTCCTCTCCTGCGGTCATATGGCTTGATATCCGTTCGACCCAGAGCAGTCTCCACCAATTCAGCTAAATACCCGCAAAAACAGTTTGTTTTCGCGGGTATTTAGCCTCTTTTAGAACAATAGCGGCCACTCTGATTGCATGAATTACTTACTGTACAAAACGATTGATTTTACATTTTCTTCAAGATTTTTTACGCTGCGGTACTTAAAGTACTGCTTTCCGTTTTCTGTTTTTACTTCAAAAACAACCCTCTTAATACTGATATCGCAGTCAGCAAAAGAAGAAATATCGCCATTTAACAATGCGCTTTCCGCTTCTTCAAACTCTCCGGTTTTACCTGTCCAATGGGAATCGGAAATATCTACGCAGTAAAAATCGCCTGTCATACTGCCATCGCCGTTATCCCGGATATCCTTTACAATCACATACATGCCGTTGTTATAGCTCCAGCCTGTCGCCCGGATTTTATTTGTGCCCGGTATTGTTTCAGTTGAACCATTGTTGAAATTTGCAATATTCCGACCGAAGTGTTTTTGAGTAATGGCGTTATATTCTTCTTTGGTATTGCCGTCTTCGTAGCTGTAATGATCCATTTTCAAAATTGCATAGGTTGCCATCTGGTCGTCGGTAATGTCGCCTGATTTGCTGCCAAGAATCCTAAAGGCAGCGTCATTTCTGAACATTTGATAATACCATTTCATTTCAGGGCGGTCGGTCATTACGTGCGCGATAAATACTGGCTCACCGTTATCGCCCAGATAATATGTAAAGGTCTCCCTCTGCAATGAAACCAGAGAAGAATAATCGCCGTTCGATATTTCCTCCCTGATCTTTACCATATCTCCGTCACTTGCTATATTTCCGTTTGCCAAGTTGCAATAATCCAACGCGACTTCATAAACAGTTTTCCCGTCTTTGACGCTTACCTTAAGACCTGTAAGCACATAAATAGGTTTATCTCTAATACCCGATGGGACAGCGGTGTAGTTTTCTCCATCAAAATTCCACCCCTTACTCAAGGCTTCGTGAACGATGGTTTTTGCTTCAAAGTGTGTCTTAATAACGTTTTCAACATACGTCTTTGACATTGTGCCTTTGTCGGTGCCCCAATTGTCCAAATTGATTGCAAAAGCATAAAAAAGGTACGCACCGCTGCTTTGTGGCGCATTGCCTTCGGCAAAAAACGGTATATAATCAAAACGATATTTGATCGCAAAATCGAACATACTTGCAAGCTGCGCACTATCTACCGAGGCTTGGGCCAAAAGCGTCTGCTTATAATTCTCAACAAACCACTCCGGCGGTGTCAAACTATAATCAACGGCTGAGGCCAGTAAGTTTTTATCAAGCTTTATGCCACCCCATTTGCTGCCGTCAAAAACAAAGACCGTATTAGGAATATTGTAGACATCCATTGCAAGGTAACCCCATTCAGCCTTTATAACCACTTTGCCCTTGTAATCTATCGCACCGTATTTGCCGTCTTCTATCACGGGAATGATTGGCCACACCTCTTCGTAGGTTGCAATCTGAATGTCCTCAAAGGTTTGGTTTTGCGGATTTGTGAGGGTTTTCCCGTCTGCGCTGATAAGTCCCCAGTATTTGCCTGCCCGGCCTTTCATGATTCTTGTGGAAAGCCTTCCGTCAGGGTATTTTTCACAGAAAATTTCGTCGTAAGAAATGTTTGACACCTTTGCATGAGTCACCTTGTCTCGCAGATCGTATTTGCCGTTTATTTTTACCGCATAGACATAAGGCAAAGGGATAACATCCTCGCCGGAAATAATTTCTTTGCCGTCTTCAGTAAGCAATGTCACCGAATCACCTGTAGTCTTCTTAATATAATTCTCCGTATAGACTCCGCTCTCATCGGAGTATTCGAGCGTGATATTTTCTGACAGTTCATCTGACAGTTCATTTCTTATGTATGACACATAGTTGTATCCATCTTTTGTTTCTAAAAGTTGCATTTCCACCTTATAATAACCGTCAATGTTTACATTATCATACGTGGTGTGGATTGTTGCCGTAACCTTTATCCTGCCGTGGTCTTTTGCAACATTCTCTAAAGTAATGCCGTATGGCACCGCACCGGGCCAAAGAACGCCGCCGTTTATTCCGGCAAGCATAATCACTTTCTTTTCGGTATCCGTGCTGTTAAAACGCACCCTGCCCGAAAGCTGTTCTTCAAACTGTTCGGGAGCAAATTGATAATTGCCGAAAGACTTCTGCACAAAGGCCTTGAAATCTGTCATCGGGATTTCGGCATAATGTTCCGACGATGTCAGGGCATTCATCTTATCCTGCACTTCTTTTGTGGAGGCATATAAATTAAAGAGATTGCCGACAGGGATTTGACTGACATCGGAAAATCCTCCCGATAACTCGCCATAACAAAAGTAGGCGGTATTTTTTATCGCTTCAATGATTTGTTCATCAGAAATATCCTTTGGGTCCTGCACAGCATTGGGGAGTAATAAAACCGCCGCCACAACAACCGCCGTAATTGCCGCAGCGCTTATCCAAACGGCGGGCTTTTTATAGTTCAGCACATTTTTGATTCTGTCTTTCACTCCGGTTTCAACAAAAGCAAGCGGAGAGATCAGACCGCTTTGCTTTACCGAAAGTGACAGCAGCGAGTTGGAGTAATCACGGCGAATGTCACTGCCATAATGCTTTAGAACACTCTCATCGCAGGAAAGCTCCATATCACGCATGGCAAGATAATATGAAAACCATATTACAGGATTAAACCAATGGACACAAACCGCAATAAAAGCAAGCGGCTTGATAAGATAATCGCGCCGTCTGATATGCGTTTGCTCGTGCTTTAAGATATAGTCAATCTCCTGCTCGGAAAGACCGACAGGCACATAAATTTTCGGATGCACAAAACCCAACACAAAGGCTGTTTTTATCCGGTCAGTTTCATAAATATTTTCCCGCACGGGAATTACCATACGCACACGGTATTTCAAACGAAAGTAGGATACAAGGGAATACAAAAGCAGCACCGCGATACCTGCAAGCCATATGCAAGAGAGAGCAAACAAAATAATCTGCATTGGGTTTATGCTTGTAGCAGGGTTTGCAGGAGGAACAGTATTTTTAATCGCCCGATTTATGGAATTATCCACAAATGAAATACCGCTGTCGATGGACGGAGTTTGAGAATATATGATATTCTGCGGTACAGGCTCGGCTTTCACAGGGACAAGGGACAACGTCGTTTCAATCGTAAAAGGGCAAAGCAATTTGAAAAGAACGACTGCCCAAAGAGCATAAGAAAAAACCTTTGGTGCCTTTTTCAGTGGAATGCGAATTAAAATAACACCCAGCGCAACAAAAGATGCGATAAGGCTCATGTTGAGAATGGCAATAAACAAATTGATCATTTTGTAGCCTCCTCAATCATTTTTTTGAGCTTTTCAGATTCGCTTTTAGAGAGTTTTTTATCTCGCAAAAAAGCTGTTAGAAACACTGGCAGCGAGTTGTCAAAAGTCTTTTCAAGCAAAACTTCGCTCTCGTATTTTTGTACATCTTCTTTTTTTACCAAAGCCATCACAATAGCATTTTCGTTTTTCAGAACACTGCGCTCACTGAGTCTTTTGATCATAGAATACGTGGTGGATTTCTTCCACTCGAAACGGTCGAGACAAAGCCGTACAAGCTCGGTAGAGTTCACCGGTTCATGCTCCCATAAAACGTTCATAAAACGGTATTCGGCATCAAATAATTTCAAATTTTCCATATTCAATCCTTCTCTCTAAGGTCGGATATATCCGACCTTAGAGTCAGTCTAACGCATCTGACCCCGATTTGTCAACGGAAAGTTCTGTTTTGTTGGATAAAATACGAAATAGAGATTATAACTCAACATTGAGGCGAAGGCCCGTACAGAACATTCTGTCCCTGTTCTTTTTCTGCCATTAATCTAATCGTACCCTCGCCAGCATTTCCTCACCACTAATTTTCCCCCGCTTGTACTCCTGCCGTGCCTTAGAAGCCACATCCGCCCAAGCTTTAAACTCATCTTCAGTTAGCTTATTGGTCTGGCGGTCGCTGTCCCAGGCATCCATGCGGTAGTAGCGAGAATACATTCGGTTGTAGATTCGCTGAAATTCCTGTAAAAAGCT
>DOHN01000143.1:4594-9684 GCA_003535195.1 Ruminiclostridium sp.
CGCTGAAATTCCTGTAAAAAGCTATCCTGTTCTACAGATTGGTTAAATTTCTGTTTTGCCCCGATCTGCTTGCAGGTGCGTTTGACTTCGTAAATTCTGTCACAGTAATCCCGTTTGCGTTTATCTGCCAGAACAAAGTACCGGTCACACAGTCCACACCGTTTGATACGGATACCCCTTTTGATCATCTCCATAAATTCCAGATAGAACATTTCCTCCAAACTCTGAATGGCAAAATATTGCCACATGCTCACCGAGTGCTCGCTGTCCCGATGAATGTTCTGCAATACCTTTCGCGTGTCTACTTCATCAGGGTCGTTAAAGGAAATCAGTTTACTTGTGTCAAACCGCCCGTTGGCAACCGGCGCAATCCCATACATGGAACGCAAAGTATGCTGTGTGAAACCTGGATAGAGATTGCAAAACATTACATAGCGCTCTGGCAAGGTGTATTCAGGCAATATCTCGTTGCTTAAGCAAAACTCAAGTGCCTCAGCATAGGCAGCCTGCAGATTAATGTAGCATTGAAATAAAAAATTTGCATAGCTGGCCTTATCGTATTCTGACCTGTCAGCGTTATAGAAATTGCGCAGCAAATCACCGTTTAAAAAGAAATGGATATAGCTGTGTTTTTCTTTCAGTAGATCCACAGTGTTCCAGTATACCTTTTTCATATCGTCAAAATTGGCATTGGTGACTTCTACGGTCTCCAGTGCCTTTATTTTTTCCTGGAGTTCCGAAAAATCAAACTCACAAAAATCCACAATGCCGGTTCCTATATCGCCTATCTGCTCAAAGGTGATGTGCTGACTGTCGTGGAGGAAAAATACATTCAACTTGTTGGTACTGTCGGTAAAGACCTTGGCAAAAGGATAGGTAATTTCCATACGCCCTCCTTGTAAAGAATTGATTTTTATTAAATAAAATTCTTTTACTTCACGATATAAGAATACCACAATCTTTTCTACAATGAAAGTACCAAAAAAGAAAAGAGGTGGTTATACAATGCCAAAGAAATTAGAAACCATGGATGCGGAAACTTTAATGACCACACCCATGGAGCCGCTGAAATTTATCGTCAGCGAATTGATGCCCCAAGGTCTACATGTTCTTGCAGGGTCGCCGAAAATCGGTAAGAGTTGGTTGGTGCTATGGATTTGCTTACAGGTAGCAAAGGGTGAAAAGGTATGGGAGTTTGAAACTCACAAATGTGAAGTTTTGTATCTTTGTCTGGAAGATAGCTTTACACGAATACAAAGCAGGCTGTTTGAAATTACGGATGAAGCACCACCAACATTATATTTTGCCATTATGAGTGAAGCAATCGGCAGTGGACTTGAAATGCAGATTGAGAATTTTCTAAAGGAGTACCCCGACGCAGGGCTGATTGTCATCGATACTCTGCAAAAGGTTCGCAAAACCGTTTCCTCAAATGTAAATCTCTATGCCGCTGATTATGATGACATCAATTCCCTCAAGCAGATCGCAGATAAAAATCAGCTTGCCATTGTGTTGGTTCATCATCTAAGAAAAACCTCTGACAATGATCCACTTAATATGATTTCCGGCACTACAGGAATTGCGGGCGGTGCGGATGGTAATTTTGTTCTGCAAAGAGAGAAGCGCACCGAAAATACCGCAACCCTCATCTGCACCGGCAGAGATATTGAACAAAGGGAATTGTTCTTGGAGTTCAACAAGGAAACATTCCTCTGGGAGCTGATAACGTCTGTTGAAATAGCGCAACTTATCATTCCGGACGAAATATTTCTTCTTTCTGACTTTATGAAATCTGTTACCTCGTTTACAGGCACAGCAACCGAGCTGGCTGAAAGCTTGAAATTAGAGTGTAGTCCGGCGGTACTGAAAAAGAAAATTATCAAGCACATGGCATATCTCAATGAAAATAATATCCACTATAGTGAAAACCGCACCTTTGAAAGGCGGGAATTCACTCTCCGCTATGACGGCAATGACGATGTGACGGCAGCATCATGCTCCCCAAACTTGCCGTCTTTGCCGTCAGCACTGTCAGGGATGGATAATCCGCCCTCTGTTGCCCCCTGTTTGCCCCTGTGTGAGCCTTTGGAGGGGAGAGCAGGCTAAGTACACCATTGCCAATAAAAAGCGAAATGTGACAAGTTATTGCTCAAGTTTAAAAAATCATTGATTTTTAGATAGAAATTCAAGGGCTGAGACTACAGAAACCCTCCCCTTGGGAGGGGCAAGCAAAGCGTCCGGCTATACGCCGGTCGCAATAGGCGGGGCGCTGCCCCACACCCCGAGTCACGGAAAGGAGCGTTGTATGAAAAAGCAAAAAGATAAAACCTACGCATTCAGAGTCAGTTCGGCTGACTTGAAGAAAATAAAAGCCAAAGCGAAACGAGCAAACTTAACCGTTACGGATTACCTTACTGCCTGCGCTTTGGACAAGGAGATTACTGTCATTGATGGTCTGGACGGTGTGCTTTCTGAATTAAAGGCACAGGGCAGAAACCTCAATCAGCTGACCATTCTCTCCCACCAGGGTAGAAGCTATCCCAGCCAGATCGAAAAACTCACCGATGCCTATGGCGATATTTACGCCGAGCTTAAAAAGATTGCTGGAGGTGGTCTGATGGCAACCTTCACAAGAATCAAAGTCAAAAAGCAGTCCTGCGGACGGATGCTGGGCGCACTTTCCTATGTGCTTCAAGGCCATAAGGTTGGCTTCGATGGTGGCAGAGTGGAGAGCGGCGTCAACTGTTTGCCCTATACCAGCTACCTCGAAATGATGACTACCAAGGAGAAATTCAAAAAAACAGGCGATGTCTGCTTCTACCATTTTGTCCAGTCCTTCTCGGAGGAGGAGAAAATCACACCATGGCAAGCAAATGAGGTAGCAAGAGAACTTACCGAAAAGCTGTTTCCTAATTACGAGTGTGTAGTGGCCACCCACAATGATACAGACAACCTGCATTCCCACATTATCGTCAATTCGGTCAGCTTCAAGGATGGAAAGAAGCTGCATCTGCCGCCTACTTCCATCCAAGAAATGCGGCAGGCCAATGACCAAATCTGTATGGCGCACGGCTTATCTGTACTGGAGCCTTATGATGGCAGAAAGAAAAAACGCAGGTTGACACCTGGCGAATACCGTGCTGCAGAGCGTGGAGAAAGTTGGAAGTTTGCTCTCATCAAGGCCATTGAGGAAGCCCTGCTCTACTCAACAGACAAGGACAGCTTTATTCAGAATATGGAATACGAAGGCTATTCTGTCCGATGGGATCACCACAAGTATATTCTGTTCACCACCCCGGAGGGCAAAAGCTGCCGTGACCGCAGCCTTCATGATGAGACCTATCTCAAGGATAATTTTGAAAGACTATTCGCTTACCGTGCCGAGCATGGTTTCACCCCTCTGACACCGGAGCCGCCGGAAGGCTGGCTTGGACAAATAGAGCAGACAGGCTGTTTAACAAGTGACATCATATCGTTGGGCAAGAATCTGGAGAGCACGGCAAATGTTCCGCCGGCCATTCCGCCACAGACTTGGACGGACAGCAAGCAGCGCCAGCGAGAAGCCCTGAAAAAGCTTGCACAGGGTCACAAGCTTTCCGGGGAGCAGGAGCAGGAATATGTACAGATCATATAACCCCTATCAAGGAGAAAGGAACGCTATGGACAGAGAACAAAAAATCGCGCGCCATTATTTAAACACCGGCATCCTCGGTGCCTACGAAACAGCTGGTGTTGCCCATGAGGAAGAAGCGAAGGGAAAGCTCGCCCCCTGCTTCGATGATGCCACTGTGTTCTTTGGCACCGATCAAACCATCGCACAGCGCACCATGGTGATAGAAGAACGCCGCTTTCGTATCTGCTCAGTATTTCCCGCAGATACCGACTGCACGCCAACGGATAAACTTCTGGGGCTGATTGATAGCGAGCTGAAAAAAGAAGCGCATATTGCGTGAATGCGATAGACTTGCGGCAGTCGGTGCAGTATGATGTGTAGTACCGTACCGGTTTGCCTCAAGAATAGGAGGATTTACTATGGCAAACCAAGAAAGATATACAATTTTATATGCAAGACTTAGTCAAGAGGATGACATCAAGGGCGACTCCAACAGCATCGTTAACCAAAAGCATATGCTGGAGAAATACGCACAGGAAAACGGCTTTTGCAACACGAAGTTCCTATATGACGATGGATTTTCAGGCACCAACTTCAATCGGCCTTCTTGGAACGAGGTAATGGCTCTGATTGAAAATGAACAAGTGGAAACCCTTATCGTCAAAGACCTGTCCCGTTTAGGCCGAGAGTATTTGGAGGTTGGCAGGCTGACCGAGCTGGTATTCCCAAGTTGCGGCGTCCGCTTTATCGCCATCAATGACGGCGTAGATAGCCTGTACGAAAGCAGCAATGATTTCACGCCCATGAGGAACTGGTTCAACGAACTTCATGCGAAAGACTCCAGTAAAAAGGTGCGTGCGGTGAAGCGAATGCAGGCTGAGCGTGGCGAAATCCTTGGCGGCAGGCCCCCCTATGGCTATCGCAGGGATGAAACGGTGCGCAAGGGTATCGTTCCTGACGAGGAAGCCGGAGAGGTGGTCAGACGCATCTTCAGGTTATGCGCCGCAGGTAAAGGCCCCAATCAAATCGCCCGGATTCTCACCCAGGAGCAGGTGCTCAATCCAACCAATTACTATTACCGTAAGACCGGAGCATCACACAAATCGCTGGATACCACCATGCCATATCGCTGGACGTCAAGCTCCGTGACCGCCATCTTAAACAACAGAACCTACCTCGGGCATATGCCGGGACTGCGAACCACCACATTATCCTACAAGAACAAAAAGGCTGTTTACCATGATGAATCTGAGCAAATTCTGGTTGAGAACACACATGAGGCATTGATTACGCAGGAGCAGTGGGATATGGTGCAGGAGCTTCGACAGCGTAAAAAGCGCACACCCAAGCAGATGGAAGATCCTAATTTATTTTCTGGATTGGTGTACTGCATCGACTGCGGAAAGCCGCTCGTTCTGCACAGGGCGCACACCATGGATGCCATTAAAAATAATTTCATGTGCTATACCTACAAGAA
>DOHN01000143.1:9807-10098 GCA_003535195.1 Ruminiclostridium sp.
CATGTGCTATACCTACAAGAAAAAGGGCAAGGACATTTGCTCCTCCCATTACATCCGTGAGCAAGACCTGATTCATATCATCCTTGATGACCTGCGCAGAGTCACCCATTTCGCCAGACAAAAAGAAACCCTCTTTGCAGAGTATATCAACCGCAAAAACTCAGTGGAGCTTCGCAGGGAGATAACCGGTTTGCAAAGAGAGCTGGATGCAGCAAGACGCAGAGATGCGGAGCTGACAGCACTATTCAAACGACTCTATGAAGATAATGTGCTGGGGCGGGTGACCAATGA
>DOHN01000143.1:10245-10639 GCA_003535195.1 Ruminiclostridium sp.
ATGCTGTCCGCCGATTACAATGATGAGCAGAAATCTCTCAGGGTTTCTATTCCCACCAAGGAAGCCAGACTGCAAAAGCTGATGGACTCCTCCTCCAACGTGGATGCCTTCATTGACAAGGCTAAGCGGTATACCGAGATACAAGAGCTGACTCCCGAAATCCTGCGGCTGTTTATCTCCCGGATTGAGGTAGGCGAAAAGAGCACTAAATACTCTCGCACGGCAGAACAGGCAATACGAATCGTCTATCGGGATGTTGGCATTATGGATAACGTCCAGCCTGCAGAAGAAAATGGCGAGCAAGAACACATTGCATAAGACAGAACAGGGCGGACAGCTTTCGCCGTCCGCCTTGCATCTGAACCCCAGTCCACAATCTGTCCCTTTGAACGAG
>DOHN01000166.1:0-10212 GCA_003535195.1 Ruminiclostridium sp.
CCACCGCTGCTCCTTGCGGAGCCGCCCGCACTGGATCAGGTCGGCAATGACTTTTTTAACGGTACTTCGGGACAGCTTCAGTTCCGCGGCGATGGTACCAATCGCCGGGTAGCATTTGTCGTCCTTGTCGCATCGGTCACGCAGATACATATACACGGTCACCGCCCGGTGAGGCAGCTCCGAGGAGTAGAGGGATGTAAAATAGCCCATACGATCACCTCCAGTCAAACGCAGACAGGCGCTTTCGGTTTTGGATACGATAAAATGGCCTTTTCGGTGGTTGGACAATGGGGTGAAAAAGGTGTTACAATCGCCCGCATTTCGGCATTCGACGGATCGCGGCAAATTGGGCTATCAGATTTCTTGCATAGGAACGGCAAAACCATGAAGTTTTGAAAATGCCATAGAGAGAGAAAATACACAAAACAGGATGCCGCCTTGGACCGTGATATGGTGTCAGCCGTACCGATAGAATGACGTTGCGCGCCATGGAGAATGATCTGGTCAAGCCTATAATCGCCGCCACCCGTAAAACGGGTGGTTCGGTCTGCGGCTATAAGCCGCTGTTACCGGCCAGCGTCTAAAGGCGCTGGCTTTCACTTTTGTTCAAGCCACTAGGCCTTTGCCTCTTTTGCCGCCCCTAAAGGGACGAACGTATTACTTGCTACCCCTGAAGGGGTCTTCGTATTCTTTTACACTTAATTTATCCACCATAATGTCATTCTTTTCTTGTTCTTCGATATACTTTTTTATGGTTGCTTCATTAAGTCCAACTGTACTCACATAATAACCTTCCGCCCAGAAATGTCTGTTTCCGAACTTATACTTTAAATTTGCATTGTGTTTTGTCAATTAGAAATGCATCAAAATGACAAGAAAAGTGCAGCACCCTGGCAATCTAAATCTGTAAATAATAGGTGTAATTTTTTATTTTGATTTTATCATGGAGTTTTCTAGGCGGCTACTTGTACCTTCAAATACAATAAGGTGGCTATGATGAATAATTCGGTCAATAATAGCACTGGTGAGCTTTTCGTCGTAAAAAATTCCGTTCCATTTGCTGAATTCCAGATTTGTAGTGATTATCAAGCTTTTTCGTTCATAACACTCTGAAATCACCTGAAATAGAAGTTGTGCGCCTTCTTCTTCAAAAGGAATAAATCTCCACTCATCGCAAATAATTAAATCTGTTTTGCTCAATTGTTTAAAGAAGCGTCTTAAACTTCCCTCCGTTTTTGCATCCAGCAGCTGGTTGACAAATGAAGATGTGCGAAAAAATCGAACCCTCTTACCACGGTTACAGGCTTCAACGCCTATTGCAGTTGCCAGATGAGTTTTGCCTAAGCCCACTGAACCATAAAGAATTAAATTTCCCTTTTTGTCAACAAAGGAGGCGGTTTTTAGAACACCAACATCAATACTGTTTGGAATGCTCATCTTCTCAAATCTAAAATCGCCAAAGGTCTTTAAAACATCAAATTGTGCCTGCTTTAAAAGCAAGCTCTTGTGGTTGATCTCACGAGCTTCCTCCATTGCTAAAAGCTTAGCAAGGAAAGCTTCATGTGTATCAGCTTGAATTTGTGAGTAGTTCTTAGCAATTCCTTTTGCGGTATCAGTGACAATAGCCTGATTATTTTTATTTAGCCACCGATGCCGAATAATCTCCCTATTGAAAAAGATACCCCAACAAACACTTGACAAAAATCATCTGTCAAAATATAATTAACTAAACGGTTAGTTTTCGGAGACGTTTATTATGAATAGAAGAAATTCTATAGAAACAAAGGCGAGAATATTGTCTGTTGCGGAAGAAATCTTCTCAAATGTTGGTTTTGATGGAGCAAGAGTGGATGATATCGCAAAAGAAGCCAGTGTAAACAAGGCTCTTATTTATTACTATTTCAAAAGTAAGGATGAAATATTGGATACCCTTTTTTTAAATCTTGTTGAAGATGCAAAAAAGATGCTTATAAAATGTATGGAAGGAACGCCAAACGTTTGCACTGGGGATAATTATAAAAAACTGTTTGATACATATATTCACTTTATCACAGAAAAGAGAAACATAATAAAAGTTGCTATTGCAGAATCAGCCAAAACTAAGACAAAGATATCTGTCGTTATGGAATTAGGTAATCTGATCATTAATGCAGAGATTGAAAACTTACGAAAAAAATATGTAGCCCAAGGGCTTCATTTCCCTGAAGATCGTCAGGAAATGCTGATAATGGAATTTTTTACGGGATTAGCTCCTTTTTTTAACTATGCTTTATACAAAGATCAATGGGAGGATTTATATCAAGTCAGCGAAGAAGAGTTACAGGAAAAATTCTATCAGGCATTCAAAAAGACTCACTTGAGGGCTCATTTATTATGAAAGAGGGAAATTTTTATTCAAATTAAACTAACTGGTTAGTATAGGGAGGTTTCAATGGAAATAAGTGAAAGGACAACAGCGTTTTTTCAAGAGATGGAAAAAGTAGTTGACCCCCACAGACAATTCTACAAAGTAAGACTTGATGACAACATGGCATGGAGACATGGTGTTTCACTCAACAACATTTCAGGCATGTTAAGTAAGACCAACGAATTTGAATTTGACCCTTCGTTAATATTCTGCCCTGTGCTGAACATATGCAGTAATGGTGAATACTTAAATCCAGCAAGCAGGGCTATGGAAGAATATTTTATGCAGGCTTTATCAAATCCTAATAAAAAGATGAGCTTCGTTTGAAGATGGTGGCGTCACCCATTGCCTTGGGGAAAACACAGGGCTTTTAAGTGCGCTGATATTCGACTGGCTTGATGAAGTGTTCACCGATAAATGAAACAAAGAGCGGCAGACTAGTGATTATAGAAAGAGGTGGTATTATGACTAATAAATTACAATCCAAGATGCCGGTAGGCTATTTTCATTTCCATGATGACATTGGTCTTAACTTTCAGTTCAACCGGGCGTTAATTAACCAATGTCCTATGGAAGAAATGATGGAAGCAGCGCAGAATATTAAAAAGTATGCAGATGTCAAAGTTGTCATGACCGGTTTAGCGGAAAAAGCTCTTGGTGAAGGACGAACCCTAAACGCGGCGTTTTACTATCGGTTTGCTGAATTTTTCTGTTTTGGGGACAATGTTGAAAAAAAGCGGCTGTTTAATCAGTTTATGCTACTCTTTTATAAAGCATTGGAAGCCGATAAGATTGAACGTCATGAAATTGAATATCCAGGCGGTTTTCTGAAAGCTATACGAATTAAGTCCGACAAAACCGAAAAAGGAACGGTGGTCGTTCATGGAGGCGGTGATTCATTTGTAGAAGAGTTCTACCTCTCTGTCAGGGGACTTGTTGATGAAGGGTTTGAAGTCATTATGTTTGAGGGGCCCGGGCAAGGTGACCCTTTGCAGAAGTACAATATAAAGATGACACATGAATGGGAAAAACCCACAAAGGCAGTGATGGATTATTTCAAGCTGGAAAATGTAACGCTTATCGGTATTTCTTTAGGTGGATATTTTGCTCTGCGCGCTGCCGCATTTGAAAAGAGAATCAAACGTGTCATTGCTTGGGATGTGGTATATGATTTCTTCGAGTGCGTTATGGGAAGAAGCGGAATGCTTAAGTATCATATAATCAACGCTCTTGTATCAATTAATGCGAAAGAAATCATAAATAGTATTGCACATAGGCAGATGCGGGGAAAAGAAATGGAAAAATGGATTTACGACCAGATGATGTATACATATGGAGCCGATACTCCGTTCGATTACCTAAAAATCATGAGAAGATATAAGTGCTCAAAAAACATCTCAGATAAAGTATCACAAGATGTGCTTCTTCTGGCCGGAACCGAGGATCACATTATACCGATTAGGATGTACGATCGCCAATTTAAGGCTCTTGTAAATACCAGAAGCATTGAAGGACGTGTTTTTACAAAAGAAGAACATGCATCAAATCATTGTCAGGTTGGAAATATAGGACTTGCGTTAAACTTTATTATTCATTGGATTAATACCAAAAGTTACACTACCAGTGAAAGCCAGTGCATGATGTAAAGCTTCCTTGTGTTTTTATTTAAAAGGCTCTTATCACCTATTACAAAGAAGCAAAGAAATATTCTGAATGCCTGTGGCTTATCCACGGATAATTTGTTTACTTGGCTCAATACACTTTCTGTATAGTATATTTTTACGGGAATTTAGGTTTGATCTGCTCTCCTTCATATTCAGATTTCTGATAACAAAAAAGGCGACAAACCTTGATTTCAAGCTATTTCTTGAAAAACAGGTTTGTCACCCTATCTTGGTGGAGATGAGGGGGATCGAACCCCTTACCTCTTGAATGCCATTCAAGCGCTCTCCCAGGTGAGCTACACCCCCATATATTGGAAAATTTTCTATGCACGATTTTCCGGCATCTTCAATTTTCCTGGTCTCCCTTAAGACTTGCCAGCCGACAGCTTGCGCTTCCAGCCGCGCTATAGCCCCAAAGGATACTTTTGTATTATACTTCATAGCCAGACTTTTTTCAACTATCTTTTACAATTTTTCTTGTTTAAAATGCTGCAAGCTTTTTTACCTTACCGCGGACAATAAAATTTAAGCAGCCCCGAAGGACTGCCTTTTTCAAAAGTTCTGCTAAAGACCCTTAGCTTCCGCTGCCCTCCCCGGGGGTCTCTGGTTCTCCCCCAGTCTGTTCATCAGCCGATTTTTCCGGGATTTCCAGCTTCACGTAATCCAAAAGAGGCTGAACACTGGCGTTAAAGGTATAAAAGTATGGTCTGTGCTGATCATCAAGAACCAGCAAAAGAGGCGCCTCTTTTTCGCTTAGGATAATGAAAGCCGAATCCAGAGTCTTTATTCCCACATCGTTTAAAAGTTTTATTTTAACATTCATAGGTTTCTCAAAAGGTACCCGAATAATATACCCTTTTGAAGGGAATGGTATAACCTTGGTATATAGGGTCTTTACAGCTTTGATATAATGAAATACCTCATTTTGTATTTCAATATTGACCGATGTTTTTGAGATGACCTCTCCCTTGCTGATATCAAAAACCTCAATCACCGGTTTTTCAGCTTTGGCTTCCTGATCGGAAATATATGCAATAAAATCGGTATCTTGGAACATTCGTGCCATCACCAGTATGGACTGGTATTTATTTTCGTTTTCAGCAATTTTCAGAATACTGTAGATTGATACTGCCACAAGGCACAGTATAACGATTAAAGCGACAAATCCGAGAGTCTTCCGCTTAACACTGATAAAAACCATATCGCTCACCTCCCTAGACTTTATGAGGAGATGAATGCATTTATACATTGTACAACTTTAAAAAAACTCAGATTCCAAGTATTTCGTAGACGCTTCTGCTGGAGATATCTCGGATCTCTTTGTCAAAGGCTTTAAATTCCTCCAGCTTGGATTTTAGAACCGGCACAAATTCAGGGTTTCTTTTTTCATAACGGGCTATGGTCTCGGAAAGACGCACTTCCTGCCTGACAATATCCCCATGGCATTCCAGGTTGTCAGATATGAATATCAGCTTTTCCTCCATCGTTCTGACATAGAAGTCCTCGGGTTTAAGACCGTATTCCTCCAGATCCTGCGGCTTATAGGTCCCATTTGAATGGCAGGTGCAGATACGTGCTAATTCAGCCTCTCCAAGCTTCATCAACAGCTTATGGCCTTCATAGGAGTGCCGGTAGGGGCAATGACTTACACTGCGTCCAAAATCGTGGACCAGCCCCATGAGTCTGACTTTTCCCGCGTCTATAGGCATATATGCCCCAAGTGCCCGGGCCAGTCTAAAGGCAATCTCTCCCACCAGTATGCAATGCCTGTCCCAATCGTCTCCGGGCTTTTTCGGAAAGCTTTTGAGAAGCTCCAGCCCCTGCTCGTAAGTCAATGTTCTTCCCTCGATTCAATTATTCCTTCTTTTTCACGCTATAGCCAAGCCGGCTTAGCGTTGTTATTCCATGGAATCTGGAACCTTCATCTTCAAATTGAATTTCCAGAGCGCCCTCCTCATGCTCCCGATTATTAAGAATGCCAATATTCTTTATGTTAATATTTTCTTTTGCCAGTGCTGAGGATATGACCGCGATGATGCCGGGCCTGTCATCCACGTCAACCAAAATATCAAAGGTTTTCTGTATTAGACTCTTCCGGTCTGAGAAAGTGCTTCTCAATCTACCGGCGGCACTGAAAAAATGCTGAACTTCTTTCAGATCACCGCATTTCAGAGCCTTTTTAAAGCGGGTTAAGGCTTTTTCAAGCTCCGATAAAGCGCCCAGGATTTCATCCCTGTTGGAAAAACAGATGCCAGTCCACAATTCCGGCGATGACGAAGCAATGCGTGTAATATCCTTAAATCCTCCCGCCGCAATGGTTTTCATGGTATTTTGGGGATTGTCCAAACTGCCTGTCAGATTCACAAGAAGTGCCGCCACAATATGCGGAACATGACTGATTACCGCCACTGCCCTGTCGTGTTCTTCCGGGCTCATCTCCAGCGGAATGGCGCCCATATCCTTTATAACATCCTTTAAATAGTCCATTGCTCCCTGCGGCGTTTTAAGAGTTGGAGCAAGACAGTAAAAGGCATTCTCAAATAAATTGGCCTTTGAAGCCGAAAAACCTGACTTCTCAGAGCCCGCCAGGGGATGTCCGCCTATAAAACGGTCTTCAAGCCCTATTTTTTCTATAAATTCCGCCACTTCGCCTTTCGTACTCCCGGCATCCGTTAGTATGCATTGGGGTGAAAGGCCGGGCATCAGCTCTGCCAGGGTGGCTTCCATAATATTGACCGGAATGCACAAAAAGATGAGACCGCACTTGGAAAGGTCTTCTTTCAAAGACAGAATCATATGATCAATAATTTTTTCTGCCAGCGCTTCATGAAGGGTTTGTTCATCCCGGTCATAAGCATATATGGTATAACCTTTTCCGCATCTTTTTAAAGCCCGTGCAACAGACCCTCCTATTAAACCCAGTCCGATAATGCCGATATTTTTCTCTGAGACCATATAAACTCCGTTCCGTCCTACTTACCTACATTTTTACCGGCCTTTAAGAACCTATTTTCAATAGCCTTGCCGCAAAAAGAATGGCGGCTATTGTTTTGGAATCAGTGATAATGCTCTTTTCGATCATGGACATAATTTCATCAAAAGAAAAGGCTTTCGCTGATATAAACTCGTCCTCATCGGGATGCGATTTGCCGGCGCTGAGTTCCGTGGCCAGATATATATGAATCACCTCATCGGCATAAGCGCCTACGGGGTTGATGGTCAGAATTTTTCTGATATTTTTCGAAGTATAACCCGTTTCCTCCTGCAGCTCCCTGACCGCGCAATGGTCGGGATTTTCCCCCTTATCAAGCTTACCTGCGGGTATTTCTAAAGATACCTTTTCGATGGGCTTCCGAAACTGCTCCACCAATATAATTTTTCCGTCATCGGTGACCGGTACGATGGCTGAAGCGCCCGGATTTCTTACCACATCCCTTGTGGTCCTGCGCCCATTGGGGAGCTCCACTGTAAGCCGCTCCACATCAATGATTGAGCCGTGATAAACAGATTCTGTATTCAGTGTCTTTTCATAATAGTTCATAGTAACATCCCCTTATTTTTTCGTTTGACCAATTTCTCTTGCCTTTTTCGTACATTCGCCCATGGCCGTGATAACCGCGTTTCTGAAGCCTTCCCGTTCAAGGGCGGCCACCGCTTCAATGGTTGTTCCAGCCGGAGAACATACCATATCCTTGAGCTCGCCAGGGTGCCGGCCTGTTTCCAGCACCATTTTGGCTGAGCCTAATACGGCCTGGGCCGCAAGGCGATATGCCAGTTTTCTGGGAATACCTGATTGAACGGCCGCATCGGCCATTGCCTCTATAAAAATAAATACATAAGCGGGGCTGCTGCTTGTAAGAGCTGTCACCTCGCTCATAAGACTTTCATCCAGTTCCTCTACAATGCCTGAAAAACTTAGCAGCTTCATCACAGCCTGTTTTTCCAAGGGCGTTATGAAATTATTACAGCATAATAAAGTCATGCCCTCTCCCACCATGGCAGGGGTATTGGGCATCGTCCTGATGATTTTTATATTCTTGCCTAAAATATTCTCATAATAGGAAATGGGAACTCCCACAATAATGGAGACAAGGATTTTTTCAGGCGTAAATGCCGTTCTTATTTCTTTTAAGACATTTTCACAGTACTGGGGTTTTACCGCCAGAATAATGATATCAGACCCCTTCACCAGCTCTGATGCACTGGCTGCCGCCGTTATGCCCAGCTCCGCCGAGAGCCCTTCCAATAAGGCCGTATTGACATCAAAGGCGCTTACGGAGCAGTACTCTTTCGTATCTCCGTGTACAATGCTTCTGATAATTGCGCCCCCCATGTTGCCGGTGCCGATGAAACCGACTTTATATGCCACCGTTATCCCCTCCATCATAGATTAAATAGGCTGTTCGTATTTTATTCTTATTTTAAAAGTATGTAAACTCAAAAAGTCTAGAGCTCCTCTTCATCCAGAAAAGTCACCTGTTCACTGTCATTTGCCGTATATGGGATGCCCAGATGCTCATAGGCCAGACGTGTGGCTTTCCGCCCTCTTGGCGTCTTCTGAATAAATCCCAGCTGGATCAGATACGGTTCATAGACATCCTCAATGGTATTGGACTCCTCACCGGTTGCAGCAGCCAGGGTGTCCAGCCCTACCGGGCCCCCGTCAAACTTTTTAATAATGGATTCCAGCACTGCCCGGTCTATATTGTCAAGTCCCAAATCATCTATGTCAAGCGCTTTTAAACCGAATCTTGAAACCTCCGGGGTAATCTGCCCCTCGGATTTGATCTGGGCAAAATCCCGCAGTCTTTTCAGAAGTCTGTTGGCAATCCTGGGCGTCCCTCTTGAACGCTTGGCAATCTCCTGAGCGGCCTCTTCATCGATTGCAATGCCCAGTATGCCGGCCGAGCGCCGGACAATCATTTTAAGCTCATCATGAGTATAAAGCTCCAGTCGATTGATGATACCGAAACGGTCTCTTAACGGTGAAGTCAAAAGACCTGCCCGGGTTGTGGCGCCGATAAGCGTAAATTTTGGCAGATCCAGGCGTATGGACCGCGCACTGGGGCCCTTACCTATAATAATATCAAGGGCATAGTCCTCCATGGCGGGGTATAGAATTTCTTCCACACTCCGGTTCAGGCGGTGGATTTCATCAATAAAGAGAACGTCCGATTCCCCAAGATTGGTTAAAATAGCCGCCAGATCACCGGCTCTTTCAATGGCCGGGCCCGAAGTGATTTTGATGTTTACGCCAAGCTCACTTGCAATAACTCCTGCCAGAGTAGTTTTTCCAAGGCCGGGGGGGCCGTAAAGCAGGACATGATCCAATGCCTCCCCCCGCTGCATGGCCGCCTTGATGTATATCAAAAGGTTTTCCTTGACCCTGGTTTGACCAATGTATTCTGTTATAGTACGCGGTCTTAACCCGGATTCATCCAGATCATCCCGCTTGAACTCACGGCTGGTTAATCTTTCTTCTTCCACGAGGCCACCTCACTTGCTTAATAGGAAGGAAGCAAGAGGGCTTCCCTCCGCTTCCTAATGGAACATCTGCTTTAATGCATCTTTTATAATCTGTTCAACAGATTTATCCTCTTTAAAAACGCACGATACCGCATTGCTGGCCTCCTGGAAAGAATAGCCCAGCATCACCAGCGCGTTGATGGATTCGGCTATCCGGTTATCCTTCCCGGATTCCTGATCCATAACCGCGCAATTGGTTTCAGGCAGGTTCACCTGCTCTTTTTTAAGTTTGTCTTTCAACTCCAGGATTATTCTCTGTGCCGTTTTCTTCCCTATCCCCGGCGCTTTGGTTAACGCAGCGATATCATCGGTTAAGATGGTCAGGCCGAAGCGGGAAGCGGGGATATTGGAGACCAGGGATAAAGCGGCTTTGGGCCCCACCCCGGACACGGAAAGAAGTTGCTCAAACATTTTAAGCTCTTCCTCGCTTAAAAAGCCATACAGCGCCTGAGTATCCTCGCGGACGTAAAAGTGAGTATGTACTTTCAGCTCCGTACCAAGCGCCTGGCAGCTGCTGAGGGCCGTTGCGGTAGTATAGACCTTATAACCCACTCCCTGCACGTCCAAAATTAGGCTGTCGGCTGTTTTTCTCTCTAAAGTGCCTTTTAAATAAGC
>DOHN01000166.1:10331-22825 GCA_003535195.1 Ruminiclostridium sp.
CTGCCTTTTAAATAAGCAAACACAATCAATCACCGTTCCCTGAATAAGGGAATTCTTTCTTGCCCAGCTTAGCCTGGAGTTCCTCCACCAGAACCCTGTAGGCGTCAATTTCTTCCTTGAGCTCCCTTAAAAGGTCATCCTTCACTCTGATAACCTCAATGAGCTCTTCCTTAGACATTTGATCAAGTTGGATCATAAACAAAATCCCTCAGCTTTCTATTTTTTGATAGAAAAAAGTTTCAATGGGCTTGATCCCATATTTATTATAATTCATTATCTGCTCGGTACTGCCAATAAAAAGCACCCCATTTTTGGCAAGTGATTTGCCAAAATCAGCAAAAATCTTATCCTTCGCCTCATCGGTAAAATAAATCACTACATTGCGGCAAACAATGATGTCCAGGTTCGTAGGATATGGATCCCGCAACAAGTTCAGCTGCTTAAAATGCACGCATTGGCGAATTTTCTCGGAAATTTGATACACATCCTCATTCACCTGCGTAAAATACTTGTCCTTATAAGCCTGGGGCAGTTCCTTCAAGCTCCTGGAAGGGTATAATCCCGTCTTTGCCTTCTCCATTGCATCATTATCAATATCGGTAGCCAGTATCCTGATATTTTGAAGGGGCAGGAATTTATTGAGTATCATGGCAATGGTGTAGGGCTCATCTCCGGTCGAACAAGCCGAGCTCCAAATCTTAACGTCGGGCAATTTTTTGTATTTGGCGATTTCAGGCAGTATTTTCTTTTCAAAAACTTCCCACTGGTTAGGGTTGCGGTAAAACTCCGATATATTAATTGTAAGGTAATTAATGAAGATATCATAGAGTTTTTTATTTGTTTTAATCTCTTCAAGAAAATCGGAATATGTATGAAAGCCATGTTTCTCCACCAGAGATGTAATACGCCGCTTCATCTGCTTTTCTTTATAGTAGTTTAAATCAATATGGGAAATGTTATAGAACTTCTGCTTAAAAAGTTCGTAGTCATGAAATCTTTCCATATTGTACCCCCGGAAAAGAATCCTCCGCTTCGCTTTAAAGATTCTTAATAGTTAATAGAAATAAAAGTGTTTTTATATACAACGACAAGACCGGTAAACCGGTCTTGCCCTTTTTAATACAGAATAAAATTAAATGCCCGATCTATAAGCTGCTTAACTTATTTCTTTTCATTAAGAATATCGCCAATGGTATTGGACATATCCTCATGATGTGTGGTAGGAATATCCTCGCCGATTTCCCTGGCAGGCTCATCCTCGCGAACAGGATCAATGGGCTTGACTTCCTTTATGGAAAGGCTGATCTTTTTCAGATCCGAATTAATATCGATAATCTTCATCTCAACCTGTTGGCCTACAGAAAGTACTTCATCAGGTCTTCCAATACGAACACTGGAAATCTGAGAAATATGCACAAGTCCTTCCACGCCTTCCTCAAGCTCCACAAAAACGCCAAAGGGAACCATACGAAGAACTGTACCTGTGATAATATCGCCCACATGATACTTATTCTCTATGTTGTACCATGGATTGTCTTCCATCTTTCTGTATCCCAAAGAAATTTTCTTCTTTTCTTTGTCAAGATCCAGAATACGTACATGAACTTCATCGTCGACCTTCAAAACCTCAGACGGATCATCGATTCTTTTCCATGAAAGCTCAGAAATGTGGACCAGGCCGTCTACGCCGCCAAGATCTACAAAAGCGCCGAATTTGGTCAAATTCTTAACGGTGCCGGTGTATTCCCTGCCAATCTCTGCCTCGCTCCAGAAAGCCTCGGACTTCTTTTCCTTTTCCTCTTCAATGAGGGCGCGGCATGAGCCTACAACGCGCCTTCTATTGGCCATCTCAGTAATCAGTACAGTGACCTTCTTACCCTTGAATGGGGTAATGTCTTTGATAAACCGATCGCTCAGCTGAGATGCAGGAATAAAGATGCGAACGCCTTTAAAATCAGCTACCGCACCGCCTTTAACAATCTCCTTTATAAGGATTTCAATAGGAGTTCTGTTCTTAAAGGCTTCTTCGACAATCTCAAATCCGCGTATTGAGTCAACCTTCCTCTTTGAAAGAGATACATTTCCTTCACCATCGTTAATTTTAACAATAAGAGCTTCGATCTCCTTACCCGGCTGCAAGTCTCTTTCCGGATCAAAATCAGGATCATCAAGAAACTCTTCCATCGGGATAAGACCATCGGCCTTATAGCCCAAATCAACGAATACGTCATTGTTGTTGTATCCGATAATCTTTCCTTTAATTACTTCATTCGCCTTAAGATCGGTAAAAGTCATCTCCAGGGCCTGGCTGAAATCAATTTCGCTTTCGTGCCCATTCATCATGTCTTCCATGTGAAAAATAACCTCCTTGATCACCGTCTCTGGTGTCGATGCCCCCGCGGTAATCCCTACTGTTTTCACTTTTTTATCGAAAAGAGGCAACTCATCCGCTTTTTCAATAAGATAAGTTTCAGAACAGTTCTCTTTACAGATTTCATACAATTTCTGAGTATTCGAACTGTTTTTTCCTCCTATAACGATCATTACATCAACGCACCTTGAGAGTTCTTCTGTCTCGGTTTGTCTTTGTACAGTCGCATTACATATTGTATCAAATTTTAATACGATTGCAAACTTTTTCTTTAAAAGTTTAAAAATCTCCTCGTATTTTGCCCTTTTATAGGTCGTCTGTGCAACAACCACAGCTTTTTGGTCCCGGTAAGCCAAAGCCTCGGCATCTTTTTCGCTCGCTATAATTAAAGCTTTTCCCTCACACCATCCGTTTATTCCAATAACCTCCGGATGATTCGGATCACCCACGATGATTATCTGAAATCCCTGTTCCTGCTGAGTCTTTACAATATCATGAATACGTTTTACATAGGGGCAAGTTGCATCGAGTATTTTTACCTCCCGGTCGCAAAGCTCCTGATAGAGGCCCTTTCCTATGCCATGGGCACGAATAATGACGCAATCGCCCTTTTTTAGCGACTCCATCCTATCGAGCTTTTTAATATCGCGCCGCTCCAGTTCATCCAAAATTTGACGGTTGTGAATAAGCTCCCCAATAGTATATACCGGTCCGTCGTGATTCAGTTCAAAGGCAATTTTTACCGCTTTGTTCACCCCGAAGCAAAACCCGGCATGCTCGGTCAGTTTAATTTCCACATCAATCACCTGCATCCAAATTGCTACTGCCCTATAAGAGCATAAATCCTGTCCATAATCATCTGTGTTGAGTTCAGCAGCTCTTCTTTCGAAACATGTTCACTCTCTTCCTTTGGGGAAAGAACAAAGGGCTTGCCAAAAACAACCTCCAGCTTTGAGAAAATCTTTTTATTCCATTTTACACCAACCGGGAGAATGGGGGCATTAGAGTGGTGAGCCAGCATGGCGGCGCCGGCTTTTCTTTTTTTAGGGTCCTTTTTAGGTGTTCTGGTACCTTCCGGAAACAACCCGACAATTTCGCCTTCATCTAAAAGTCTCAGCGCCGTTTTCACAGATCCTACATCACCTTTTCCCCGGCTGACGGGGAATGCTCCGAGCTTTTTGAGTATGAATCCCAGAATCGGATTCCTGTAAAGCTCTACTTTGGCCATAAAATGAACCTGCCTCTTCATATGGCAGGCAATTAAAAGCATATCCCAGGCACTGGGATGGTTGGCATATAAAAGGACCTCTCCCTTTTCGGGAATATTTTCCTCACCTGTTATCGTGACGCGATAAAATAAGGTAAAATAAAGGCGTAGAACGAATCTCGCAAAGCTATAAAACATTAGTTAGTCCCTTCATTCTTGCAATTTCTAAAATTCTGTCCACCACTTCATCAATAGTGAGACAGCTTGTATCCAAAAGAATGGCATCCTCCGCCTGCTTTAAGGGAGAAGCCTCCCGATGGCTGTCATTATAATCCCGAAGCTCTATCTCCTTTTCAAGTTCTTCAAAATTTTTGGTAAGCAGACCTTTCTCACTCAACTCTTTATAACGCCTTTCGGCCCGAACACGCGCTGATGCGGTCAAAAAAATCTTCAGCGCCGCATGAGGAAGGACATGGGTCCCTATATCCCTTCCATCCATAACGACAGATTTGCTGGCGGCTATATTTTGCTGAAGCTCAACAAGCCGCTTGCGGACGGCAGGTATAGCAGAAACATTGGAGGCGCCCATGGAGACTTCATCGGTTCTTATTTTATCTGAAACATCTTCGCCATCCAGCAGTATTTTTTGCTGCCCGTCCTTATATTCAATTTGAATATCCAACTCTTTTAAAAGGTCCGTAACCTTCTCTATATCCGTTGTATCAATACCCAGCCTGATAGCCTTTAAGGCAAGAGCCCTGTACATTGCTCCGGTATCCAGGTACATAATATCCATTTTTTTAGATAAAAGCTTGGCAATGGTGCTTTTTCCGGCGCCCGAAGGGCCGTCTATAGCAATGTGACAAATCATAAGTCCTCCTGTTGGTATCATCCCAACTGCTTTTTTGGGGCGGGTGAGCCAAGACCTTAAATGACTCTATGACCGGAACCAATTGCAATTTCATTCAGGTGCAGAAGCCCAATTCCAAAGAAAACCGCTACACTGACATGATCGCCAAAGCGTGCAACCGCAATCTTTCCGCCTACGTTCAAACCAAGAGCCTTGGGCATCACCTGAGTCAATGCCTCCCGTGCAGCTCCTGCCACAGCACCTTCCTCGTTATGGTATTCCTCAATAATGCCTTCACGTTTCGCAGAGACTACAGCTCTTTCAACAATTTTCATAATGGAGTTGATAAATTCGCCTCCATAATCAACAGCCGCAGTTTTGATCCCGATGCCAGCAAATTTCCTCTTTAATTCTTTCTCTTCTTCTCTGTCACTGGTCAATGCCATTGTAATAGCTGCTTTGACCACATCTTTGCTGCCATAACGGTTGGACTCCGGTTCCATATGATACTCCCCCCTAGAAAATTCCGATTATTATTGATTATATTGCAACTGGCAATGATTCACAAGATGCAACTTTAATATCACTCACGGCACCAGTAGGGCAAATTAAAGTAGCACCTAATCATCTGCGTTTTGTGCAGACCTTTGGGCCTTGACAATATAATTAATCCCGGAATCAATTAAAAAGCTGCTTTCCTGGCTTTCTATCTTGATCCGGCCTTTTATATCAGTCAAATACATATAAAATGCCGGACTGCCGCGCTTTAACTGTATTTCCAGAACATCGCCGTCACATAGATCAACTTGTATGGGAAAGAAATCCACTATTTTTTGTATTTTCCCGTTAATCAGAATTGCTGCCGAATTGGTTTCATATCGGCCAATGGCATTTAGCACCAAAGAACCTTTGTAGATCAAAGTTTCATAAGTCTTTATCTGCCTGCCTTTCAAGGTATCATCTACCATTTGACCGCGATATGGCGAGGCCAGGAGAAGTTGAGTGGTTAATAAAATAACTGTCATCAGACAGGATGCTATTTTTAAGAAATTGTCCATTCTCCGCTCCAAAGGAAAAGCATTAAAATCCAACCCTTTTTAGCTTTCCCTAATGGAAGCGGGTTGATACAAACCATCTATGCGTGGCTCCCTGCCGTATATCCCGTGGAAAACGCTATGGTGAGGTTAAAACCCCCAGTATAGGCATCCACGTCAATCATCTCGCCTGCAAAATAAAGGCCCTTTACAATTTTTGATTCCATGGTGGAGGGGTTGATCTCTTTCACCGAAACACCCCCTGCCGTAACAATGGCCTCTTCGATGGGACGGGCTTTTGAAACCGTCAGCTTAATACCCTTTAAAAGCTGCACCAGGCTTTGCCTTTCACTTCTTGTGATCTGATGAACCGGTTTTTCAGGCGGAAGTCCAGAAAGCCTGACAAATACGGGAATGAGGCTTTTGGGCAGAAGATCCGCCAGACTGTTTCCAAATTGTTTTCTGGAGTACTTGGCAAAATCCCTCTGCAGCCGTAAATCCAGTGTCTCTTCATTCAGTGCAGGCTTTAAATCTATGGACAAGGCGGAGCCTTTATAGCCCCAGTCCAGAATGTGGCGGCTTGCGCTTAAGATCATGGGACCCGATACGCCAAAATGCGTAAAAAGCATTTCTCCCTGCTCTTCATATACTTTATTGCCGCTGCCGTTAAAGACGGTAAGACCGACATTTCTGAGGGCCAGCCCCTGCAGCTCCGAGACCCATCCCTCAACCGTCTCAAGGGGTACTAAAGAGGGCCTGGGATCAATAATCCTGTGTCCAAAGCCTTCTGCCATCCTATATCCGTCGCCCGTGGACCCTGTCATTGAATAGGAAAGCCCTCCTGTGGCCAATATCACAGATTCGAGCTTATAGACCTCATTATTTTGAAGCCTTATTCCCGTTACCTGCCCGCCTTCAGCCATAATCTCCCGAACCGGGGAATCATAGCTGAACCAAACGCCCTCTCTCCGGCAGCTTCTCAGCAGGGCATCGGCCACATCAAAGGACTTGTCGGACAGCGGAAAAACACGGTTTCCCCGCTCTGTTTTAACGGGAACACCCTGGCTCTCAAAAAAATCCATAATATCGTAATTATTGAACTGGTAAAGGGTAGAATATAAAAATCGCCCGTTTCCGGGGATATTGGCAAGGAGCTCATCCATTGGACAGTTATTGGTAATATTGCATCTGCCCTTTCCTGTGATGAGAAGCTTTTTCCCGGCCCGCTTGTTTTTTTCAAATACCCTGGCAGCTTTTCCAAGGGAGGCTGCCCTATAGGCTGCCATCAATCCAGCAGCGCCGGCTCCCACGATTCCTATCTGATCTGACATAAAAATTTACCCCCGCCTTAGAAACCCTTTAGTCGTTTCGCAGCTCGCCATGAAGCTCGCCCTTTTCATATACCTGATATTCATCCCATATTTTTTCAAGGGTTTCCAGGGTAGTATGAATCTTTTCCTTTCTTTTTAAACCGATGGCCACAATCAGGGCATTGATCATTGAAAGCGGTGCTACAAGGGAATCGACAAAAGAAGCCATGTCGCTTCTGGCATATAGGCTGTAATTGGAGCATTTCGCCAGGGGCGATGTTTCGTTATCGGTAATGGCGATTACCGTCGCACCCTGCTTCCTTGCAAACTCCATCGCTTTCGAAGTCCTCTTGGAATAGCGCGGGAAGCTGACGCCTATCACCGCATCGCCTTTCTTGGCATTGACAATCTGCTCAAACATTTCACTGACGCTGGTGGTGTGCACCAAGCAGACATTTTCAAATATAAGATTAAAATAAAATCCTAAAAAGCTGGCAAGAGGCGCGGAACTCCTGACCCCTAAAATATAAATTCTGTCAGCTTTCAGGATTTCTTCGACAATTGCATTAAATTTAGCGGAGTCTGCTTCCTCCAATGTGGCCCTGATTTTATTCAGATCAGACTGTAAAACACTTTTTAAAACACTTTCCGAATCAATATGCGTGGATGAAACCTCCAGCCGCTGAACAGCAGTCAGTTTGCTTTTAATAACTTCCCGCAGAGCTTTTTGAAGCTTAGGATAACCGTCATAGCCCATTTCGTTGGCAAAGCGCACCACAGTGGACTCACTGACTCCAACCTCTTCGCCAAGTTTTGCCGCCGTCATAAAAGCTGCCTTGTCGTAATGGTCCGTCATAAAATTAGCTATGAGCTTCTGTCCCTTGCTGAACGAATGATATCTATCCTTCATTTTTCTAATCAAATTATCCATTAAAACACCTCTGCTATAATCCTTGGTATTACTTATAGGATATATTTTTGCAGGATAAAAATCAAGCTCCTGCAAAAACATTCGGCTGTACAAATCAGTGGCATTCCGGTGTTCAAGCGCATATTATATTGTGGCAACTATGTTCATGGGGTGAATTATGCTTATTGGTTCATTGCAAGAACTTGCTTCCCGGTTTCTGTCCCAATATTTTCTGGCTGGCTATATAACAGGACCTCAGTCTTTTCCTCAGCCGCTTTCGGCTATAGACGAGCAAAAATATGTAGACTGCTGCAAAAATGGAGATGAAAATGCGAGAAATATTCTTATAGAACACAACTTAAGGTTAGTTGCCCACGTCGCCAGAAAATATTCTGTTACCAGCAGCGATTCCGATGATCTCATCTCCATTGGCACCATCGGATTAATTAAAGCGGTATCCAGCTATGACCCTTTAAAAGGGATACGCCTTGCAACCTATGCGGCCCGCTGCATAGAAAATGAAATCCTTATGCATTTACGGGCCTCAAAAAAGCTTCAAAATGAAGTCTCATTAAACGAGCCCCTCGGCACTGATCGTGAGGGCAATGAAATTGCGCTAATAGACATTTTAGGCAGCGAGGATGAAGAGGTCGATGAAAAAGTCGATCTGACGCAGAGAATTAAAAAGCTGTACTGGCTTATTAAATCGGTGCTGGAAGGCCGTGAAAAGACTATTATCCAGCTGCGATACGGGCTTTGCGGAAATGGGGGGAAAACACAGCGGGAAGTTGCTGAAAAGCTGGGAATTTCACGTTCGTATGTATCGAGAATCGAGAAAAAAGCGCTGACCAAGCTTTATGAGGGACTGAATAAATAACAGCCCTTAAAAGGCGATCCATCGGAAAAACCTGATTTGGATTTGACTACATGCACAAATAAGGGACATTCGCCGGTTATAATGGCGATGTCCCTAAAAAACTTTTATCAGGCATTTTTTTTGCCTTTGTTGGAGGGCAATTTATCAGATTTTTTATCGTTGATATCACTGATAAAATCGGTGCTTAAAACCACCTTTTTGGGGCGGAGATTTTTCTCAAACCAGCTTTTAAAGGAGTCGTCACTGATGATGGCACCCACAACATATTTAATGACGATCACTGTGATGGGGCCGAGAATCATGCCCAGAACGCCAAAGACCTGAAGGCCTATATACATGCCCGCAAGAGTGAGCAATGGATGGACTCCGATTTGCTTTCCGACGATCTTTGGTTCAATCAGCTGTCTTACAAATAAAATAATGACATACAGCAGAAAAGTGGACAGACCCAGCTTTGTATCGCCTAGAAGAAGATTAACGATGGACCATGGTACAAGAACAGTTCCGGCGCCGAGAACGGGCAAGATATCAATAACCGCTATAATCAGTGCAATCAGAAGAGCGTTCTGTATGCCAATAACCGAAAGCCCAATTAAAAGCTCTGTAAAGGTTATGGTCATAATGATCAGCTGCGCTCTCAGCCACCCGAACACCCCTGAAAAAACGTTATTTGCAAGAGCCCGGGTTTTCTTCAGCCATTCGGACGGCATCTGCCTGTCCAGAAATTTCAGTATGGTATTTTTGTCACTGGACATGAAATAAGTTGCCAAAATCGTTACAAATATAAATATAACCATCTGGGGGATATTGAGCGCAAATTTGATGGAAGCCTCGGCAAAATCAGTAACCCCTTCCAAAACCTTTTGAATATTTTCAGTAAAATTCCGTGCAGCCTGGTTAATAATATCGGTCACTTCAATGGGAAGCTGGATATAAATACCGTTCACCTTTTCCACGATGCTGTTAAAGAAATACGCAATGCTGTCAACATTGATATCAAGACTGCTGTATACATTTTCAATTTCTTTAATGAGCCGCAGCACCACAAAGGTTGCCAAAGAAACAACCCCTCCCAGTACCACCAGAATGGAGAAAACCGTTCCAACTTTCCTGGGTATATGGAGCTTTTTCTCAATGAATTTAACAATGGGCTCAATAAGAGATGCAAAGAAGTACGCAAGCATAAAAGGCACAATGTATTTTACTATTTTTGAAAATAGTAAAACTGCCACCACAACCAAAATTATCTTTAGTACTATAAGCAAGGTTTTTTTTAGAGTCTCCGGCATGCTTTTCCTCCCGTGTCTTTTAATCAAGTGTTCCTGCAAATGGAGTCAATTTATTATATTGATGCTGTTCTTCATTCATTCTGATATAAATGGTTCAAATACACATCTTTGGTAAGCTAACCGGCCTTCTTTCCGGGTGCTTTCCATAAGTGACAGCCCCTCGGCATGAAAAGTATGGTTCAAATGTATTATCGACTGATTCAACTCGGTAAATAACGCGGGATAAACAGCTTCCCGTACCAATGTTATATGGGGCGAATAATTCTTATCCTCCAATCCCGGAAGGATGGGACTAAGATTCGAATGAACATCATTGTAAAGATCCATAAGAGGCGGGCTGTTCCTGATCCCTGCCCACAATACCATTTTATTGCCCTTTTTAAATTTACCAAGGGGCTCCAGGCCTAAAACAAATAACTGGTGCCGGGAAGCAATGTTTTTCATCATCGCCGACACTTTTTTTACCTGAGCCTCATTGATTTCAGAAAGGAATTTCACCGTTAGATGAAGGTTATCGGGCAGGCTGTAATTTCCTCTAACACCTGCCTCTTTCAATTTCTCCTGAATATCGCGCAAGAGCTGTCTGGTTTTATCGTCGAGCTCAATCGCCAGAAAAGCCCGCATGCTTCCCCCCCCTTCCTGTGCTTCCAAAAAGCCCGGCAATACTGAAATGTTCTCTGCCGGGCTTGGAACTTCTTTTTAAAAAAGGGATTCAATCCTTATCGTCATTCAAAAAACTGTCCTTGTCATGAACATGTGCGCCGCAGCCTCCACAGCACCCACTGCAGCCTTCATAGCGCATATCTTCGTCCAGACCGTTTTTCGTTCTGTAATCTTTAAGAGCGGCCGCAATGGCTTCCTCTGCCAGAACGGAGCAGTGAACCTTCACCGGAGGCAGCCCGTCCAGCGCCTCCATTACCGCTTTATTGGAGATTTGCTCCGCTTCCTTAACGGTCTTGCCAATGAGCATTTCGGTGGCCATACTGCTGGTGGCTACGGCAGCTCCGCAGCCGAAGGTCTTAAACTTGGCGTCCTTAATAATACCGTCTTCTATTTTTAAATACATTTTCATAATATCGCCGCACTTGGCATTGCCAACCTGGCCAACACCATCGGCATCCTCGATTTCACCCACATTTCTGGGATGTGAAAAATGGTCCATAACTTTTTCACTATACATTTCACTTACACTCCTTTAACAAAATCTTCGTATAACGGAGACATATCCCGAAGCCTGGCAATGATCTCATCCAGGCAATCCACCAAATAATCCACGTCTTCATCGGTGTTGACTTCACCGAAGGACAATCTCAGAGAACCGTGTGCAATCTCATGGGGCAAGCCTATGGCAAGCAGCACATGGGAAGGATCCAGGGAGCCCGATGTACAGGCCGAACCGCTGGAGGCTTTAATGCCCTTCATATCCAGCATCAAAAGCACTGATTCACCCTCAACAAAACGAAACGATATATTTAAATTGCCCGGAAGACGTTTTTCCAGGCTCCCGTTGATTTTTATATAAGGAATTCTCTCTTGAATTCCTTTGAGGGCCCGCTGGCGCAGATGGAGAAGCTTCTCATAATGTGCCTCCATATTTTGGACTGCCAGTTCAAGAGCCTTGGCAAAACCGACGATTCCGGCAACATTCTCTGTTCCGGCCCTCCTGCCCCGCTCCTGATGCCCTCCGTGTATTAAGGACTCCAGTTTTACGCCTTTCCGAATATACAGCATTCCGATTCCCTTAGGCCCGTAAAACTTGTGCCCTGAAACAGACATTAAATCAACGCCTAAATCCCTGACATCAATTGGGATATTCCCCGCCGCCTGAACCGCATCGGTGTGAAAAAGGACGCCGTGCTTTTTGCATACCTGTCCGATCTCTTTAATGGGCTGAATGGTCCCGATTTCGTTGTTCGCCGTCATAATGGTCACCAGAACAGTATCGGGGCGGATAGCCCTGTCAACATCATTGGGATCAATGAATCCCTCTTCATTGACCGGAAGGATTGTCACATCATAGCCTTCCCTTTTCATAAATTCACAGGTAGCCATCACAGCCGGATGTTCAATGGCCGAAGTGATAATATGTTTTCCTTTTTTTCTCAAAGCCAGGGCAACGCCCTTTATGGCCCAGTTATCAGCCTCGGAGCCCGACCCGGTAAAATATATCTCTTGCGGACTGGCCGCATTAATCGACTTTGCAACCGAGCTTCTGGCATCTTCAACAACTTTTCTGTTGGAGCGGCCGATCGAGTATATAGAGGAAGCATTTCCATACTCTTCAACAAAGTACGGCTTCATTGCCTCGAAAACTTCAGGCTTCACATAGGTGGTCGCGGCATGATCAAAATATATAACCTGCTTCTGCATGTGTATCTCCCTTTCTGTTGTTCGTTAATTTAAGTTTACCACTGACACAACCTGGTTAATGTGATTTTAATCACATTAGCTCAATTGTCATAACAAAACAGTCAGAGAATATTATATTCAATTAGCCTTGCACTTTACAATAGCCAATATGATATTCTTCAATTCGCGCCCGCTCCGCTGACGTACTAGAACATTACCCCTTCACTTTTCGTGTCGTTATACTTTAGCGCCATGAGTGATGTTTCGTACGCCCTCAAGAAAATCCGTCCGGGATTT
>DOHN01000166.1:22957-29232 GCA_003535195.1 Ruminiclostridium sp.
GCAATCCTGCTCCGCTTACGTACCGAAATATCACTCTGGCGCTCCGGTACTAAATGACGAATCGGAGATGATATTCTAAAAAAATATCCACCAGTATTATACCGCTGAAAGGACGATTCAAAACAGACCTGAAAGGGACAAAAGGCATTTAATTTTTAAAAACGGCTAAATTTAAAAAAGCAATCGGCAGAACCAATTGCTTTTAAGTGTCTAGACATGATTTTCTATGATTTTTCTTTTAACAAATCTCTGATTTCTGTAAGGAGCTCTGCTTCCTGAGAATTTTTTTCAGGGACTGCCTCGGTTACCGCTTCTTCCTTCTTTCTCTTAAATTTGCCCAGCAAGCGGATAACAAGAAAAATACTGAAAGCGATAATAAGGAAATCAATAATACTTTGTATGAACGCACCGTATCTTAATAAAACAGCCGGATTGTCACCCTTCTGTTCCACTAATACTTTAGATGCATCGGCAATATTAAATCTGCCAAGAATAAGACTGAGAAGCGGCATGATCATATCAGCCACTAATGATGTGACAATCTTCCCGAAAGCGCTGCCAATAATAACACCAACAGCAAGATCCATTACGTTTCCCTTCATGGCAAAGGCCTTAAAATCTTCAAGAAATTTTTTCACCGACGGATTTATCCTCCTTGTTACATTTTATTTACATTATGTATTATAACATAGGAAACTTCTGCCGCAACATTGACATGATACGCTGCATGTGTAAGAATATGTAGGTATTTTACCCGCTTAAACACATAACAAAACTAAGGTGATAAAATGAAAAAGTCTAAGAAAAAACTAAATAAATGGAAAGCAATTGCCATGATTGAATTGTTTGTAATTATAGCCGGTTCAATCTTTGGTATCTATAATCTCTATATAAAAGACAGCCCTACCTTTCAGTTTGTGGGACGTGTGCTGAAACCTGAGGAAGGCGGAGTCAGTATTCTGAAACGCAGAGTGGAAACCCAGAAGCCCTATAATTTGACCAATAACCAAAAATACTATAAAGGTCTGGTAGATGAAAAAAACATCAATGTTCTTGTAATTGGGCCCGATGAAAGCGGCGCCAATTATGATACCCTGATGATAGCCAGCGTCAATGAAGAGAGCAATACCTTAAAACTGATAAACCTGCCCCGTGATATATATATAGATTACAGCGACGAGGTCAAAAGCCAACTGAAAAAGGTATGGAAATCTTATAGTTCATCCAAGGGCATTTATAAAATCAATGCCGCCCATACCATCGGCAAAAAGCTGGACTATAAAGACAGCAGCGGTCGTTTTTCAAGCCCGGAATTTGATTTTACCGCCGACCTTATTGAAGAGATATTCGGTATTTATATTGACGACTTTGCTTATATCAAGCCCTCCAGCTTTAAACGGGTGGTGGATTATTTCGGCGGTGTGGAAATCAATGTGCCTTACCGAATGAAATATAAAGATCCGACCCAGGACCTTACCATCGATCTTGACGCCGGACTGCAGACTCTTAACGGAGCGCAGGCCGAAGGATTTGTACGTTACCGCCAGGGTGTTGATGAAAAAGGAAGGTATAAAAGTATCGGCGATATTGAGAGAAAGCAAAACCAGGTTACTTTTGTCAAAGCCTTTCTGGACCAACATATGACCATCAGAAATTTGGGAAAAATTATTACAATATTTGACGATCTGGGCTCCTATATCACCTCCAGCATTAATAATGCGGAAGAAGCCGGTGAATACGGCAAGGTTGCGAAAAAACTGTACGACAACAAATTTGCAACCGAAAGCGAAGAAATAGAGTGTTCCGATAAAAAAATCGGCGGAGTTTACTATCTTGAAATCAAGAAAACTGATTAATCTTTAATTTGATTTATTTATGGTTTCTTTATCAAAATATTATTGCCCACAATGTTGTCAAGTGATATAATTAGTTCGATTTTGGTTTTTTATCTATTTATATTTTCAGGCAGGAGGAAATCGGACAAATGATATTCAATTTTCATCAATTAATTGAAACACTGCCCGCTGGAACGAGCCCGGCAGAATACTTCATAAAAATGCTGATCATGTTCGCCATTGGGGGCACCTTAATTTACCTGGCTATTGCAAAGGATTATGAGCCTTCATTATTATTGCCTATCGGCTTTGGAGCAATTCTATGCAATATTCCTCTCACCAGTATTGTTGCCAGCCCAACAACCGGAGAACCAGGTATTTTTGGTGTGCTTTACAACGCAACCATTGCCAATGAGCTTTTTCCGGTTTTAATTTTTATAGCGGTAGGCGCCATGATCGATTTTACACCGCTGTTTCAGACGCCTCTTATGCTGTTCTTCGGAGCTGCGGCGCAATTTGGTATTTTTATGACCATGCTCTTGGCAATTTTATTGGGCTTTGATCTGAAGGAAGCCGGAGCCATCGGTGTTATAGGCGCTGCTGACGGCCCTACCACCATATTTGTTGCCAACGCTTTTAAATTGAAAGAATTGATCGGGCCACTTTCCGTCGCGGCTTATTCATATATGTCCTTGGTTCCTATCATTCAGCCTCCTGTAATCAAGGCTTTAACGACCAAGGAAGAGCGAAAAATCCGTATGAACTTCAAACAAAGGAATGTCAGCAAACTGACCAAGATTCTTTTCCCAATTTTGGTCACCGTTATTTCGGGCCTCATTGCTCCTGAAAGCGTTGCATTAATCGGCGCTCTCATGTTTGGCAACCTGATTCGTGAATGCGGCGTTCTTGGAAGACTGTCCGAGACTGCACAGACCACACTCTCGTTCCTGGTCACGCTTCTTCTTGGTATTACCATTGGAACAACGATGACTGCGGAAGCCTTCCTCACCACAGATACTCTTCTCATTATGGGTATGGGTCTTTTCGCTTTCATTTTCGATACTGCAGGCGGCGTATTGTTTGCAAAGTTCATCAATCTTTTCAGAAAAGAAAAAATCAATCCTATGGTTGGCGCCGCAGGTATCTCTGCATTCCCCATGTCGGCCCGTGTTATCCAAAAGATGGCCAAGGACGAGGATCCCATGAACTTTATTTTGATGCAGTCTGTTGCAGCTAATGTTTCGGGCCAGTTGGGATCCGTTGTGGCCGGCAGCATGATACTTGTTCTGGTCGGCAAATTAGCAGGGTTGTAATAGGAGGTTTAAGGAATGGGTACTACATTTTTACAAGGTCTTGAAGTAACCGGATTTGGTCTTCTCGGTGTATTTGGCGCTCTGATCGCTTTATACGTGTGCGTTATACTGATTGGTAAAATACCTGTAAAAGAGACGGAATCCGACGATTAATGAAGGATTAAATAGGAATAGTTTAAAGGCTGACAGTTTTTTAGTCAGCCTTTCTTTTCGCCCGCTTCACTATCCTCGCCGTCTATTTAGCCAGGACCGTATAGGTTCCAAGTTCCAGGAGATAAAACATATAGATTCCTTTCTCATTGGTATAAGTGACCTGAACCGGACTGTTGTTTGCATTGCACAATACAACCAGGGCATTGCTGACCGGGAAACCGCTTTTATTGGTCACAATACCGTATATTGTCCCTTTCAAACTTTTTTTCTTTAAGTAGACTGTTTCAAGGGTTGCAATGGACTGTTCCCGGGCCGCTTCTAAATTTAATATCCGCTCGGAATAATTGGGGGACTGCATGGATATCCGATACGGCCCCGGTTCTATATTGTCAAATACATAAACTCCTTCCTGATTTGAAAAAGTAAAATCGTAAGGATTCAGACTATGCGCTTTGAATAATGTAACCCTGATTCCGCTGACAGCTTTTTGGGAGGTATCTCTGATATTCCCAAAGAATACGATGCTCCCATTGGCTACGGGCGACAGCTCCAAATTCAGGGCCTTTTTTTCCAAATTGGCCGCAGGCAGGCTTTCGCTTGAAAATGTGCTGTAATTTCTTTTCGAAGCAATGATCCGTATACCGGAACTAAATTTGCCCTGTAAGGTAAAATTGCCGTCGACATCTGTAAAATTAAATACAATAGGGTTGTAATCATTGTCACAAACCTTAATGCAGACACCTTCCAATGGCTTTCCAGTAATTTTATCGCTGACATTTCCCATAATGGTGTTATCATCCCAGGGCATATCACTGAGAACGATCCTCTGCAGAAGTTCTTGATTCTCCTCGGCAATAACGACCTTTTGGGATGGAGTTGGAACAACTGTCTTGCTCAAGGGCAAATCCTCCTCTTTATCCATTACTATGACAGTATATGTTGCCGGCTGGCTATGGGTGAAAAATACCCTGCCGCAATCACCAAATATTGGAGAGAATCATATCTTAATAACAACGAAGTTTGGGAGGCCTGCATATGTCTGTCAGGAAAGATGATTACATTCTCGCACAATCAGAGGTCAAAAATCTTTCAGGCTTTATGAATACCATTCGGTTCGATTTATCATTGACCCCCAGTCCTTATCGAAATACAGGAACAGTTACGGGAATGGTCTTGAACGCATCAGGCAAACCCGTCGCTGATGCAATCATCCTGATCCTTGATGCAAACTTCAATATCATTTCCAATACCGCCTCCGACTCCAGGGGCTATTTCATTTTTCCGGCACTGGAGCCGGGCTCTGAATACCATGTCTATGCCAAAGCTCCGGGATTTCAGCTTTCAGATGTACAAATATTCGACCTCAGGGATGACCAGATCTTAGAGGTTGCTTTTGTCCTCAGTCCTGATACTGTTCAAACAAAAGGCATACTTACAGGGTCGGTTCAGAATATGAACGGCCTCCCTTTAGGCTCGGCTCTAATTGAGCTTTATCGGGCCGATGGATCCCAGACAGGCTTAATCTGCCTTTCTTTTTCCAATGAAGTCGGACGGTTTGTTTTTCGGGATATTGAGCAGGGCTTCTACCTGTTAAAAGTAAACGCACCGGGCTATTTATACAATTTCTCCCCTGTCACCATTCAAGAGCTCCGAAGCATATCCAGCGTCGATGTCATTCTCCAGGAAGATCCGGATGCTTCCAAAGGACTGGTCATGGGCCTTATCACTGATAATGAAGACCAGCCTCAGGCTGATGCGGACGTGATACTTTATCGTGTGGGAACAAATCAGTCCCATACGCCGGTCGCCTATACCCGCACCAATCAGGAAGGAATCTACCTTTTTGTCAACATACCGGCTGGTGAATACTGCGTAAACTCAAATCGTCCGGTACGGGTTGAATAATTTCAACCCATTCCGGACATTCGCCATTCAAATTTTCAATGCTGTATAACATTATTATATAACACCTAGTATCTTAGTAGGTTTTAATGTATAATAACGGTTAATCTTATTAAATTAATTGTAGATGTTTTTGGAAGGGAGCTTTATATTGCGACTCAAGCTAAAATGGGGTGATGTCCTGGTCACCATTACCGTTGTGGTTGCGGCTGTTCTCTTATATTATAATTTTTATGAAGAGAACTCAGCTTCTAAAACGGCCGTCATCACACAGAATAATGCCATATTAGACAGAATCCGGCTGGATCAGCTTACAGAGCATTACACCATAAATTACTCGGGTCCCTACCCCGGCACCATTGAAGCCGAGCATGGCAAGATACGCTTTTCCCATGCCCAATGTCCTGATCAGGTTTGCGTTGAAACCGGCTGGATAACCCGACCAGGTGAAATTGCGGTGTGCCTTCCGGCGGGTGTAATTATAAAGATTGAAGGTGGAGATTCTGACTTGGATATTATATTAAAATAGTAGAAAAATGATCCGGTCTTTTTCTCGCTTTAAATTGTGAAGAATTTAACGTTTGAACTTTGACAGAGGAAATATTTGGTGTTTTAAATGAAGAAAATTTCTACGAACGGACTATTAATCGCGCTTGCTATTGTACTTTCATATGTTGAGCGCTTTATCCCTCTCAATCTAATAGTGCCTCTTCCGGGTGTCAAGCTGGGGTTAGCCAATATCGTTACAATGTTTGCCCTTTTTTATCTCGGCACAATCTCAGCCATCACTATCACTGTTTTACGGTGTTTATTATCGGCGTTTATGTTCGGCGGGATGTCATCCCTGCTTTATTCATTATCAGGCGCTCTTCTTGCCTTGTTGATAATGAAACTATTAATGCTGGGTTATAATAAAATATTCTCTATTATTGGGATCAGCATGGGCGGGGCGGCAGCTCATAACATCGGCCAAATCATGATGGCCGGTTTAATGATGAAAAACACCGCTGTCTATGCCTATCTTCCCGTTCTTTTGCTGACGGGTTTGCTGACAGGAACGCTGACGGCCACT
>DOHN01000166.1:29365-42167 GCA_003535195.1 Ruminiclostridium sp.
GGCCACTGTGTCATTAAATCTTTTTACAATTTTAGAGAAGACCGGCAGCGTTAAATATATAAAAACGGGTAAATAATTACCGCATAGCATGCAATGAACCGAAAGGAGTTTTAATAAATGGCCAAAAAAGTACTTATTATTGGAGCCGGATACGCAGGAATCGAAGCTGCGCTTACACTGAATAAAAAGAAAAAGAAGGACAATCTGGAGATTACCCTCATTGATAAGAACGATTACCATACATTGCTGACCGAACTTCATGAGGTGGCCGGCAACAGAATACCCGAGGAGGGTATCCGTATCTCCTTAAAAAGCATCTTCAAATATACCGGCGTTCATTTGATCATGGATGAAATCACTACCTTTGATTTTGACAACAACAGGGTTTTATCTGCGAAAGCGGAATACCGGTATGATTACCTTATCCTTGCAATGGGCAGCTCCCCCAACTTTTTTGGAATTCCGGGCTTAAAGGAGAATGCTTTTACACTCTGGAGCTATGATGATGCCATAAAAATCCGAGAGCATATCAAAAAATGTTTTACACTGGCCAGTCAGGAAAAAGATCCGGATGAACTAAAAAGGCTTCTCACCTTTGTTGTATCCGGAGCTGGATTCACCGGTGTTGAAATGATCGGCGAGCTGGCCATCTGGGTAAAATCACTGTGCAAAGAGCACGGTATTGCCCGCAAAGACGTGCGCCTTATCATTGTTGATATGCTGCCCCGTATTTTAAATACTCTCCAGGAAAAGAACGCGGCCAAGGCGCATCGATATCTGGAAAAGAAGCTGCATGTAGAGATCATGCTGAATACTAAGATCACCGAGGGCACCCCTGAGGGACTGAAATTCGAAGGCGGCGAGATTCAATCCGCTACTGTGATTTGGGCGGCAGGAATCAAAGCCAGCGATGATATGGACTGCTGTATTAATCTTGAGCGGGCAAACAGGCCCCAAAGGATTTGCGTGGATGATTTTTGCAGGACCCACCAGCATAAAAATGTATACTCGGCAGGCGACATCGGCGGCCTTGCTGATGAAGACGGAAGGCCCTATCCCGCTATGGTTGAAAACGCTATTCAGACGGCCCACGGCGCTGCAGAGAATATTCTCAATGATATCCGCGGCGGGGAGCAGAAGAAGGTAACCGTCAAATTCCACGGCACCATGGTCAGTGTTGGCAACTACTTCTGCGTATCTGAAATTATGGGCAAGAGCCTTCCCATATGGCTCTCTATCATCATGAAATTCCTGGTCAATATCCATTACCTGTGGGAAATTGCGGGCTTCAGAGGGGTATCCCGGTATCTGTACCATGAAGTGCTTGAACGCAGGCAAAGAAAACTATTTCTTGAGCAGCATTGGTCAACCCGTATTCAGGCCTGGTGGCTCACTCCCCTGCGCCTCTTCCTTGGCGGAATGTGGCTCTATGAAGGAATCGTTAAAGTCATGGAAGGCTGGCTGAGCGATCCAAAGCTTGCCGCATTTTTGGGAATGGCCACCGATGCTACAAGCGCCGCAACAAGTGCCAGTGCTTTTGTCACCAGAATGGAGGAGACTTTTGCCATTAGAACGGGTATTATCAACTTTATGACCGCCACTGAATCCCGTTTGGTGGAAGGCATTACAATCAGCGCTCAAAACCTTGCCAAAATGGAGTTCTTCCATTTCGGAGAATTTAATCTGATTCCCTGGTTTCTCCGGAATGTGGTATTGGCAAATGATGGGATTGCTATGTTCTTCCAGGTCCTGGTTGTGATTTTTGAAATTATGATCGGTCTTATGCTTCTGGGCGGCGCATTTAACTTTGTTGCATCGGTTATTTCGGTCGGGCTTTTAACCATGTTCCTGACCTCTACCGGCCTGTATGAAAAGAGCTGGTGGATGATCTTTGCCTCCATTGCAACCATGGGCGGCGCGGGCAGAGCATTTGGTCTGGATTATTACCTGATTCCATGGCTGAACAATGTGTGGGAGAATTTCTGGAAAAACGGAAGATTGCGCTTATTCTTCAAACGCAGTCTCGACCGGTTTGATTAATGTTTCATTATGCTTCAAAAGTACGATAGCATAAGGTTCTAGGAGGTAAAAGCATTGTGGGACAAATTCCCGGTTATCAAAGAGGAATTGGCAGCCTTTGAAAATTACCTGAATTCCAGGCTCTCTTCCCGAAACAAATTTCTGGAGGATGCATCGAAAAGTGTTGTATTGTCCGGTGGTAAAAGATTGCGTCCGGCCTTTGCAATAATTGCGGCTTTGCACGGAGACTACAGCCGTGATCGTGCTTTCCCTGTTGCCGCTGCGGTAGAGGTTCTTCACGCGGCCACCCTGGTGCATGACGATATCATTGATAATGCCAAAACCAGAAGAGGTCAGCCGACATTATCCGAAAAGCACAATATCAACATGGCCGTTTATACCGGTGATTATCTGCTGACCAAATCCTTAAGGCTGCTTTCAGAATCCGGCCTTAAGCCGGAAAAACTGAATGTTTTAACCAATGCTGTATCTCTTCTTTGCGAAAGTGAAATTGAGCAATATCTGGGAAAGTATTCGGTAACAAGCGTAAATAGTTACTTGAAACGCATTCTCGGAAAAACCGGCGTATTGTTTTCAGCTTCTCTGGTATTAGGGGCCAAGACAGCGGCTCTTTCCGATGATATGGTAAGGCTGTTTAGGCGTTTTGGCAGCAGTTTCGGTGCAGCTTTTCAAATCCGGGACGACATTTTGGACATCCTGTCGGATTCAAAAAAGGAAGGAAAACCGGTATCCAATGATCTTAAAGAGGGTATTGCTACATTGCCCATTATAATGTCAGTCCGAAACAACGCTCTTTTGAAAGATCAGATTGGCAGTTATTTTGATGGTAAGGGCGATTTAGAGGACATCATAGAAAAAGTTATTTCATCGGACGGGATAAAAGACGCTGAACGGCTGAAAAAGCAATATACCCAAAAATGCAGAACTTATATTGAGAAATTACCCTTAACTTCCGTAACCGGTGCCTTGAATGAAATTGTAGATTGGCTTTAAAGTGCAATTATGATGGAATTCTTTGCATAAATTATTTTATTATAGGAGGATAACATGAAGAAAGTTTTAATTCTTACTCTTGTGGCAGTTCTTCTGGCAGGCTGCGGATCCACGTCTGTTAAGACAGGACTGGGCCACAATATTTCCATCGCAAAATCAACAGACGCCACCGCAGAAGAAGAAGGCGCTGCGCAGGTTGATACCATTATGGCAGCTGTAACCTTCGACTCCAAAGGAAAAATTCTTGGCGTTCAGATTGATAACGCACAGGTCGCCGTTAACTTTGACGCTGCCGGAAAAATCACCAGCGATAAGGCTTCTCAGCCTCAAACCAAGGTTGAGGCCGGGGATAATTATGGCATGAAAAAGAAATCAAGCATTGGAAAAGAATGGTATGAACAGATTGCAGACCTTGAAAAATGGATGGTAGGCAAGACTGTTGATGAAGTAAATGCCATGAAGGTAAAGAAAGTCGATGAAGACCACCCTGCAGTGCCGGATATTGCCGACCTTTCGTCCAAGGTGACTATCTCCGTCGCCGACTACCAGGCCGCAGTTACCGAAGCATTAGCAAATGCAAGGTAAGGATTCTTACATAAACCTGGCAGGGCCCCTTCTAATAGAAGGGGTTTTGTTATAATATTGATGATGCCATTAATTTTCTATTTAGAGGTGCATATGAAAAGAAACGCTGTACTGCTGCTTTTATGCCTTACATTAATGTTGCCGGGATGTGCGGGACAAAACCATTCTCCCTACAGCAAATATACCTATGAATTTTTAGGCGCCTTTGATACCGTCATTCAATTCATGGGCTATGCCAAAAACCAGGAAGCCTTTGAAGAAATGGTTCAGATCGGTCAGAACCGCTTTGCCGAGCTCCATAAGCTTTTTGATATATATTATGATTATGAGGGAATCAACAATATCAAGACCATCAATGATAACGCCGGAATTAAGCCTGTGGAGGTTTCACAGGAGATTATAGATTTGATCGTTTTTTCTAAGGAATGGTATCATAAAACCAATGGCAAATGTAATATTGCTTTAGGTCCTGTTTTGGCTATTTGGCATGACTATAGGGAGACGGGGTCTGCAAATCCTGAAGCAGCTGAGCTGCCCCCTATGGAATCCCTGCGGGAGGCCTCAAAGTATACCGATATCGACAAGGTATCAGTGGATGAGGAAAAAAAGACAGTCTATCTGGAAGACGAGCATATGCGCCTTGATGTAGGCGCCGTAGCAAAAGGCTTTGCCAGTGAAATTGTAACAAAAGAATTGGAAGCAAAGGGCTATACAAGCTTCATCGTCAGTTCCGGAGGCAATGTCAGAACTTCCGGCAAGCCTCTAAATGGCGCGAGAACAAAATGGGGAATCGGCCTGCAAAATCCTGACGGAAACCCCAATGACCCCAATGATCCGCCCATTGATATTGCTTTTTTAATGGATCAGTCCATGGTGACCAGCGGTGATTACCAAAGATATTATATGGTGAACGGCAAGAAATACCATCATCTCATAGATCCGGAAACCTTAATGCCCGCAGATTATTTTCGTGCCGTAACTATTATTACAAAGGATTCCGGACTGGCTGATTTTATGTCCACCACTATTTTTCTCACCCCCTTTGAGGAAGGTCTTCAGCTTGCTGAAAGCCTCGGCATAGAGGCCGTATGGATCATGGGGGACGGGACCATCAGAGCCACCGGTAATGCAAAAAATATGCTCAAAAATCTTGGCGGAGCTAAAAATACGGAGTAGACCTCCAATATAAAAATTCAGGAAGGGAGATTCTTATAAAGGATGAAGGGATTTAAGTTTAACAAAGGCTGGAAATATCTTATTTATTTTGATTTTGTACTTCCTTTGCTGTTGTTTATTTTGGCCTGGCTTTTAAAAATTCCGCAGCTTTCGAGGCTATTCCATTCTTATTTAATTTATATCGTCAATCCCATTCCCCACCCCGGCGGCTTAACGGGAATCATCGGTTTGGTGATGCATATCGGCGTCATCAGCTATTTACTCTTCAAAAAGAAATATAGAGACGCCGCTCTATGCAGTATTATTGCACTGCTGGCAGCTGCCTTTTTCTTCTTTGAATTAAATTATATAATCATTAAGCCCCTTGAATTTGCAAATCTTTAATACTCTGGGAGGTGTATATGATGGGATGTAAAACAGAGGTCTGGTACCTGGCCCACAGCGGTTTTGCCCTTCGCCTGGACGATACTTTTCTCATTTTTGATTATTATCTGGATACCTGTGATCATTTAGAGCGTGCATTGGCGTCCGGGGTCATTGATCCGGAAGAGATCAAGGACAGCAAAGTGCTGATCTTTTCTTCCCATAAACATCCCGACCATTTTAATCCCATTATTTTAGATTGGAAGGAAAAACTTCCCCATAGTAAATACTTTCTTTCATCAGATATCCCGAAGAAATACCGCTATCCGTGGATCCATTTAATGAAGCCCCATGAGGTATACGAAGACGGCGCGGTCAAAGTGCAAACCTTTAAGTCCACCGACGAAGGGGTGGCTTTTCTGGTAACCCTTGACGGCATCCGCATCTATCATGCCGGGGACCTGAACTGGTGGCATTGGGATGAAGAGCCCAAGGACCGGAACGGCGATATGGCCGCCCGATTTAAGCAGGAAGTTTCTTTGATTCAACCATATCAGCCCATCGATATCGCCTTCTTGACCGCCGATCCCAGGCAGGAACAGGCCGCGTTATGGGGCATGACTTTTTTTCTTGAACAGATTAATGTCAAGGCGGCCTTTCCGATGCATTTTTGGGAGGATTACAGCATCAACGGGCTTATTCATAAAGCCTCGGCGGACCATCCCCAATTAAAAAAGGTAAAAAACATCTCCGCAAGGGGTCAGCTTTTTACCCTGGATTTGAAGTAGACTTTTCTTACTTTACTTGAAAATTCTTGGTCAGCCGGCGGTGTGTGAAATGCTTTCTTTTGTCCGCATAATCAGCCACAATATGGCCGTCTCCTATAAGCTTGTATTTATAGGTCACCAACCCTTCCAGGCCGACCGGTCCCCGGGCGTGCAGTTTGTTGGTACTGATTCCCACCTCGGAGCCAAAGCCAAACCGAAAACCGTCACTGAACCGTGACGAACAATTGGCAAAAACATCTGCCGAATCCACATAGTCCATGAACTTCTCAATATTTGCCCTGCTCTGCGACACAATAACATCGGTATGCCCGGACCCGTAAGTGTTGATATGGGCGATGGCCTCATCAACACCGCCGACAATTTTTACCGATAAAATATAGTCCAGATATTCTGTTTTCCAGTCTTCCTCGGTGGCAGGCTCACAGGAAATGATCTTCCGGGTTTTATTGCAGCCGCGAAGGATAACATTCCTTTTATCCAGCTCTTCCTTCAAAGCAGGAAGAAATTCAGCTGCAATATCTTCGTGGACCAGCAATGTCTCCAATGCGTTGCAGACCGCCACATATTGAGTTTTTGAATCAATGGTTATAGCCAGAGCTTTTTTCATATCAGCCCCGTCATCCACATAGCAATGGCATATGCCATCAGCGTGGCCCATTACGGGAATTCTTGAATGATCCATGATATAGCGTACAAATTCATTGGAGCCCCGCGGGATAATCAGGTCCACAAACTCATCCAACTGAAGCATTTCAGATACTTCCTGCCGGCTTTCCAAAAGATTGATCCAGTTGTCCGGAATACCGGCCTCCCTTGTTGCAGAGGAAATCAGCTCATAGAGAATACGGTTGGTCTGGGCGGCCTCTCTCCCACCCTTTAACAGGGCCGCATTGCCACTTTTTAAACACAGGGCTGAAATTTGGACTAGGGCATCGGGCCGGGATTCAAATACAATGCCGATGAGGCCGATAGGACAGCTGACCCTGTAAAGCTCCAGACTCTCGTCAAGCTCTGTTGATAAAAGGGTTTTGCCGACAGGGTCTTCAAGCCCGATGAGGCTGTTCAGGCCGTCAATAACATCGCTTAATTTTTTTTCATTAAAGCGCAGACGCTTTATTAAAGGAGACGCCAGATTTTCACCAATGCTTCTTTCTACATCCTTTTCATTGGCCTTAATAATCTCATCTTTATGCTGATAAAGCCTTTCGGCGATCATAGCAAGGGCCTTGTTTTTCTGCTCGCCTGAAACGCCTGAGAGGGCAATGGCCGCCTGCTTGGCATTCTGTGCAAGGATTCTGGTTTCCATAGCTTCACCCCGTTATACACCAATATCATATAAAAATTATTATATCCTACTATAACACATCGTGTTTCAATGCTCTCGGGTACCCATCCGAAATCTCTGATTTCGTTAATGGGTGAGGTTATTATAACATGAAATGAGTAAAATAAGTATTCTTTTCTGCTTGCGGCGTGGAGTAAGCCTCCGGGCATGCGCCTGGAGAGCGAGTTAAAGTGCGCCGCTTCTGCACTTTAACATCGCTCCGGCGCTAGATTACAAATCAAAGAGTATTATTTTATTCCTTGACGTCTGTATATAAAAACTATTAATATATATTCTGTATTTAAATTGCATTTGAATGAGAGGAATAACCATTGAATATAACAAAAAAAGAACTGGAAAAAGAAATAGAACGAAGAAGAACATTCGCTATTATATCCCACCCCGATGCCGGTAAAACTACCCTGACCGAAAAGCTTCTGCTCTACGGAGGCGCCATACACCTGGCTGGCTCGGTAAAAGCGAGAAAGACCTCCAAGCATGCTGTATCGGACTGGATGGAGATTGAAAAGCAGCGCGGTATTTCCGTTACGTCAAGTGTCATGCAGTTCAGCTATGAGGGTTATTGCATCAATATATTGGATACACCGGGCCATCAGGACTTCAGTGAAGACACCTACCGCACCCTTGTCGCTGCCGATAGCGCCGTCATGCTCATAGACGGCGCAAAGGGTGTCGAGGCTCAGACCATAAAGCTTTTTCAGATATGTAAGATGCGGGGCATTCCCATCTTTACCTTTATCAATAAAATGGATCGCGCCAGCAAAGACCCGATTTCCCTGATGCAGGAAATTGAGGACGTGCTGGGTATCCGTTCCTATCCCATGAACTGGCCCATCGGCATTGACGGGGATTTTAAAGGAGTCTATAACCGACATTTAAAGCAAATTGAGCTGTTTACCAATGACAATACCCACGGTCAGGCTGCCATTCACTCCAATAAAGCAAGTGTTGAAGATCCTGTTTTCAAAGATCTTTTGGGGGAACCCTATTATTCGAGACTTGTTGAAGAAATCGAATTATTGGATATGGCCGGAGACGAGTTTGATTTAAGAAAGGTTCTAAAGGGTGAGCTGACCCCTATTTTCTTTGGAAGCGCCATGACCAATTTTGGTGTCGAACCTTTTCTTGAAGAGTTCTTAAAGATGTCTCCCTGCCCCGGTGAGCAGACTTTCGGAGAAAAGAAAATTGAACCTGAAAATGAAGATTTCACAGGATTCATATTTAAAATCCAGGCCAATATGAACCCGAACCATCGTGACAGAATTGCCTTTCTTCGTATATGCTCCGGTGTTTTTGAACGCAATATGCAAGTGATTCATTCCAATTCCGGAAAGCCCATACGCCTTTCACAGCCCCAGCAGTTTATGGCGCAGGATAGGGAAATTGTTGAAAAAGCATATCCCGGGGACATTATCGGCCTTTTTGATCCGGGTATTTTTCGGATCAGTGATGCCTTAAGCTCTGTAGAACGCTTGTCCTTTAGCGGGATCCCTTCTTTCTCCGCAGAAAATTTCGCCAGGGTTGCCACCAAGGATACCATGAAGAGAAAGCAGTTTTTAAAAGGGATTGAACAGCTGGCTGAGGAAGGCGCCATCCAAATTTATAAGCAGCCCGATATAGGCGTGGAGGAATTTATTGTCGGGGCCGTGGGCGTTCTTCAGTTTGAAGTGTTGGAGTACCGCCTGAAAAATGAATATAATGTCGATCTTAAATTGACCTACCTCAATTATCGGCATGCTCGCTGGATAAGCGAAATAAAAGGAAATCCAAGGGATTTGAATGTGACCTCCACCACCATGCTGGTTCAGGATTACCATGAGAACTTTGTTCTTCTGTTTGAGAATGAATGGTCTATTCAGTGGGCACTTGATAAAAATAAGGGGCTTACTTTACGGAACATCTCATAAACAGTACTCTTAACGGCAAGGACGTCCCCTGCAATCCTCGTTTTTATATACTGGGAAAGTTCTTTTTCCCGGTATATAAAAAGGTGCTTTTAAAGCATCTTTTTATCAAATTTCTATAATTGATAGATTTCTTTTGACGGCATGATCTCAATACCTTCCTGCACTAAAATCTCTATGGCCTTTTTTGTCTCCTCCACCCTCAGAATGACAATGGCTTTACCCGCACTTTTATGTCCCAAAAATGCATAAGTATATTCGATGCCGATTTGATTCCGTTCCAGAATCTCCAGCGGCCGGGAAAGTCCTCCGGGCTGGTCGCTTATAGCGATAGCAATAACATCGGTGGTACGCACTGAAAAGCCATGCTCCGTCAAAGCATCAACCGCTTCCTCAGGCTTGTTGACAATTAATCGAAGGATGCCATATTCCGCTGTGTCAGCAATAGATAATGCTCTGATATCGATCTCTTTTTGCCCTAAAATACGTGATACCTCTGCAAGTCTTCCTGATTTATTCTGCAGAAATACCGATACCTGCTTTACAAGCATACACTCACCTCATAGCAATTCTTATGCTTTGATTTTACCACAAGTATTCCAAGTGAAACAGTCAGGAAACAATATATTCATGGCAGATAAAGCTCCTGACCCTCAAAAATAAGATCTCCGTCAAGCTTATTCAATTTTTTAATTTCATAGATATAAGCCCTCGGGTCGGAATTTTCGGCATATAGGGAGGCTATTTCCCAAAGGGTATCTCCCTTTTCTATACGAACGACATCATAACTGGTTTTTGTCTGAACAGTGCCGGCATTGACAATGTACCCGGTTGAAACGATAAGCAGCACTAGAAAAATAATAAAAACAGAAAAACGTCTTTTGTTTTTCAAAATATATTTCCGCTTCATGCAGAATCCCTCCCGGAACATTTGTTCTTTTAATATATTATCGAACAAATGTTCTTTTGTCAAGTAATATCGAACACTTGTTTGACTTTTTTTTTGGTTGCGGTATAATGTACATAAGGAATGTTTGGAATTAATTTCTAAGCTCACGAACGGAGTGAAAATCCATACCGGAGGTAGGTTCATGAGGCGTCGTAATCTTGATAAGCAGCAAAAAATCATTGATTTTGTCAACAGGCATAATGCAGAAAAAGGATATCCCCCCTCAGTGCGGGAAATATGTCAGGCAGTAGGGTTCAAATCTACTTCTACCGTGCATGCCTACATTAAAAGGCTGGAGGAGGATGGGCTGATTGCCAAGGATGCCACTAAGCCCAGGGCTCTTAAAATTATAGATGAATCGGGAAAAAACCTTGATGGCTTCATTTCCGATCAGGAAATTGACAATATCCCCGTCGTAGGAAAAATAACTGCCGGAGCCCCAATATTAGCAGTCGAAAACGTTGAGGAGACTTTTCCAGTTCCCGTCCGGTACCTGGAGAATTCTACTACCTTTATGCTGAAGGTAAAAGGCGACAGCATGGTCAATGCCGGGATTTTAGACGGAGATTATATCATTGTGAAACAGCAGAGTACGGCAAATAACGGAGATATGGTTGTGGCTTTGATTGACGATGAAGCCACAGTAAAAACCTTTTATAAGGAAAAGGGCTCTTACCGTCTTCAGCCCGAGAATCCGGACTATGAGCCCATCATTGTAAAGGAGCTCAGTATTCTGGGCAAGGTTATTGGTCTTTTCAGAAAATATTAGCCCGTGCAACTCATTTTAAAATTTAACATATAAGAACCCACCCATCAACGCAATCAAAGATTGCTGGTGGGATCCCGGGAACCTTGTTGTATTCACAATAAGCAAAGGGACGAATTTACTTCGTCCCCTTTTTTGTGATCAGCATTACATCATATGTTTTATTGAAGCAAATGCCCTTCCGGCCTTTCTCCCTATATTTTTTCCCGCTCTGTTCATTGCCTTCCACGAACGGTCCATTCTAAAATTTTCATTTGCCATTATGGAAAGCGTTGTACCTAGTAGGGCGCCTATAAAAACACCGCCTCCGAAGCCCATTTTCATAAAAATTACCTCCTGTACAGTTGATTTTACTAATAGTATTTCAAGAATTTACAATAAGAATGCACCTAATTATTTGACAGTTATTTCATGATGCTCTACAATGAACAAAAGTCCGTATAAATGGGGGAAAAATTATGTTAGGAGCCGCTTTAAAAAAAATTCTGTGCGATCAACTGGCAGTCAATATAGATTCGGTGCTGCTGCCTAAAAAAGGTGCAGACATGCAGCGCTGGGCTGTTGTGGCATGCGATCAGTACACTTCCGAACCCGAATATTGGGAAGACGCAGATAAATTCGTCGGAGAAAGGCCTTCGACACTACGGTTAATCTTCCCTGAAGCATACCTTGAACTTGAAAATAAGGAACAAAAATCAGCACGAATTACGGCCATTAATGAGCAAATGGAAAAATATCTGCAGGACGGAATTTTCGATGAGATAAGGGATTCATTTATTTTAACGGAAAGGACCTTCCAAAATCATGGTACCAGACACGGCCTCATGCTGGCGGTGGATCTGGAGCGCTACGACTATGGCAAAGGCTCTCAAAGCCTGATACGTGCCACCGAAGGAACCATTGTCGACCGCCTTCCGCCAAGAATCAAAATCCGTGAAAATGCGATGCTGGAGCTTCCGCATATCATGCTTCTTATTGATGACAGGGAAAAAACAGTCATTGAACCTATGGTTCAAAAGTCAAATACCTTAGAACAGGTATATTCCTTTCCCCTTATGAAGCAGAGCGGCAGTATTAAGGGCTGGAAAATCTCCGATGAAAGTGATATTTCAAAAATCACCGACGCCTTAGCCAGGCTTGCAGACCCCTGTGCTTTTAAAACCCGGTACGGCGTAAGCGATGATAAAGATGTTCTTTTGTTTGCCGCAGGCGACGGAAATCACTCGCTGGCCACCGCGAAAGCCTGCTGGGAGAAGCTGAAAAAAGAGCTGAGCCCCGTTGAGCAAATAGACCATCCCGCAAGATTTGCACTGGTGGAAGTGGTCAACGTTCATGACAGCGGTCTTGTTTTTGAGCCCATCCATCGCGTTTTATTCAATGTGGATAAGGATCACCTTATGGATTCTTTCTGCCGCTATTATAATGAAAGAGGCTGTAAAGCCCGTGTGATCCCGGAAGACGAACTGCCTCCCGTTCAAGGTCATGCTATAGAATTTGTAACGGCCGGCGGCAAAGGGCGTCTCGCGGTTGAATGCCCCAAATACAATCTGGATGTCGCTACCCTTCAAAACTTCCTTGACCATTATTTGAAAGCCGTCCCGCAGGCCGGAATCGATTATGTCCATGGCCGGGAGGTCACAGAGAAGCTTGGTAAACGGCCCGGAAATATTGGCTTTTTCCTGTCAACCATGGATAAGAATGAGCTTTTCCGTACAGTAATCTTAGACGGAGCTCTGCCGAGAAAGACATTTTCTATGGGCGAGGCCTCCGAAAAGCGTTTCTATCTGGAAGCCAGAAGAATTAAATAACGTCCAAGTTCATACAAGGGGCAAAGGTTGCGGAAATATGCTTTGAGGATTTATTTCCGCAACCTTTGCCCCTTGTATGAACTTG
>DOHN01000166.1:42292-43012 GCA_003535195.1 Ruminiclostridium sp.
AATCTTTTTTTCCAGCCGGGAGACCTGGACCTGTGAAATCCCCAGCTTTTTCGCAACGCTCTGCTGGGTCTGCCCGGAATAGTACCGCAGCCATATGAGCCTCTTTTCACGGGGCGTAAGCTGCTTTAGTGCACTGTAAAGAGAGATCCGTTCAACGGTATCGCTTTCATTGTTCCCATCTTCTAATATAATGCGGTCAATAAGCCTGTTTTCAGAGCCGTCATCATCCTCAAACTCCCGGAATAGGGATTCGGGCGCCCGGGAGGCATCCAGGGCATGCACTATATTTTCCGGCTCTTCCCCAAGGAATTCAGCCAGTTCATTAATGGTCGGGGGCCTTCCAAAGCTTTGCTCCAGCTTCTCGCTTGCGTCTCTTGCTTTCAGAGAAAGCTCCTTTAGACTCCGGCTCACCTTGATTGCTCCGTCATCTCTGAAATACCGCCGGATCTCGCCCAGGATCATAGGCACGGCATAAGTTGAGAAACGCACATTAAATGACGCATCAAATTTATCGACCGCCTTAATGAGACCTATGCATCCGATCTGATACAGGTCCTCGGTTTCAACATTTCTGTTTCGAAACCTTCTGACCACGCTCCAGACCAGGCCGGTGTTGTTGTCGATAATTGTATTTCGTGCTTCAACATCACCATTTTGAGCCCTGGCGATTAAATCTAACATGGACTCCTCGCTAAAGTTGTTCATACTTTTTGCCTACCT
>DOHN01000166.1:43169-44491 GCA_003535195.1 Ruminiclostridium sp.
TCATACGAACTTTTGTGCCTTTTCCAGGGGCCGACTCCACTTCCAGGCTGTCCATAAAAGTCTCCATCACCGTAAATCCCATGCCTGAACGCTCCAGTTCGGGTCTTGACGTATAAAGTGGGGTTCTGGCAAGCTGAACATCGTCAATGCCTTTACCATGATCCTGAATAATAATTTCTACATGATCGGTATAAAGTATGCATTCCATGGAAATAATTCCTTCTTTTTCTTCATAGCCATGAACAATCGCATTGGTAACAGCCTCCGAAACAGCCGTCCGGATATCAGCCAGAACTTCCACCGACGGATCGGCCTGAGCGGCAAAACAAGCGGCTACAACCCGGGCAAAGGCTTCATTGGAGGATTTACTTAAAAATTCAGTTTTCATTTTGTTTATTGGCTGCATCATACATAACCTCACAATACTTAAGGCTTAAGCCTTCCAAAATTAAGCTTCCAATTCCACAATAGACTCAATTTTAGATATTTTCAATATTCTCCTGATTTCCGGCCTTGGCTTCCTGATGCACATCTTCCCCCCAACGCTGGACACCCTGCTCATTCTGCCCAGAATCAAGCCGATGCCCGCGCTGTCCATAAAGGTTACCTTTGACAGATCTATGATCATATTTTTTACAGGCTCCATCAGGAATTTGCTATCTATCCGCTCCCTTGCATCCGTTGCCGTATGATGATCAATTTCGCCCTCGATCAGAACAATAAGCGTATTTCCCTCTTTTTTGAATTTTACGTCCACCTATTTCACCCCCCATTTCCATATGTATTAATGATTTCGCTATTTCCCTGATCTCTCCTTTATTTTAACAGCATAAATATTTATTTCCTGAAAATAAAAAAGGACCGCGCTGTAAAAGCAATGATCCTTCTCCGGTTATGTTCAAATATTAATCCAGGGGTTCTGATCTTTTCCATTCGTCCGTTCTGGCCATGTAATCCTCCGCAATTTTATCGATTTTTCTCAAACGGTGGTTGACCCCTGATTTTGACAGGGGCGGACTAAGCATTTTCCCCAATTCCAGAAGGCTTACGTCGGGATTCTCCAGGCGCAGCCGCGCAATCTCAAAAAGGCCCCTGGGCAGGCTTTCAAGGCCCATATGCTCCTTGATAAAATAAATATTTTCCACTTGCCGGCAGGAGGCGTTAACGGTTTTCCCCAGATTTGCGGTCTCACAGTTCACGATTCGGTTGACCTGATTTCTCATATCCTTTAAAATACGGATATTTTCAAGCTGCATCAACGCCCCATGAGCGCCGATGATGTTGAGGAAATCAACGATTTCCTGGCCCTCCTTCAAATAGGC
>DOHN01000166.1:44642-45962 GCA_003535195.1 Ruminiclostridium sp.
AGATAGTGGCTTTTTCTTATAATGAGCCGGGGGCTAATGCCAAATGTTTTGAGATGGCTGATGTATTCCTCGGCCAGCAGCCGGTTGGGGAATGTGATCTCAAGATGATAGGAGCTTTCAGGATCGGAAATGGATCCGGTGGCCAGAAATCCGCCCCGTAAATAGGCTCTTTTGCCGTTTCGGCTTTTGATGGCATAGGGCTCATAAATGAGCTTCTCCCCATCCTCTGAAAGGGATATCCCCATCTTTTTTACCAACCCGGCGCCGCCTTTTTGCATAAGCCGGGTAAATTCCAGCCGATAAATGGCATGATTTCTAAAACGACGCGTCTTTAACATGGTCACTTCAGGGGTGTCGTGATAGATCTCCTTTACCAGGGAGAACAGATGACGGATCAGAGTCGCATTTTCCGTGACAAAAAGGATCCTTTTTGTCCCCTGATAATTTCGCAGGGTAAGGCCTGTTCTGATAAAACCGGACAGTTCATGGACTTTCAGGTGGATATCAGGTTCCTCTATACGGGTTAATTCACTTTTAACATCTAATGAGAAGGACAATAGTACCCCACCTTTACAATTCTTTTACCGCCGTTTATATATGTCCATAATGGCCTGTGCCAGTTTATCCGAATCATGGCGCACCAGATCGTTTTTTATTTTTGCCAGATCTTTTTCAACAAGCCGTATGCCCATTTTTTTGATTTTTGAAAGATCAATCATCACCTGGCCTGCCCCATCGTCCTGATATTTTTTTAATATAGCCGGCTTAATCCTGCCATTGTTGACAAGGCATATGTCTATTATGGGACGCCCGGCATGATTATATATAGCGGTTATATGGTCCCCGACGGTATACCCTTCCGTTTCCCCCGGCTGGGTCATGACATTCGAAACATAGATCCGCATTGCCCTCGATTCTGATATAGCCTGGGAAATACCTTGCACCAGCAGGTTTGGGATGATACTTGTATAAAGGCTGCCGGGGCCAAGAACAATGATATCGGCCCCACGAATGGCGTCTATAGCCTGCTGAACAGGCAATACATTTTCTTTGTTCAGCATAACGCGCTTTATTCTTCCCGGATGGGTGATATGATGATTCCCGATCTTCGATTCTCCCCGGATCACGGTGCCGTCCTCCAGTTCAGCCAAGAGAAAAATATTTTCCTCGGTCACGGGGCAGACTCTTCCTGTAACAGCCAGCACTTCCCCCATATGCTTTACAGCCTGCTCAAAGCTGTCGGATATACCGTTCATGGCAGCAAGGAAAAGGTTGCCAAAGCACTGGCCCTTTAATGACCCCTCGGTAAACCTGTATTTT
>DOHN01000166.1:46073-46232 GCA_003535195.1 Ruminiclostridium sp.
GGTAAACCTGTATTTCAAAAGCTTATCCATAGCAGGCTCCGTTTCTGCAAGCGCCAGTATGCAATTGCGTATATCCCCGGGAGCCAGCATTCCCAGGTCGCTCCGCAGAACGCCCGAGCCGCCGCCGTCATCGGCTACCGTGATAACAGCGGTTATATT
>DOHN01000166.1:46399-56592 GCA_003535195.1 Ruminiclostridium sp.
GGTGGATATACCCGTACCGCCGCCAATGGCAACGATCCGGGGACCTGAGGACAGCATTTTTCTTCTGTAGAGAATATCCCCCACTTCGCTCACATTGGCCGGCTTTTTTAGAATGCCGTTTGAATATACATTGACGAACTTCATAAAAATTTTTTTCAGGCAAATGATGGAGAAATATATTCCTAAGACAGCAAGGACAACCGAAGCGAACACCTGAAAAGGTCCGATTTGCACATCCTTCAAAAGCACATACAGGGAGCAGCCCAAAAGCAGCGCTCCGAAAATACCGCTAACCAGCCAGTTTTTAAAGTAAAAACCGATCAGAAACCACTTTAGTGATCTCATGACGAAGCTCCTTTATCATCCCGCTCTATATCCCTGTGCTCAGCGACTGCGCTGATCTCCAGCTCTTTCAGCTTGCCAAAGAGCTCAGTGGCTATGGTGACAGAGCGGTGCTTTCCCCCTGTACAGCCGATTCCTATCACAAGATGGCTTTTCCCTTCTTTTACATAGAGCGGCAGAAGGAAATCCACCATATCTACAAGCTTGTTTAAAAAGGTTTTGCTTTCCGAGAAGCTCATCACATAATCGGCCACTTCGGCGTCCAGCCCTGTTTTTGGTTTAAGATTCGGGATGTAGTACGGGTTGGGTATAAATCGGACGTCAAAGACCAAATCGCAATCCATAGGGATCCCGTATTTAAAGCCAAAGGACACAATACTGACAATTAAGCCCTTAAAGGTCTTGCCCTCCAGAAAAAGATTGACGATCTCTTCTTTTAGCTGCCTGGGAATGAGGTTTGAAGTGTCGATGATATAGTTCGCTTTCTCCTTGACCGGCTGCAGAATGCGTCTTTCTTCAGAGATGCCGTCTGCAACTCTTCCATCCTGGGAGAGCAGATGCATACGCCTGGTCTCTTTGAAGCGCTTGATCAAAACTTTGTCGGCGGCATCGAGAAATAATATTTTATACTTGATTCCCATGCCGCTTAGGGTATCCAGCGCGGGCATCAGATCAAGAAACATGGCTCCGCCGCGTATGTCAACGATCAGGGCAATCTTCTCTATATTCGGCTTCCCCTGCAGAATCACCTCTGCAAATTTAGGGATCAATGAGGGAGGCAGATTATCTACGCAGAAATACCCGATGTCCTCAAAGTATTTTACACACAGGCTCTTTCCGGCGCCGGACATACCTGTGATAATCAGAAATTGCATTCTTGGTTCCCTCCGATAATTTTCACTTCCGGCTCCAGAACGGTTCCGGTTTTCTCATAAACCACCTTCTGAATATGCCGGATCAGCTTGACGATATCCGCTGCTGTAGCGGTTCCTGTATTGACAATAAAACCACAGTGCTTTTCTGAAACCTGGGCCCCGCCAATGGAAAAGCCCCGTAAACCGCAATTGTCTATGAGCTTGCCCGCAAACTGGCCGGTAGGACGCTTAAAAACGCTTCCCGCGCTGGGCATGGTAAGGGGCTGCTTATCGCGGCGGCGAGCATTGAGCTCATTCATTTTATCCCGAATAGCTTTCTGATCCCCGCTCTGCAGCTGAAAAACCACCTGCAGACAGATCAGGTCTTCATCCTGAATCCGGCTGCGCCTGTAGGAAAACCGGTGCTCTTCACCCTGAAAACTAATATATTTACCGCTCTTATCCACATTGAGCGTTTTCACAATAACCTGCTTCATCTCTCCGTCATACGCACCCGCATTCATATACGCTGCGCCGCCGACGCTGCCCGGTATTCCCGAGGCAAATTCCAGGCCCGACAAGGAGTTTTCCATAGCCTTGTGGGCTAAAGCCGAAACAGACGCACCTGCCTGCGCCTCCATAAAATTACCCATTACACCAATTTTAGAAAGCTTGTTTCCGATCTTTACAACGACGCCGCTGTATCCTTCGTCGGAAAAGATGAGATTAGAACCGTTTCCCATCACCAAAAACGGGATACTGTTGGAATGGAGGAATTCAATACATTGGCGAACCCTGTCAAAAGAATCGGGTTCGGCGAGATAATCTGCCTTTCCACCCACTTTCATGGAGGTAAACTCTTTCATGGGGACTCCCGTCAAAAGGCTTTCCTCACCGCATATAGCCTTCAGGCTGCTGTATAGTTCCGCTTTTTGCAAAACGTTCACTCCTTGATTACCTGATACAAATTATTATTATGACGGACCGGAAAATATATTTCATCAAGTCCGTACTAGAACAGCTCCGATTTTTTCTGAAGATTCTCGGAGATCTTTTGAGTAAACGCCTGTGCCGCATTATACCCCATATTCTTTTGTCTGTTATTCATAGCAGCCACCTCAATGATAATGGCCAGATTTCGCCCGGGTCTTACCGGGATAGTAAGGGATGGAACCTTAATGTCTAAAATCTCTGTGGTGAGCTCTTCGGCTCCCAGCCGCTCATATTGCTTCTGCGGATCCCAAAGCTCCATATTGATGACCAGATTGATGCTCTCGGTCATTTTCACTGATCCGACACCATATAAATATTTGACATCCAAAATGCCTATACCGCGTATTTCAATAAAATGCCGGATAATATCCGGGGCGGTGCCAACCAGGGTCTTGCTGGATACCCGGCGGACTTCAACCAAATCATCGGCTACAAGGCGGTGGCCGCGCTTGATCAGCTCCAGGGCGGCTTCACTTTTTCCTACGCCGCTTTCCCCCAAAATGAGGACACCTTCGCCATAAACTTCAACCAACTCCCCATGCATGGTTTCCATGGGCGCCAGCTCGACATTCAGGTAGGCAATCAGGCTGCTGCTGAATCGGGAGGTTACATCATCGGTTCTGAGAAGAGGGACATTGCATTCTTTTGCCACCTGGAGCATTTCCGGAAAAGGCTCCATGCCCCTGGCCAGAACAATACAGGGAATCCCTGTTGAAAAAAGCTCAAACAGGCTCTTGTATCTTTGGGCCGAATCCAGTTCCCCCAAATAGGTCATCTCAACCTTGCCGATAACCTGCATGCGGTCATTGCCAAAATATTCAAAAAAGCCGGCAAGCTGCAGACCGGGACGGTTGATATCCGTCGTACATATTTCAACCTGATCGTGCTCATATAAATAGTAGAGCTTATCCAGGGAAAAGTCTTTTACAATTTTAGACAGTTTAACACTGGGCACTTTCATCACTCCTGTCTATGGCTTAGCCGGCAGGAAATCCGCCAGGGTCCGGGAGACTACGTCTTTGATCTCGTGCTTTTCACACACGGTTTTATGCAGGATCTCCTTTTTGTCAAGTCCTAATAACCCGGCCGGAACAGGCCATTTGCTCTTTTGGGAGAGCAGTTCTAAAAGCTCAAATTCAGATTTACCTTCTGTATCATTTTTCCCAAACAATGCATTGCATACACTTTCATTGAATTTAAACGGGCTGGCCGTAGAAACCACCACGGTAGGAATTAAATCGCCGGTGGTGATCACATATTTGTCATAAACATCAATCCCCACGGCGGTATGGGTATCGGATAAATAATTATATTCCCTATAGACACTTTCGATAGTGTTCAGCGTTTCATCCTGATTGGACCAACCAGCCCAAAAATGCTGCCGGATTTTCTCTAAAAGCTTTGGGCCCACATCATAATAGCCCTTCTCTTCCAACTGCTTCATCCAGTCTGAAACCTTCTTATCATCATGGTCGGTAAGCTCATATAGCAGTCTTTCCAGATTGCTGGATATCAGAATATCCATGGACGGCGAAACCGTTTTGACAAATTTTCGCCGCTTGTCATAGCAGCCGGTACGGATAAAATCAGTCAATACATTGTTATCATTGGACGCGCAAATCAGTTTGTTAACAGGAAGTCCCATACGCTTTGCGTAAAAACCGGCCAGAATATTTCCAAAATTACCGGTAGGAACCACAAAATTGATTTTGTCCCCCGGCTGAATACGTTTATCCCTGAGCATATCCGCATAGGCTGAGAAATAATATACGATCTGCGGAACCAGCCGTCCCCAGTTAATTGAATTGGCTGAGGAAAACTTAAGCCCCTGCTCTATCATTTTTTTATTCAGATCGCTGTCGGTAAAGATTTTCTTAACAGCGGTCTGTGTATCATCGAAGTTCCCGTTGACCCCTACCACTTTTACATTATTTCCGGTTTGCGTGATCATCTGGTATTTTTGAACATTGCTGACACCATTTTCGGGATAAAAAACTATAATATGAGTGCCGGGAACATCAGCAAAGCCTTCCAGAGCCGCTTTTCCGGTATCCCCTGAGGTAGCCACAAGAATCACGATATCGCATTTTTCTCCGGTTTTTTTCATGGATTTGGTAAGAAAATGCGGAAGGATCTGAAGAGCCATATCCTTAAAGGCACAGGTAGGTCCATGCCAAAGCTCCAGTATATGCAGACTTTCGTTCAGGACTTTTACCGGGGCAATATCCGGGCTTGAGAACTTATTGCCCCCATAGGCCTGTTCAACGCATTCGGCTAATTCCTCATCGGTAAAATCATCTAAAAATCTCTTTAATATTGAAACAGCCCTCTGTGTATAGGGCTTGTCGGCAAGTTCCGTTATTTCCTTCAGTGAAATATTTTCAAGCTGCTGCGGTACGTAAAGTCCGCCATTGGGCGAAATGCCCTTCTTTATAGCCTCAGCGGAGACGATTCCCTCTTTGCCGCTCCTTGTGCTCTCATATAATACCATCTTAACGCTCCTGTAAAAAAACAAAAAATAATTGTTTTTAAATCAAATCAATCTCTGCTTATAATAAACCAAAACAGGCAAAAAATCAATCTCGGCACTGCTTTAGGCCCGAGTTCTAAATAATATATATTTAAGAAAAATATTACATTTAAAGGTTGACATTTACAATATGATATATTATTATAAAAAATAAGGATTGGTGGTGATTGATGATGAATATGTAAATAATTATAAATTATACCATATACATATGATATGGTAAGACGCCTAGTAATTATGGCGGAAAAATTTATAAGGGGTGAAAAAAATGAAAAAAGTACAGGAGGGAGCCAATAGATGAAAAAAAAGACTATTGTTACAATTTCATTATTAGCTCTTATTTTGGTATCTGCTGTATACATATTTTTTTTAAGGCCAAAAGCGGGTATATCAACTATGCGAACTTTTAGTGTATATACAGAAAATGGAGATACTTCAAGCAGAGTATTAAATGCTGATCAGCAATATATATTTAGTTTTAAGGAACATTATGATGACTTTTTTAAAAATATTATAGCCTCAAATAAAGAATATGCTTTTATTAATATAATTGACGGCATAGTTACAGATATTGAAATAGATGGAAAGACTAGCTCTTTACATTATATAAAAAATAACCAAAATCATAATTTTAAATTTCATAAAATAGATGATAACGGTTTACATTTGGGGTTGTTTCTAATAGTTCGCGACCCAAACAAAATAAAATTGGCTGAACGTATACAAATAACTGGTATTGACTGTAAGAGGCATAACATTAACACAGGCAGTAATTCCATTATTAAAAACGATGAATCTGAATATCTGGATATGGAAAAATATTTAATAGATGAATTTGATTTTGATTTTGTTGTTACACCAGGTGAAATAAAGAAAAGTGGTGTGACTATACCCTACTATGTAAATCGTGATTCTTCAAACCAGATTAAATTCAATATTCTTGTTTCCAATAAATATAATAATAAAGGCGATTATATGATTATTGCATTAAAGAATTATGAACAGATAAAAATTAATAATCAAAATAGAATATTGGTTTCATTAAACCCCCATGAGCAGGCAGTTTTTCCGGTAATAGTAGATGCGAATAAAGAAGATATCAATAAAACGATATTTTTTGTTATAATTCCAAACCCATATATCCTTCAAGATGCGAAATCTTTAAGTAATGAAATAGAAAACGAAGTCTATATCAGTCAAAGGATGTTCATACAATAATAGAGATACATCACGGCACGCGTGCCATCAAGGTTTTTCATCTTTTGTTCATCTTTTGTTAATATTTTTATAATCTAAAAGTAACATTATTCCGTCCGATAGATGGTATAATAATAGTAAGTTATTTATTCCTCCTTTTATATATATAAAATATTGGTTTCAGTTTAGTTCGAAAGCACCACCAAAGGACGCAATTATTTTATAAGTAAATCCTGCCTCTGGTGCTTTTTTTTTGAGTTTTTTTGTTTTACAATGGATATGCCCGAAGGCGCCGGAATAAGAACCCCACCCATCAACGCAATCAAAGATTGCTGGTGGGACCCGGGAACCTTGTTGTATTCACAATAAAGTACGGAGGGAATAATGTCTGAAACGACTTTAAAAAATGATAATTCCGTTTATCATAAAAAATTTTACATCTTATTGGCCTATGCATTTATTTTTCGTTTAATGATCTCCATGATGACGCCTTATCGTATCGATATGGGAGGCTATGTGGCCTGGAGCAGGTATTTAGCCCAAAATGGGCCCGCCGGGCTGTATGGAGACTTTCACATTGTCTACGCTCCTTTTTATATGTATTTTCTTTGGCTTACCGGCGGGATATGCAAGCTTTTTTCTTTATCCGCCAGTTTTCAGGCCTATGCGATCAAGCTCTGGGCCGTTGGTTTTGAATTTTTAGGCGGTTTTCTTCTGTTTAAAATTGCGGAAAAATTCAATCGCCCAAAACAGGGACTTTATATGGCCCTTTTCTATGTCATGAACCCCGGTGTTTTTATGAACTCCTCCATATGGGGGCAATTTGATTCCATACCGGCCACCATGCTCTTGGGTGTTCTATACCTTTTTCAATCTGAAAAATATAATCCGGCCGCACTGCTCTTTCTCATCGCTGTGCTTACCAAGCCGCAGAGCGGACTTTTACTGCCTGTGGTGCTGTACCTTTATTTCAGGGACTTCAAATGGGATGCACATTTCTTCAAAAGGCTTGGAACAGGCTTAATATCAGGTATTTTCCTTTACCTGACCATTGTCATGCCCTTCTATTCGCCTACCGGCAAATTGGATCGGATTCCCGGCTTTATGGATCCGTTTTACTGGCTTTTTGACCTCTATTCCAAAAGTATTGGGGATTATCCCTTTGCCACGGCCAACGGCTTTAATCTGTGGACACTGCTGGGCGGACAAATCCAGGAGGATACTCTGCCCTTTATGGGACTGACCTATTCTGAATGGGGCTATATCCTCCTTGCCATAGGGCTTGCCTATGCGTTTATATGCCTGATAAAAGGGAAAGCCACGGTCTATGCCATTACATATTTTTCTTTTCTCGTGCTGTTCAATGCTTTTTTCTTTATGACAAGAATGCACGAACGCTATCTGCTTGCCGCTGTCATTTTTGCCGCGGCTGCCTGTGTTTATGACAGGCGTCATTTATTCACCGCTGTACTTTTAAGCATTTGTGTGTTTTGCAATCAGCTTTATTTGTATATAATCTCTTTTGAGGAACGTTATTGGCTTGACCGTTGGGATGGAATTGCGTTGTTCTTCGCGGGGCTGACGCTTTTTACCTATGTGCTGGCCGTCTGTCAGGGATACAAGGCATTTATTTGCCATAAAGTACAAGGAGATAAAAATGGATAAAAGAATCAATAAAACCGACATCAAAATAATGGCTGTCATGACGGCTGTTTATCTGGTGATTGCCCTTTTCCGCCTGGGCTCCTTTACCGCGCCCCAAACAGGCTGGAAGCCCGAAAGACTCAATGAGAGCTTTACGGTGGACTTTGACCGGGAGGTCACCCTGGATAAGATTTTGCTCTTTGGCGGGCTGGGGGATGCCTGGGGCTGCTTTGGCAGCCTGGAAATTGAAGCCGAGGCAGATGGAGAATTTGTTCCCTTCAGCTATATTGATATGAAATCTATTTTTAAATGGCATTTCACCTCTGATGTGGTAACCACCCGCAGGCTGCGGTTTACCAACACCTATTTAAGGACCGACAAGGAAGATGATAAAAATGAGTTCTTTCGGGCCGAATACAGGGAACTGGGCTTTTTCAGCGGGGATACCCAGATTACGGATTTTACCGTAGAAAACCCTGCTGCTTCCGGTGTGGAAAAACTATTTGATGAACAGGACAAGGTTCCCGACCACCCTACCGTGCTGAACGGCACCTATTTTGACGAAATTTATTTTCCCCGTACCGCACTGGAGCAAATCGAAAAGCGGGATGTGCTTTATGAAAATACCCACCCGCCCCTGGGCAAAACCATTATTGCCGCGGGTATCAGGACCTTCGGCATGAATCCTTTCGGCTGGCGTATTATGGGCACCTTATTCGGAGCCGCCCTTATACCCCTGATGTATATTCTGGCCAAGCGCTTTTTTAAGGATACCTTCTGGGCTTTCTTCTGCGCCTTCCTCATGATGTTTGATTTCATGCATTTCACCCAGACCCGACTGGCCACCATTGACAGCTATACTGTGTTTTTTATCATGCTGATGTACTATTTCATGCTGGATTATTACGATTCCAACGCCTATGAAAGAGGCTTTTTCAAGTCCCTGCGGCCTCTCCTTTGCTGCGGTATTGCCCTGGGGCTTGGAGCGGCCACCAAATGGATCGCGCTATACGGCGCTTTCGGCCTCGCCGTTCTGTTCTTTATGTCCCGGGGATATGAATACAGCCATTATAATAACATGCTCAATAAAAGCATCTATGCAGAGCGGCAGGATGGAAATTATAAGTCCAGAGCTTTCGGAAAATGGCTTGGAAAATATTTTTATCTAACCGGCGTATTCTGCGTGCTCTTTTTTATTATCATCCCGATAGGCATCTATATTCTGTCTTTCATCCCCATCCACTATAACGAAGGTCAGAAAACGCTCGTCCAGGCCGTTTTTGATTCTGTTAAAAGCATGTATAACTATCATAAGGGCGTTGTGGAAGCCCATCCCTATGCCTCGCCATGGTACGAGTGGCCTTTGGATCTCCGCCCTATTTTCTATTTTCAGGGTGAGCTGCTGCCCGCGGGCCGCGGCGCGGCCATTGCCGGCTTCGGGCATCCCCTGTTATTCTGGACAGGCTTCATTGCTTTCTTTGCCATCTTCTGGCTCATGATCAGAAATGCTTTGGAGAAGCAAAATTCCCTTGAGGGCGGCAACAAGCTTCTGTGGTTCCCTATTATCGGATATTTATCCCAATACCTGCCCTGGGTTATCGCCCCGAGAAAAATCACTTTCATCTATCATTATTTTTCCTGCGTACCGTTCCTCATACTGATGGTGGGTATTATTTTCAGATACCTGGAAACAAAAAATTTTATTACCAGAAAGTCCATCAGGCTGTTTATGATTTTATACCTGCTCCTGTTTATAATTTACTACCCCGTTCTGTCAGGACTGGAGGTACCCAGGAACTATTTAAATGCTCTTCGCATACTGCCGCGGTGGGAATGGTAAAATTGGAGGATTGTATTAGCTTATGAACCAACTGATAAATAAAATTACAGTATTGCTTGAGAAAATACCCATTTTTAATAAATATTTTACCCGAGAGACCTTCGGGCAGTTTATCCGTTATATTTTTGTAGGTGTCTTTTCCTTCTCCATTGAATACACCCTTTTTATTGTGCTGAGAAATATGATGTCCATTTCTGAGCTGGCGGTAAACATTATTGTATATACCATTATTTTCTGGATCAATTTCCTGCTTAACAAGTTCTTTTCTTTCCGGTCAAGAACCAATTTTAAGCGCCAGATTTTTCTCTATGGCATCCTGTTTGCATTGAATCTTGTGGTAGGAAATATTCTGCTGTTTTCAGGGATAAGATACCTTCTGGTGCTGGCTTGCGGCGAGGGCTCGTGGCAGGTATTATACCTGCCCAAAATTTTAATTATGTTTTTCATTATCTCCTGGAACTTTATACTCTATAAAAAAGTGATCTATAAGTAAGCGAAAGGGTGAGTACTTTGAAAATCGCAGTGGTCGGGGCCGGACTCACAGGACTTACGGCAGCTTATAAGCTCTCTCAGCAGGGTCACGGGATCGTCATCTATGAAGAATCCAAAACACCGGGCGGCCTGGCATCAGCTTTTAAGGCCGGCTCGGAAAATCTGGACCGGTTCTATCATCATATGTTTGTCAGCGACTCCGATCTGCTGGACTTAATGGACGAGTTATCCCTCCATAACGCACTCAACTGGTATGAACCCAAGAACGCCATTTACCTGGAGGACAGCCTTTTTCCCTTTA
>DOHN01000166.1:56683-65611 GCA_003535195.1 Ruminiclostridium sp.
GCCATTTACCTGGAGGACAGTCTTTTTCCCTTTACATCGCCTTTCGATCTTCTGCGTTTTACACCCCTGCGTTTCTCCTCAAGGGTCCGAACCGGCCTGTTGGTTCTGCGCTCCGGGTTTATAAAAGATTACAGGCCCTTGGAGTCGGTCCGGGCAAAGGACTGGATCATTAACCGCTCCGGGCAGGAGGCCTACGATAAAATCTGGAGTCCGCTTTTGAAATCAAAATTTGACATGGACAGCGATTTGGTTTCGGGAACCTGGATCTGGAACAAATTTAAACTCCGGGGTTCATCCCGAGGCGAGAACATTGCCAAAGAACAGCTGGGATATCTGGACGGCGGTTTTATCCTCCTTATAGAACGGCTCATTGAAAAGATCAGGCAAAATGGCGGTAATCTGCTTCTTGAAAACAGCGTAAAATCCATGGCAAAAAGTCAGGACGGCAGATGGGAAATCTCTTCCGAAAAAGGCAGATCGCTTTTTGACAAAGTGCTTTTTACAGCAGCTCCCGAGATTCTTGCCAATAGCTGCAGCGGGCTCTCCCAGGAATATCGGGCGGCTTTACGGTCCATAAAGTATAAAGCCAATCTCTGTCTGGCCCTGGAGCTAAAAGAAAGCCTCTCACCCTATTATTGGATTACAGTGGCACAGGAAGGCTTCCCCTTCGTTCTTGTCATTGAACATACAAATCTGGTAGGTCTTAGGGGCTACGGCTCCCATATTATTTATCTGTCGCGCTATTTAGATGCGTCCGATCCCCTGTTTTCCGCATCGGACAGCGAAATAGAAGAGAAGTTTACAGATGGCCTCAAGAGAATTTTCCCTGATTTTGAGGCAGATTACATAAAGAAAGCCACTGTAAGCCGTGTACGATATGCTCAGCCCGTCGTTAAAATAGGCTGCAGCGAAAATATTCCCGATATAGAAACTCCTCTGGATGGGCTTTTTCTCGCTTCCATGCCCCAAATTTATCCCGAGGACAGAGGGCTTAATTATGCAGTACGGCTGGGAAGACAGGCAGCCGATAGATTGATAAGGAGATAATCATGGAAAAAATAGTTTGTTCTGTTATTGTTCCCATGTACAATGAAGAGGCGGTTCTGCATGAGACCTACCGCCGGCTCAGCAATGTTATGGAGGGCTTCGGAGAAGGCTATGAAATAATCTTTATAAATGACGGGAGCCGGGATAAAACCCGTGAAATAATCTCCGAACTTTGCGGCAGCGACCCTCATGTAAAGCTCATCGATTTTGCCCGCAATTTTGGGCATCAGGTGGCCATTACTGCCGGAATGGACTATGCTTCCGGGGAATGTATGGTCATCATTGACGGAGACCTTCAGGATCCTCCCGAGCTGATTCCCGATATGGTAAAAATCTGGCGTTCAGGATTTGATGTGGTCTATGGAAAAAGAAAAAGCCGCCAGGGCGAAACCTTTTTTAAAAAGTTTACCGCTAAGGCCTTCTATCGGATTCTGGCACATATGACCGACGTGAATATTCCTGTAGATACCGGTGATTTCAGGCTTATTGACCGAAAGGTCTGCGAAGCCTTAAAGCAGCTGCCCGAACGCAGCCGTTATGTAAGAGGACTAATGAGCTGGGTAGGTTTTAAACAAACAGCCATCGAGTTTGAACGGAATGAGCGCTTTGCCGGTGAAACCAAATACCCTTTAAAGAAAATGCTTAAGCTTGCCACTGACGGCATTATGTCCTTTTCCTATAAGCCCTTGAAACTAGCTACCTGGCTGGGTACCATTATATCGCTTTTAAGCTTTATTTATCTCATTGCCGTGCTGATCCAAAAGCTCTTCTTCCCAGGCTCTGCCGGGGCCGGATGGACTTCCCTCATCGCCGTCAGCCTGTTCTTAAACGGCATTACATTGCTCATATTAGGTATTATCGGCGAATATATCGGCCGCATCTATGACGAAGCCAAGGGGCGTCCCCTCTATGTCATTAAAGAACTGAAAAATATGGAAGGGCGGGAAGGCCCCAGATTTAAACTGTAAAAGGTTTATGTAAAAAAGGCCGGTCCTCGGTTACCTGCCTTTTTCGAAATCAGAATGATACTTCATATCCCGCATCTGCAAGTAGCTGCTTTATATCTTCTACCGCAAGTCCACGGTTGTTTTCAGTCTTTGAAATATTATCCCTTGGATTAGCGCCTACCTCTGCGTATAACTGGTTCACGCCGCAAATCAAACTCATTTGAACCGGTTCATGGGCGTTCATTGCCCGATGCGGCCGTGTGACTACTCTTGCGACCGCTGCAATTTTGGAAAGCTCAACAAAAGAAATCCGACCATTTTCGTACAGAGGAGTCCCCTTGACAGGAACTCTTCTCATAACAGCCATCACGCCTACATGATAGTCTCTCGCTCTTAACATTTCGTCTGCAATTTCTTCATAGCTATGTTCCGGACCTATGGGTTCTACACAATAGTATAATTCCAGGCCTGCCTTGGTTATAGCGTCAAGGGTCCTGATTCTCTTTTCAGGTATAGCGGTTGTATCAATTCCTTCTCTTAAGCGGCAAATATGATATGCGCCGGTACATCCGATTTCTTTTAATTTTAATGCGGTAGCATAATCAAAATCTCCAATATTTGCTACAAGTCTTATATCGTCCGGAAGAATTTCCTTTACCCGTTTGGCCACATTCATGAAATCACTTACCGGATAGTCTGCCGTCGTCATTAGAAATAAATCATGGATACCGCTATGAATAAGATTTTTTGCCTCGGACAGTATTGAATTGATATCTTTTTTCCATATACTATCCATAACATAGTGATCTCTGCCCATAGAACAAAATTTACAATTTACCGAACATGGTTCTGCATTTAAACCTATTTGCGCAAATATAAAGCCTTTTCCATTAAATTCAGAACGTGTCAGTTCATTTGCCAGCGATATAAGATGATAAAAATCCTTGGAGCTGTTTTGAATATTCAGCAAAGCTACTGCTTCCTGCTTACTGAGTAATCTTCCATCTCTAGCGCTATTGAGAATCCCGTCTATTGTCACATTTTTCACCACCAGTAATGATGCTTATTTGATACCAGTGTAACCCAATTATCTCTTATGATATTGTAAAATATCCTTCTGCTTCATTACATTTTCACTCTATTCAAAAAGCACCCTGCTGCTGAATAAGCCGCTTTTCATGGCGAGCTTCCGAAGTGTTTTATGGTACATGACCGGGCTTTTCAGCTGTTTTAAGGCAATACTTCGCTCAAGACCCCGGATTCTTTTTTTATACCTGCTCTGAAAGCCCTCTAATCCCTCATTAAGGCTTAAGGCCAAAGCATACGCACTTTTAAAGGCATAGCTGAACCCTTCGGCGGAGCTGGGGCTGATAAAGCCTCCTGCCTCCCCTACTAAAGCGGCGCGGTCGCTGCCAGTTAAGAGATCGCCTCTGCGCGGCCTAACGATATAGGCCCCCTCACGCTTCACCTTTTTTCCGAAACGAAAGCCATACTCCTTTAGATTGCTTTTCAGAAGCTCAAACTTCTCCTGTGCATTTTTGCTGGGTTCAAGGGCGGAACCGATGAGAAGCTGTCCGTTCTTTGAAATGGTCCATGAATAAAAGTCCGTCACCAGGCTGTCGAAAACGGCGCCATAATAAGGAATCACCTCATCCGTTTCAAACCATTCCTGAATAGCTATATATTTTTTCAGGCGGTCTTTGTCCTCAAAGAGCTGCTTTCTGATATGGGACCAGGCTCCGTCGGCCCCGACTATCACCTTCACTTTTTCAGTGTAGATTTTATTTTCAAACATAAAAGCAATTTCATAGCCCCCATTGGTTTCGCTTAAGGAATTAAAACGGCAGCCCATGGCCAGGTCAATATGATCGGGAATAAGCGATACCAGCCACTCATCAAAGAGCCGGCGGTCCATATTAAAATAAAAGCGCTGGTAAAATCGTTCCTGGAAATTATCGAAATCTATGGTCCTGACCAAAAACAGCTGAGGATCCACCAGAATTTTGGTAGGCACAGCCAGCCCCATTCTTCCGAGCATCTGCTGGGCACCGGGCGAAAGAAGCCCTCCGCAGCATTTTGTTCTGGACTCATTTCTATCTAATAAATCCCGTCTGTCTAAAAGCAAAATTTTATATTGCTTGTCCAGTAAGCGCGCAAGCGTGGCGCCTGCCGGACCAGCGCCTACAATTGCAATATCGTACGGCATTATAGGCCTCCTTAAGTAGAATCTGTTTCATTCTACCATAAAGCCTGCTCTATTAAAAGCTCTAGGCATGGCGTATGACTAAGCGCCATGAGTGATGTTTCGTACGCCCCCAAGAAAATCCGTCCGGATTTTATTCGGCAGCTCCGCAATCCTGCTCCGCTTACACGCTAAAACATCGCTCTGCCGCTCCGGCAGGTACAAATAATGGAGAAAAAACTTCTGTTCCGCATATTTCTTGTTTAGGATCTCTACTTTTGGTAAAATATTATTAGATGAAAAAAGGAGGTCCATTTATGAAAAGTTTAAAAGGAACAAAAACAGCTGAAAACCTTTTGAAGGCATTTGCAGGCGAATCCCAGGCGCGCAATCGTTATACATATTATGCCTCAGTTGCAGATAAAGAAGGCTATAAGCAAATCAGAAATCTGTTCATTGAAACGGCAGATAACGAAAAGGAACATGGAAAAAGGTTCTATAAATTCTTACTGGAGGGCCTTACCGGCGAACTGCCCACCTCCATTGAAATCCAGGCTTCCTATCCGGTTGCCCAGAGTAATACCTTTGATAATTTGAAGGCTGCTGCCAGCGGTGAAAATGAGGAATGGTCCGAGCTCTATCCCGCCTTCGCGAAGGTGGCCGCAGAAGAAGGCTTTGCAGAAATCGCCAATGCTTTTAAAATGATTGCAGCTGCAGAAACATGGCATGAAAAACGCTTTTTGAAGCTGGCTGCCAATGTTGAGCAGGGAACCGTTTTTAAGAAAGACGGAAAGACCTACTGGAAATGCGGCAATTGCGGCTATGTGCATGAGGGCGACAGCGCTCCTGAAATATGTCCTGCATGCGTGCATCCTCAGGATTATTTTGAGCTCTATGCCGAGAATTATTAATTCAAATCCGATCTAAAACTTATACCCCGGAATTGGTTGTAAACACTTGGATTGACTGTCATAACGATGTATCGCAAAAAATATGTTACTCTGGCAGTCAACCGATTAGTGCAAGAGAAAACCCGCAAGGACAGCGTGAAATTTGTGGGCACCATCATAACAGCCAGCCCCGAATTTTTCAAAAACCGCCCGCCAAGAGAAGTAGAGGAATACTTCCGGCGGGCGGTTGATTTTTTGTCCGGGGAAGTCGGGCGTCACAATATATTTTCCGCGACGGTGCATATGGAGAAGCGCACGCCCCATATGCACCTTTGTTTTGTGCCGCTGACAAAAGACAATCGCCTGTCCGCAAAAGAAATTTTGGGCAATCAGCTTGTCGAGCGATATGAGTGTCTACGGGATATGGAGCAGCAGGGAGAACTTGAGATGGAATTGGAAATGTAACCACTAAAAATATGCGGAGAGGGCGGCTAAATAATGTCTACACTTGGCCGCCCTCTTTTGCAGTATATTTTCTAAACCTACGAATAAATGCAGTTGCGATTATAGAAGAAACGGGTAATCATAAATTATCCCGCAGAGCATTTAGTGCTCTGCGGGATAGAAGTAATATAAGCGGATAATTATATTAATGGCTTATTTTCTATTCGGGTCAGCAAAACTGAATACCTGTTGAACCGTTACTTACTATGGGATTAGTAAGTAATCGAACCGCTCTTAACTGTCACTGTTTCGGATGAATTGTTTTTGAGGTGAAATTTATAAGTTCCGTCAGCAGGCATATTAAACGATTTATTGATGGATTTTCCGGAACCCGTGGCTACGACAGAGTTATAACCGGCGCCGCTATAACGCAATTCCCATGATATTGATATGTCAAAATCCGCCTTAAATGTGACCTTTTGGCCTCTATTGAGAGACACTCCGTCCGGGAAATAGGTCATTGTGCCACCAGAAGAAATAGTGTGCTCGGTAAGAGACCACTGAGGCTCAATAACGATATTTCCATTTGCATCGACTTGATAGCGTCCGATTTTATTGAGATCGATTACGATGGTAGCATTTTCATTTGAAGATACAACTGTAGAATCGCTCTCATTTTACCTCCTTTGTCATTCTTTATCCACTTATATACTTTTTAAGCTTCAATTTGTTAATCAACAGAAAAAGAATTTACTAATAAAGGGTCTGACGAACGGGCCTCAATATAGAAATAATAGTCCCCCTCCTTAGGGGCGGTAAACTCCACCTTTGCTCCGCTCTTGATTTGCTCTGAAAAAAGAAGTGTCTTTCCATCATTCAAAATATAACCTATTTCTGTTCCCTGACCGAAATCAAATCCTCTATCCACTATTGCTAAATCCAACATCACTGTCTGACCTTTTTCAAGTGTCCACGGAAAGCCTCCTTCTTTACTGTAAATTATGGTTCCGTTAATGGGGATATCATGTTCCTTAATCGTCCCACTATTATTTAATGACAGCTTGCTTGTTGTAAAAATGGGCTCGGATAGCTGGTTCTCTGGAAAATCCTCTCCCGCAGCGACTTCAAACATAGGTGCATAAGTTGGCTTGATTCGCTCTGAGGATGATAAATTGATGGCGAACGTAGTGCCTGTACCAAGTGTGGCAATGATGGCAGCGACCAAAATCCCAATGCTGATTTTCTTGTTTTTTGTATCCATAATTGAAGAAATGCGATTTTCCATACCTTTTTTCCCTCCGTAAAAATTAGTTGATAATGCTGTTCGGAATTCCGCTCCGCTTCTAACAACGCCGATAATTGTTTCGCCGTATTGTTTGCGTTGCTCAAAATCTGCACCCCGTAAAACCAGCGCGTCGCAGGAGATTTCACATTGTACCGCCGTTGCTTTTGCCATGAGGTAAACTACCGGATTAAACCAATGGAGCGCGGTTGCCGCCAGAATCAGCGCCTTGTACCAAAGGTCATGCCGTTGGAAATGGATTAGCTCATGTTTCAAAATTAGGGATAATTCACCACTTGCAATTTTGATGGGCGGCAGTAAAATGGCAGGACGGAAAAATCCAACGAGCATGGGGCTTGTAATGCTCTGACACACGCTTAACCCTACCTGTGCCTTAATTCCCATTTCCGACTTTAAGCTATCCAAAAACCTCAAGCTCTCCAAATCGCTTACAGGCTCACTCCATCGGCATACCATCTTCATAAAGCGGCCATGCCGCAGAGCATGATACACTATGACACTTACAACTCCTAAAATCCAAATCACCGCAAACACCAACCATAAGGGGATTGTTGCTGAATCCCCAGGGGTTGTTATGGGAGATAGGAGCGTACTGCTGAGCTGCACAGGCGTTACAGGCATATTTACTTCCTGCACAGGGAGAAACGACAGGTCAATCCGAGGGCGAAAGGGGAATATCCAGCCTGCCGCAATCACCAGCCAAACCATATACCGCCATTTTGCGACATACCGTTTTGACAAAAGGGGCAATATTGCCGCATATACAAGCGTTACCAGCGACATAGAAACAGAGCATTGAAGCAGGGTAGTCAGAAAATCCCGCATATCAATCCCTCTTTTCTTTGAGCCACTTTTCCAGTTTGTCAAGGTCGCTGTCCTTTATCTTGTTTCCGTCATACAGTGTGGCAACCAAGCTGGCAAAAGAGTTTCCATGAAATCGCTCCATAAAGTCGCCCGTTTCAAATTTCAGGTAGTTCTCCTTGCTGATCAGCGGAAAATAGGTGCGCTCTTTGCCGTTTTTTTCAGTTCGGATGAAACCGCGCTCCACCAGCCGCAGCATAAGTGAAATAACCGTCTGCGCTTTCCACTCTCTTTCATTCCCAAGCTGTTGCATAATGATATTGGTTGTGATAGGCGGCTTATTTGCCCACACCACTTTCATAATGTCAAACTCGGTGTCCGGCAGTTTTTTTATTGTTCCCATAACATCAGCTCCTATAAGACAATTGTCTACAATGATATTCTACAACTGCCTTAAATTAATGTCAATCCCCCTTAAAAATATTTTCGGCAATTGCAGAAAATTGAAATTCATTACAACTTTGTCGGAGAACTAGCAGGGCAGATTATCCGTAAGACGAGAAACGCCGTGAAGCAATATGCTTCACGGCATCCCCCGCAAGAATTTACCTATACATCGTTATGCAAGTAAACACTTCAAATTCCGGGGTATTTTTGGCTCTTTGTCAATTGTTGGGGTAACCCCACTGTAAAACAAATCTAATCAGGCCAAAGCCGCCTCCAGCGCTTTGTACATCACGTCTTTGTCCGGCTTTTGGCCGGTCCACATCTCAATGTTCAAAGCAGCCTGATTGATGAGCATTCCTGCGCCAGTTGCACAAGGGATGCCTCGGCGACGCATTTCCTGAATCAAAGCCGTCTCTGTGGGATTGGGAATGACATCCTGGACGAACATATCCGTGGTGATGGAATCCAAATCAATATTTGGTATATCAATTACATTGGGATACAGCCCCACAGAAGTTGCGTTGACTACAATATTGGTTCCTGCTGGGATGGAATAAGGGCCATCCCAGTCGACATACCGGACTTCTGCCTTGGTGTTTTCCCGGAGAATATTCATGAGCGCATCACCCAAATGACGATCCTGCTTCCGGTTGACGATCGTAACATCCGCTACTCCGGCCAATCCCATTTCCACGCAGATAGCGCGTGCGGCACCACCAGCGCCAAATACCACCGCCTTTTTGCTCTGCACCTCTATTCCATTAGACGCCAGAGACATCATAAAGCCCTTACCATCGGTATTCTCACCGAAGAGCCGGCCATTGTCATTGACAATCATATTCACAGCGCCAATGAGCTTTGCGCTTT
>DOHN01000166.1:65720-66002 GCA_003535195.1 Ruminiclostridium sp.
AGCGCCAATGAGCTTTGCGCTTTGGGAAATCTCATCCAGATATTTCATCACAGCGATTTTATGGGGAATAGTGCAGTTGATACCGCGCATTTTAAAGGCCTTCAGCCCGCGGATGGCATCTTCCAGTTTATCCTTGTCCACATCAAGCGTCAAAAAGTGCCAGCGCTCCAGGCCCATGGCCTGAAAGGCGGCGTCCTGAATGACAACGCCCGGATTTTCCGCCACAGGCTGGCCGAAAACACCTACCAAATGGTCCAGATAGTTCTGTTCCTTCAAGAGCAT
>DOHN01000166.1:66104-66679 GCA_003535195.1 Ruminiclostridium sp.
AGTTCTGTTCCTTCAAGAGCATACACCTCACAATCGAATTTTTAAATTTTTGTTGTATTAATTACATTAAACGCGCTCGCGTTTGCGCTTTCTGGAGAAGCAGTCCAAGCTGATAATCATAACAATCAGGATGCCCTCAAAAAGCTTTTGAAAATAGCTATCCAGCCCCAGCATGTTCATGCAGTTAGTCAGCATCTGAATGACAAATAAGCCAATAAAGCTTTCAAAAATACCCCCTACACCGCCAGCAAAGGAGGTACCACCGATAACAACGCCGCAGTTGACCAACATGCCGGTGCTGTCGCCGTAAACAGAAGAACCGGTATTCATACGAGAGGCAAGTAATACACCGGCCATGGATGCGGTAACGCCACTAATAATAAACGCAGTCCACTTCGTTGGAATTACCTTAATGCCGGAGTATTTTGCAACCTCATAGTTGCCGCCGATGGCATAGCAGTTACGGCCAAAACTGGTAAATCGCATGAGCCAGTAGAACGCGGCAAACAAAACCAGCATATAGACCACCAGTAACGGTACCGAGCCGAATAATTTGGAGTTGGAAATCTTCATGA
>DOHN01000166.1:66804-67319 GCA_003535195.1 Ruminiclostridium sp.
ATGGAGTTGGAAATCTTCATGAAATCCGGAATCAAACTTGTCAGCGGATGGGCATCGGTCAGAACCTGGCACAGGCCCTTGAGCAGCATTCCCATACCCAGTGTAATAATAAAGGGCTCGGTCCTTTGGTGAACGACCAGGAAGCCGTTGATAAAGCCCACCAGTGCGCCACCGATAATAGCGGCCACAAATGCCAGCCAAATAGGCATACCGGCATTAATGAGCATGACGGCGACAATACTGCCGAAGCTCAGCGTGCCGCCAACAGACAAGTCACAGCCGCCACAGATGACGGCCACAGTGACCCCAAATGCCACAATCTCTAAAATGGCGGCGGATCGAAGCATATCCAGCCAGTTATAGGCTGTATAAAAGTTAGTGTCAAAAAACAGCATCATAATCATCAATGCAAGGATTGCAAGAACGGCTCCTTGCTTAGAAATGATCTTCCATCCCTTTTGGGCTATAGTTTTCACATTCATACGGTCGCCTCCTTACAGTTCCTTGCGGTTGTC
>DOHN01000166.1:67452-67874 GCA_003535195.1 Ruminiclostridium sp.
AGCCAAATTGCAATAACCAGAACCGCACCGCGCATGACGGTCTGCATATAGGTGGACAGACCCAACATATTCATGCAGTTGCCCAAAAGAACAACGAGCGCAACGCCCAGCATGGTACGCAGGACACTGCCCTTGCCGCCCTTCAGCGTTGTACCACCCACAACGACGCACAAAATGGCGTTGGTTTCATAACCGGTGCCGCTGGTGGCTGTAGCTGTGGTAACACGGGATACCAGGGAAATGGCGCCCATGGCGGACATGATGCCGCTGATGGTATACACTAAGCGCATGCTGCGTTTAACGTTACAGCCCGTCAGAAAGGCAGCCTCCTTGTTGCCACCCATCAGGCTGATGTTGCGGCCAGCCAGGGTTTTTTTGTAGAACAGATGCATGATTGTCAATATCACCGCAAATACAATCAG
>DOHN01000166.1:68020-68718 GCA_003535195.1 Ruminiclostridium sp.
ACTATAGGCACAATGCCCACAGTGCCGGAGCCCAATGCCGTGAAAATGGTATAAGGCTTGATGCATCTGGCAATACGCAATGTCTCAGCATTCGTCAATAGCAGAGCAATGGCCGTATAGATTGAGCTCATACCAAAGGTAATAAATAAGACCTCTGCCTGTATCATTGCTCCGCAAGCGGTAAGAATTGTACCATTCAAATATCCCATCATGGCACCTAACAAAATGCCGCACAAGATGGCGCCCACCTGACCCAGCGGGTCAATGAGGGCAACAGTCACAACGCCGCTCAGGGAGATCATACCTACAACAGACAGGTCAATAAAGCCGCCAATGATAACGAAGGTCATGCCCAGAGCAATAAAGGGCAACGGCCAGAGCTGCCGCATGACATTGGTCAGATTCGCTGCGCTTAAAAATTTTGGCTGAACAATGGCCGTAACGACAACCAAGACAACGATGGCCATCAGAACTAGATTGTTTTTTATGAAATTTATGAAGCGAGTTGAAGTATTTTCTTTCATTCTATTCCCCACTCTCATCCGATTGCCTTGTCCATGATCTCTGCGGCAGTAGCGTGTTCCGGTATAAACTCGCCGGTGATCCTGCCACCACAGATGGTCAGGACGCGGTTGCTCATGTTCAAAACTTCCGGCAGCTCCGAAGAAATCATGATAATGGCGCCGCCAGCCTCTACG
>DOHN01000166.1:68886-69139 GCA_003535195.1 Ruminiclostridium sp.
ATCAGAACATAAATCTCATATTTGGCTCCCACGTCAATGCCGCGGGTCGGCTCGTCCAGAATTAAAATCTGCGGATTCCTCTCCAACCAGCGGCCAACGATACACTTCTGCTGGTTACCACCGGAAAGGCTTACCATCTTGGTTATCCGCGAAGGCGTCTTAATAGACAGCGCGTCAATTTGGCGCTGGGCAATATCCTTCTCGGCTGCGTGGTTGACGATGCCAAACTTCGACAGTCGTTCCAAGGATGCCA
>DOHN01000166.1:69346-70115 GCA_003535195.1 Ruminiclostridium sp.
AGAACGGAAGAATCAGCCCCTCACGCTTGCGGTCCTCCGGAACCAGGCCTATGCCGGCCTGCATTGCCTGCTTGGGATTTCGAATCTTAACAGGCTGGCCCCGCAGCAGGATGTCATGACCGTGGGCTTTATCGGCACCATACAGGGCGCGGATGATTTCGGTACGACCGGCGCCGACCAAGCCTACCAGACCAAGAATTTCGCCCTTATGTAAAGTAAAATTGATATTGTGGAGCTTACGCGTATTGAGATTTCGGACCTCCAGTAGAGGCTCTTCTACGAAATGAGCTCGTGGCGGGTACTCATTTTCAAGGGTACGGCCAACCATTTTTGTAATCATCTCATTACGGGTAAACTCGCTTACCGGCTTTGTATCGATGACATGGCCATCACGCATAACGGTAACAATATCACAATATTCAAAGATTTCGTCCAGCTTATGGCTGATATAAATAATTGAGATGCCCTTGTCGCGCAGCTGGTTGATGATGACACCAAGACGCTTGAGCTCCTCAGAAGTCAGCGAGCTGCTGGGCTCATCCATAATAATCAGCTTTGAATCAAAAGACAGTGCCTTGGTGATTTCCACCATCTGCATCTCGGAAGCGCTGAGATCACCCACCATTGAATAGGTGTTGATGGTGCTGCCGATACTGTCCAGAAGCTCCCGGGCCTTTTTATGTGTGCCGCGCATACCATGGTTCTCATTGAAACGGCCCAGGAAAATATTTTCGCCGACAGTCATGGTATTAACCAGGTTAAATTCCTC
>DOHN01000166.1:70246-73805 GCA_003535195.1 Ruminiclostridium sp.
ATAGATAATACTCAAGCCACGGCGTAGAGCCTGAATTGGCGTGGTCCGTTCAATGGTCTCGCCATTGAAGATAACCGTGCCTTCGTCTTTTTCATAAACTCCGGACAAGATTTTCATGAGCGTGGACTTGCCAGCTCCGTTTTCGCCCACGATGCCATAGACGACACCGCGTGGCACTTCAATAGAAACATGATCCAGAGCTGTTACGCCCGGAAAATACTTACAAACATCTTTTACAACGAGAATGCTTTCATCCATCAGACTTGCTTCTTCCCCCTTGCAGATTTATGGAAACCAACTTGCTTCAGCAAAAGCCGGAGCAAGTTGGTGATGATATGTAATTCAATTTTCTGCTGGATTGATTACCATTCCGGGTACGGGAAGTTGTCAATGGTGTCTTTAGTGACGATATCCAGCGCGGTCCAAACGACTTCTTCGCATTCCTTACCATTCATGATCTTGGTAATGCAGTCGAAGGCGTCTCTGGTCATCTGAGAGAAGCTCTGGCCGATGCACAGGGCCTGCGTGCCTTCCTTAACCTGGTCGTAGCCAACGGAGCAGCCGTCGACGCCAATGACATATACATCAGTCATGCCGGCATTTTTCAGAGCCTCGATACAGCCGGTAGCGCCGACATCCCAGTGGCAGTACACAGCATCAATTTCGTCGCCGTAGGCAACAATGAAGTCTTCCATGATAGCCATAGCGTCTTCACTGGCCCATGCTTCGCAATCCTTGGAGTCCAGCATGTTGATTTTGGTTCCTTCAATGGTAGAAACAAAGCCGTCATGTCTCTTCAGCTGGGCGCTGTGGCCGGACTGGCCGCCAACCTCAACAACGTTACAGCCATCAGGAAATGCTTCCTTCAGAGTCAGAGCGGCCACTTCGCCGCACATGACATCGTCAGTGCCGCACATGAAGTCACGATATTGCTCATAGCCTTTGGTGATTTCAGAGGAGTACATGCCAATGATAATTCCAGCTTCCTTAGCTTCCATCAGGGAAGGGATAATAGCGCTAGGGTCAGTCGGGTTGATGCAGATTGCCGTATAGCCCTGAGCAATGCAGGTGCCAATGGCAGCAACGCCATTCTGTGCGTCGTAGTTCTCATCGAAGACAGTTACTGAGAAGCCGTAGTCATCTGCATACTCTTGGAATCGGGTCCAAGCATATGCCTGAGAAGCATTGGAGAGAGACTGGGTAATAAAAGCCACTTTAACTTCACCACCACTATCCTTGGTTCCCTTAACCGTGGAGTCGGTAGCTGCGGTTCCAGTGGGTGCAGTGGGGGGTTCTTTGGTTGTTGTGGTATTGCTCGCACAAGCCACCAAGCCCAGAACCATAACCACTGCCAGCAACAAAGCCATCAGTTTCTTCATTTTGGTTTCCTCCTAGCCTAATATGTTTTTTGGATCTATAATCAACAGGAAGCTCCTGCCAATTTATATGAGTTGTAAATTTTGCACATAAACAGAAGTGTTTTTTTCAGTTTCTTATGTAATATATTCTAAATCAAACCACTTACGTTCGTAACCCTCAAAACAATACAAATGGTGCACAATCCTGAACAAATTATCGCGGCTCCCGGACCAATTCGGCTGCGCCGATGATGCCAATATCCTTCTTCAGCTGAGCGAATCGGAACTCTACCGACTGGGGGATATGATTATAGCGGTCAAACTCTTGCCGTACCCGATCATAGAGCAATGGTCCAAAATTGACCATCCCACCGCCAAACACAAATAGATTAACATTCAGCAGCTGATAAATATTAAATACGCATATCGCAATGTAATGCGCCGTCTGCTCCAGAATCTCCAGCGCCAGGGGATCATCCTCCCGGCAGGAGCGACAGAGTTCTACACAGTCTAAATCCGGGCCCAGATTCATAGTAGTCTGCCGGCCCACGGCCTGCTGCCGAATATGCTGGGGAATATAACGGCCGGCAGCCCATGACATAAAGCAGCCCTGATTGCGGCAGCCGCAAAGCAGGCCGGCATCAGGCGTGATAATCATATGGCCGCTTTCACCGGCCCATCCATAGCTGCCACGAAATAGCTGGCCGTTTAAAATAAGACCACTGCCGATACCGGTGCTGGTCGCCATATAAATCATATGGCGGCTGCCCTGGCCGGCGCCGTAACGATATTCCGCCAGCGCTGCCACATTACTGTCATTGTCCAACACGATGGGGACCCGCAGCCGCTGGGTCAGATAATCACGCATGGCAAAATCCCGGATATTCACCATGGCAGAGGTCATACACACATAGCCCTGTTCGAAAAGAATAAAGGACGGCATACATATGCCAATACCCTGCAGATCCTCCTTTATCAGGCCGTTTTTTTGCAACAGCCTTTCTACACTTTCAATGACCAGATCAGAAAATGCAGGGCCATCGGCTTCAATAGGAGTGGGATGCTGAAACCGATCAAGCAATTGGTTCTGTTCATCAAACAGGCCATAGGCAACCTTGGTGCCGCCAGCGTCGATTCCAATGCGGTAAGATTTCACGATACATACCCTTTCTGCGTCTTTAAAAGACTGCTACAATCTATCATTTTAAACAACTCAATTATAATGAAAAGTTTCGAAAATGTCAAATATTAATTCCGAATGAAGATAAAAAATTTACGTCGAAAAATATAATTGCATTCCAAACAATCTTTAATTAAAATGGCCAAGGCAATCGAAAACATTTGAATAGTATTAATACAAAAATTGTGGGCACTGCGTTGCAGTGCCCACAATTTTATTGCCTCTTCCGGATTTATTGTGCATCCGTACATTTTTCTTCAGCCTGCTTTATACACCTGAATTCCATCCTGCTGCAAGACCTCTTCCATCCCCGGTGAAATCTGCTGATCTGTCACCACTGCGGCCACACCTTTTTCAATAGCAAGCGGCACAACGCTGTCTTTGGAGAATTTGCTGCTTTCTGTCAGGACAATCACCTGCTTGGCATGCTCTGCCATATCCCGCACGGCTTGCACCCGGAGATGATCGCTGGCGGTAAATCCAATTTGGGGAATATACCCGTCTGCGCCGACAAACAGCTTATTCACATGGAACTGCGCCAAACAAATGCGCAGAATGGGCCCCACCATCACCTGGGCGTCATTTTGAAAATCACCGCCCAAAAGCACCACGCGGGCACCTTCCACTCGGCGGATGTAGCTGGCAATAAAGGCACTGTTGGTAATAATGGTGGTGCTGGGCTTGGTCCTTGCAATTTCTTCTGCCAGCAAAGCGCAGCAGCTGCCATTTTCTATCATGACCGTTTCGCCCACCGGTACCAGCCCGGCTGCTTTTTTGGCGATCTGGCGTTTTTCCTCATAATGCAGGGCCAGGCGATTAGCTACATCGTCGCTGCCACCGAATATGGCGTAGCCATGCTCCCGGCGGAGAACGCCCTTCTGCTCCATGGCATCCAAATCCTTGCGAACGGTCACCTGCGAGACACCCAGCTGCTTCGCCAGGGCAGTAACCTCCATCTTCCCATGCTGGGATAAAAGCTCCAATATCAATGTTCCCCGTTTTTTCATTGTGGCTCCTTCTT
>DOHN01000166.1:73971-82751 GCA_003535195.1 Ruminiclostridium sp.
ATAACATAAATATACATACTTCTCAATGTTTTTCCCAGCAAAACGAAATAATTTATATTGTAAGTCCACGGGCATGCTCTGCAAACAGAAGCATGCATCTTGCCTTTTTATCAGGATTTAATATAATTATAATGCCAATAAAAGCGAAAATAATAGCCTGTTTTTATCATATTTTAGCACTATCGCGGCAATTTGTCCGGCGACTACCAGCTGTAATATAAGTGGGAGATATGGCTGATACGTCATCGAAAAAGAGTGAAGAAATTCAGAAACTTATCGAAATGTACAATCCAGGCCGCAATCGAGAAACACCTTCCGATAGTCCCCCAAAGCTTCCGGATGCAGCTGTTTGACACCTTCCATTTCATAAGGTACGCCAAGCTGCTGATACTTTTTTTCTCCAAATTGATGAAAAGGAAGCAGATGCACTTCCCGGATGCCCCAATCAGCCAGCATTTGCGCCATGTGCCGGGCTGTCGACAGGCCGGTATTAAACTCGGGAATCACCGGAATACGGGCGATAACCGGTATTTTCGCCGTCACAGCCTGGCGAAGATTCTCCAGAATGGCATCGTTGTATACCCCCGTATTGGCATAATGCAGCGCCCGATCATAGTGCTTGAAATCATATAGGAGCAAATCCACATGGTCTAAAAAAGAACGGAATTGCTGCGGCGCAGCATAACCGGTGGTCTCTGCCGCTACATGAATACCCTCGCCATGGGCGGCGCTGCACAAATCCACGGCGAATGTCATTTGCTGCAGCACCTCACCGCCGGACAGGGTCATGCCTCCGCCGGACTGGTCATAAAATGGCTTGTCTTTGCGCACCTGGATCATAACCTGCTCCACCGTATAGTCCCTGCCGCAGTAGGTCTCATCCTCTATGGCGTCGGCAATAGCTGCATAGCGGTTCTGAGATTCCGGATTGGCGCACCAGCGGCACTGCAGCGGGCAGCCCTTAAAAAAAACCGTAGTTCGGATACCTGGCCCGTCGTTGATGCTGAACTTTTGGATGTTGAATATTTTTCCCGTACGCTCCATCGTTTCTCCCTCCCATTGTCTGTGATTGCTTTCATTATAGTCATACTGCCCGATGATTGTATATGTGCGACTTTTACAATTTTATTTTGAAATTATATTGTATTTCATTCGTAAATATAAATTGACGCTTATGAAATTATTTGCTATAATTCAAACAGATTAAGTAATTCTTAGCTTCAGATGCAGTCTGCCTAAAAAAAGGCTCCTCCAGCTGAAGCTTAGAAAAAACTATCCCGGGACGCAGCAGCCACTATCCCCTACTCATGGGAGATGGGGGGCCTTGGTCTGGCAGTCACCGGATAAAAAAGAATCAGGGTCTTTGATCCTTTCAGGAGGATATTTCTATGAAACATGAAAATCACTTTGGCCAGTTGACACCGCGTATGGAACATTTTCGCGAGGAGCTGCTGGAAACTAAGCCCCGCGTCTGTGCTGAAAGGGCTATTTTAGCTACCGAGAGCTATCGGCTCCACGCCGATAAGCCCATCACGTTAAAACGGGCCTATATGCTGGAAAATGTGCTTGCCCATATGACCATATTCATTGAACCGGATACGCTGCTGGCCGGCAATCAGGCCTCTTCCAACCGCTGCGCGCCCATTTTCCCGGAATATGCCATGGACTGGGTTATCCGGGAGCTGGACGAGTTTGAAAAGCGTGACGGCGATGCATTCTACATCACCGAGGAAACCAAGCGGCAGCTGCGGGACATCTATCCCTTCTGGGAACACAACACTTTGCTTGATAAGGGCTTGGCTGCCATTCCGCCAGAGAGCCGTGTATTCTACGATTTGGGCATCATCAAAGCAGAGGGAAACCTCACCTCGGGCGACGCCCATATAGCCGTGGCCTATGAGGACATGCTGAAAAACGGCCTGAAAAGCTATGAGGCACGCACCCGGGCCTGTATAGAGCAGCTGGATTTAACCGACTACAAGAATCTGAAAAAGTATTATTTCTATCAGAGTATTCTGGTCGTGATTCGGGCAATGCAAAACTTTGCCGGCCGATACGCCGACTTGGCGGAAGCACAGGCAGAACAGGCTCAGCCACGGCGAGCATCCGAGCTGCTGGAAATGGCTCGTATTTTGCGGAAGGTACCCTATTGGCCTGCCGAAACATTTCAGGAAGCCGTTCAGTCCATGTGGCTGGTGCATCTGGTGTTACAGATTGAATCCAACGGCCATTCTTTGTCCTACGGCCGTATGGACCAGTATCTCTATCCATATTATGCAGACGATTTAGCCGCCGGCCGCATCACCCAGGACGCTGCCTGTGAGCTGATGGCCAATCTATGGCTGAAAACCTTCACCATCAATAAGATTCGTTCCTGGAGCCACACTCAATTCAGCGCCGGATCTCCGCTCTATCAAAACGTCACCATAGGCGGCCAGACAACGGACAAAAAGGATGCAGTCAATCCCATGTCCTATCTGATTCTGCGCAGCGTTGCTCAGACCCGGCTGCCCCAGCCCAATCTGACTGTGCGGTATCACGCCGGATTGTCGGATGACTTTATGAATGAAGCCATTGAAGTGGTAAAGCTGGGCTTTGGAATGCCGGCCTTCAATAACGATGAAATCATCATTCCTTCATTCCTTGCCCGCGGCGTAATAGAGGCAGACGCCTATAATTACAGCGCCATTGGCTGCGTGGAAACTGCCGTACCCGGAAAGTGGGGCTACCGCTGCACCGGTATGAGCTTTTTGAATTTTCCCAAATCCTTGCTCATTGCCATGAATAACGGTGTTGATCTCCAGAGCGGCAAAAGGCTTATCGAAGGTGTAGGCCATTTCCGAGACATGAAAACCTTTGACGAGCTGAAGCACGCATGGGATGTGATTATTCGGGACTTCACCCGACACAGTGCCATCATTGAAAATGCCTGTGACATGGTGCTGGAGGAGAATGTGCCCGACATCCTTTGCTCGGCTTTATGCGAAGACTGCATCGGCCGGGGTCTGACGCTCAAGGAGGGAGGCGCCGTCTATGATTTCATAAGCGGCCTGCAGGTGGGCATTGCCAATCTGGCCGATTCTCTGGCTGCCATTAAAAAGTTGGTATTTGAAGAACAACGGCTAACACCCGCGCAACTGTGGGACGCTCTGCAAAGCGACTTTGCAGGGGAAGACGGCGAATGCATCCGCCAGATGCTGCTAAAAGACGCTCCAAAGTACGGCAACGATGATGACTATGTAGATCAACTTGTGGTGGACGCCTATAACGTGTATATCGATGAGGTAAAAAAATACCCCAATACCCGATTCGGCCGGGGGCCTATCGGGGGCATCCGCTATGCCGGTACTTCTTCGATTTCCGCCAATGTAGGGCAGGGTCGCGGCACCCTGGCCACTCCCGACGGCCGCCATGCCGGCGAACCCTTGGCTGAGGGCTGCTCGCCCAGCCATGCTATGGACCGCAACGGCCCTACAGCCGTCTTCAAAAGCGTATCCAAGCTGCCTACCCAAGAGATCACCGGCGGCGTCCTGCTGAACCAAAAGGTCACCCCCACACTTCTTTCCAAAGAAGAAAATAAACAAAAGCTTATCCTTTTGGTGCGTACCTTCTTCAATATTCTTCATGGCTATCATGTGCAATACAATGTCGTTTCCCGTGAGACCATGCTAGATGCCCAAGTGCATCCGGAAAAGCATCGGGATCTGATTGTTCGCGTGGCTGGATACAGTGCATTTTTCAATGTGCTTTCCCGTCAAACCCAAGACGACATCATTGCCCGAACCGAACAAACACTATAATAACCTCACCCGTTCGAAATCAAAGATTTCGAACGGGTAAAAGAACCCCACCGGCACAATCAAAGACTAGCAACGGGTGGGGTTTTTTCATGCACAGGCAGTTGTAGACCGGCTATTACCTCCGCTGCTCTGTCTTATCCTGCCGAGGTTCACCGGACCAGGCAGACAGACCACCATCAACGGATATGCACTGACCATTGATAAACGCCGCATCGTCCGAGGCCAAAAAGGCAATAAGCCGTGCAATTTCCCCGGGGCTGCTAATGCGGCCCATGGGATTCTGCTTGTAAAACGAATCGATAACTTCTCTGGTTGAGCCAACCAGGAACATATCCGTACTGGTAGCGCTGGGACAAACGGCATTGGCGCGGATTCCCCGAGCCCCATAGTCCAATGCCATGGCCCGGGTCAGATTGTTCACCGCCCCCTTGGCGGCGCAATAGGCTGCTGCATTGTAATTGCCGCGGATGCCGGCCAGGGAGGAAATATTAATCAGGCAACCGCTGCCCTGCTCCAGCATCTGGGGCAAAAACGCCTTACAGGTCAAAAAAACACCCTTGACATCGATATCCAGGATTAAGGAAAAATCCTCCTCACTGGTTTCATGCACCTGACCGCCGACGAAAATCGCTGCGCAGTTCACCAATACATCGCAGCCGCCCAGCTTCTCTTGGGTAAAAGCCGCCAACTGCACAACCTCTGACCATTTGGATGAGTCACACTGACAGAAAAACAAATTGCCCTGCTCAACTGCTTCCCGGTTGTCCTCCAGCATAGCCTGTGCCTTGTCCGTAGATCGGGAGGTGAACACCACCCGATCACCCTGACGCAAAAACAGCTCTGCCGTTTCCCGGCCCATGCCGGAATTACCGCCTGTTACCACGATTCGTTTCATAGGCTCCTCCTTTTATCCGTTGCAGTGGTTTTTTTTGATTATACGCCATAGCGCTTCTTGCTGTAAACGAGAAAAACGTCATAAGAATTTGTGCATTTTTACGATTGAAATATTATTTAGCTTCGATTGTTGACAACTTTTGCTGGTTTCGATACAATTCATTTTAAAAACAAAAGGAGTATTATTTATGGGTGAATTTGAATGGAAGCCCCAGTGGATAGAAATTCTGGCCGGCCAGGAGCAAGCTTTACGGTACAGCCGCTTTACAAGGGAGATGGCCTTGGAATTGGGCCTCAAAATTGTACAGCTGGTTAAGGAAAAATATCATGACAATGCAGCTGTTCGCATTGTAGAGGACCAGACGACCATCTTTGCCTATAAAATGCCCGGAACCTCGTTGGAAAACGATTGGTGGATGGACCGAAAGCTGGCCGTATCTCGCTGCACCGGTACCAGCTCTCTGCGTGCTTATGTGGAGGCAGAGAACGGCCTGCGAGATGCCTTCTGGCAGGCGCGAGCTGATAATTTTGCCGCCTGTGGCGGCTGTTTCCCGATTTTTCCGGCCGATGGCAGTCAGCCCTGGGCGTATGTGCTGGTATCCGGCATGGTCCACCATCATGACCACCAAGCCATTGTCGACGCCATAAGCTGGCAGCTTGGCACAGATGCCGGCGTACTGGAATAAAGACGATTATCCATCTATAGTCGCTTTATAGCGGCGGCGGAAGCTTGCGGGCGATTCCCCCTCCAGAGCCTTAAAGGTGCGGAAGAAATACTTAATAGATTCAAATCCCACCTGATAGGCAATCTCATTGGCACTCTCTGATGAGCTGATCAGAAGCCGTTTAGCCGTCTGGATCCGCAGTTGATTTACATAGGCGATAACAGTCTTCCCTGTGTGTTGCTTGAAGCACCGGGAGAGATAAGATTTGCTGATATGCTCCAGAGCTGCCAACTGGTCCAGGGTAATTTTCTTGGTAAAATGGGCGTGAATATACTGCAGCGCATTTGCCAAAACATCTCTGCGGTTCACGGCTTCGTTATTGTTGCGAAGAATGATGGTCAGCAGCAGCTTTATCTCATATTCCAGCAACAACGGTTCCGGCGCCTCACGCTTGCCTTCCCGATAGATGATTTTAAAAATCTGGCCCACAGTGTTATCCTGGTCATGGAGCTGAATGGGCTTTTCCAGTTCCAGCTCCGGCAAATCCACCCACAGGCAAATAACCTCCCGCTTTTTTTCACAGATCATATCCTCCTGATGCTCCCACTGAGCTGGATAGACCACCGTATCAAACAGGGAAATGGACATCTGAGTGCCGGAAACTTCCAGATTGCCCTTGCCTTCGATAAAATACATCAGTTCAATATAGGGGTGGCTATGACGGGCAAAATTCCAGGTTGGGCTGGTGTCGTCAAAGCACTCACAGAATTTCAGCTTTGGGCAGCTGTCCTGAATAATTTTGTAATAATCATCTAATTTCACGTTGTCATCACCTTGCCTCTCTGGTTCTTTCCTACCATATTTTCATGCAGCCGTCAAGCGGACGCCGGATCAAAAAAAAGTGTTCATTATTGTGCACTCTTTGGGTGAATCTGTGAGTGTGCGGCATGCCCCCGTTGTGTTAAAGTGAAAATTAAAGGGGGTGTTTCTATATGAATCCAATCAAGCAAATTGCTGTTCTGCCCTGTCCTATTCGGATTCAAATCCTAAAAGCAAAAATGGTGGCAGAGCCGCGCTATGTCACCATTGAACAGGCACACATCATCACCAAGAGCTATCAAGCCACCGAGGGGCAGCCGCGCTGTATCCGGCGCGCCAAAGCGCTGAAGGCCGCTTTAGAGGAAATCACTATTCGCATTGAGCCCGATGAACGCATTGTAGGCAACCGCACTCCCGGCATCCGGGGCGGCGTGGTATTCCCCGAGACCGGTGCTTCCTGGGTGGATCGGGAATTTGAAACGCTGCCTAGCCGGCCACAGGACCGGTTTCAGGTGCATCCCGAGGATATTCAGGAATTTCGGGGAGAGATTCTTCCCTATTGGAAGGGGCGTTCCCTGGAAGACCAGATTTACCAGGCCATAGGGCCACAGGTGGACACCATTGCCAAAGTCGTAAAAATCAACCAAAAAGACCACTCTCAGGGCCATATCTGCCCCAATACAAAAAAGTGGCTGCAGCTAGGTCCAAGTGGCATTCGTGCCCAGGCTCAGGCCCATTTGGAAAGTGCACAGGGTAAGGCCCGTGACTTCTATGAAAGTGTCATTCTCTCCATGGAGGGCGCCAGCCGTTTTATGGAGCGCTATGCCGAGCTGGCCCAGCAGATGTACCGGGAAACCGGCAAGGAAAATCTGGCTCAGGTCGCCAGAATTTGTCGGAAACTGGCCGTTTCGGCCGCTGAAACCTATGACGAAGCCTTGCAGGCCACTTGGTTTTTATACGTCATTTTACAGATGGAAGGAAACGCTTCCTCTTTCTCACCCGGACGGATGGACCAGTATCTATATCCCTATTACCAGACCAGCCGGGCTGCCGGTATGACGCTGGAGGATGCACTGGAACTGACCGAATGTTTGTGGCTAAAGTTCAATCAGCTGGTCTATCTTCGCAATTCCAACAGTGCCAAGTATTTTGCCGGCTTCCCCATTGGCTTCAATGTTGCCATTGGCGGACAGAACCCCGACGGCTCTGATGCCTCCAATGATTTGAGCTATCTATTCCTGCAGGCCCAGTCTCACCTGCTGCTGCCGCAGCCCAATTTGTCACTGCGAATTTATAAAAATTCACCCCAGACTCTGCTGGAAGCCGCCAGCAGAGTCATTGGCCTGGGCAGCGGTATGCCCCAGATATTCAATGATGAGGCTGTCATTTCCGCTTTAAAATCCCACGGCGTCAGCCATGAGGACGCCATGAACTATGCCATCGTGGGCTGCGTGGAGCTTACCACTCACGGCAATGCCCTTGCCTGGAGCGATGCGGCTATGTTCAATCTGCTCAAGGCACTGGAACTGACCTTGCATCACGGCATCGACCAGCTCACCGGTCAGAAAACAGGCCTGGATCTGGGTGATTTGACCACTTATAAAACCTTCCAGGAGCTGGAGGATGCCTTTGCCACGCAGATTGACTATTTCATGGACCGCATGGCGGAATGCGTCGCCCAGGTGGAGAAGATGCATGAGGCGCTGCTTCCCACCCCCTTCTTGTCTGCGGTCATTGACGACTGTTTGGCCACAGGCCGCGACGTAACCCAGGGCGGCGCCCACTATAATTTCGTCGGTGTTCAGGCCATTCAGGTAGCTAACGTGGCAGATTCCCTGGCCGCCATCAAAGCGCTTGTCTATGATGAGAAAAAACTGACTGCCCAGCAGCTGCTGGACGCTTTGAAAACCAACTTTCAAAACGCACCATTGGTACGGGCTATGCTGGTAAACAAGGTGCCCAAATACGGCAATGACATCGAGTGGGTGGACCAACTAGGGGCAAAATGGGTCAACTATTTTGCCGATGGCCTAAAGAAATATCGTAACGGCCGCGGAGGCATCTATCAGATGGGTTTGTACACCGTATCGGCACACGTGCCCATGGGCCAGAATGTGGCCGCCTCTGCCGATGGACGGTATGCCAAAGATCCCCTGGCCGACGGCGGTGTTTCCGCTATGGCCGGCCGGGATTGCCACGGTCCCACGGCACTTTTGAATTCTGTGGCCCGTCTGCCCTTTGAAAAGGCAAGCAACGGCACCCTTCTGAATATGAAATTCCTGCCTCAGTTTTTCAAGACCGACATGGGCATTTTTAAATTTACTCAGTTGCTACGGGCAGTGTGTCGGCTGGGTATTAGCCATGTTCAGTTCAATGTGCTCAATGAAGCAGATCTTCGGGCGGCACAGGAGCACCCGGACCGTTACCGGGGCCTCACCGTCCGGGTTGCAGGCTACACCGCCTACTTCACAGAGCTGGCTAAAGACCTGCAGGACGAGATTATCGCCCGCACTACCTACGAAGCCTTATGAAGAGCGGAGTAATTTTTGATTTGAAGCGGTTTGCCGTACACGATGGAGCAGGACTGCGCAGTACCCTGTTT
>DOHN01000166.1:82886-88371 GCA_003535195.1 Ruminiclostridium sp.
ACTGCGCAGTACCCTGTTTCTCAAGGGCTGCCCGCTGCGCTGCCCCTGGTGCCAGAACCCGGAGGGCCTCTCGCCAAAGCCTGCCCTATGGCATAACCCAAAAACCTGTCTGCACTGCGGCAGCTGTGCCGCTGTCTGCCCCTGCGATGCGCTGTCTTTGACGAATCGTATACACGTCAATCGGGAGGCCTGCACCTGCTGCGGCAGCTGTGTTGATGCCTGTCCCGCTGCAGCCATGGATCTTACCGGGAGAGTTGTCACCGCCCAGGAGGCGGCAGATATATTGCTGCGCGACCAGGTATTTTTCGGCCCGGATGGCGGCGTAACTCTGTCCGGCGGGGAAGTGCTGTCCCAATGGGAATTTGCACTCCAGGTTCTTGGTATTTGCCGGCAGGCTGGCGCTGATACCGCCATTGAAACCTGCCTGCTGGCGCCTTGCCCGGTCATAAAGGCTCTTTTGCCGGTGGTAGATCATTTTCTCATTGACATCAAGTTCTTGGATCCGGTTCTCCATCGCCGCTATCTCGGCATAGAAAACCATCAGATTCTGGAAAATTATGAATTTTTGGTGTCCAATGGGGCCGATGTGCTGGTGCGCACGCCCTTGATTCCCGGTTATACTGCCACCGAGGACAACATTCGTGCCATTGCGCGCTATATCCGCCAATCAGATCCGAATGCCAAATATGAGCTTCTGAATTTTAATCCGCTTTGCCGCAGCAAGTATGACGCTCTGGAGCAGGACTATCCTGTTGACGGCGGCGCTCTTTCGGCGGCAGAACTGGATGCTTTCTACGGTATTCTTGTCCAAGAGGGCATCTCACATATCATAAAGGAGTGATATCCATGCTAGACACCTTCTTACGGCGGGCGGCAGAGGACTTGCCCGTATACATTACTGACGTCCGGGATGCATTTCAGGCCTGCGGAACCCGTCCCTTCCATCTTCATGTGAACCTTTACGATGGGACCATTCGTCGGTTTGCCTTGCGTTTGCCAGAGACTGCGACGCAGGCCGAGGCAGATTTCGTATTCTCTTATGTGTACGCCACCATCTATAATATTCTTTCCTCTCTGGGTGCTCTGCGGCTGGACGTGTATCTGAGCCCGGCAGATGCCGCCCTGATGTCTCTGGCACAAAATCTGGATATAGTATTTCAGACGGCGCAGGCAAAGTCGCAGCGTACCGGATATGGCAAATGTCTCAACGTCAACGAGCGGACGCTGGCAGCACTTACCGGAGGTCAGTCGAAATTTGGTTTCCGCATTCTGGACATCGGGCAGGAGCCTGCGGTGCCGGATGCTGTGGCGCAAACTGATTACCGGCCGGTATTTCAGACGCTGCCTGCCATGACTTCGGGCCGTATGGTGCTGGGCATGGACATTGGCGGCACCGATATCAAGCTTGCTGTCAGCATTGACGGCAAGCTTACCCTTTGCAAGGAATTCGATTGGTTCCCCGCCGCTTTTACGCAGGCGCATCAACTGATCGACCCTATTTTGCTTTTGACACGGCTTCTGCGCGCTGCCGCCAGTCTCTTTGCAGCAGGCAAAGCAGCCTTGTTGGATAAAACCATTCTGTCCAAGGACGCATCCATGGATGCCATAGCACACAGTATAGCGGCCATGGAGAAAGCAGTCGGTCCGACCCTTCGGAATTTTGACGCCATCGGTCTTAGCTTCCCTGACGTGGTTATCCGCAACCGCATCGTTGGCGGCGAAACCTATAAAACCAGGGGTATGCGGGAAAATCCGGAGCTGGACTATGAGACCGAGTTTGCCAAAATTACCCGGCTCACCGACGCTTTGACAGCGTATGTGAAGCCTGACGGTGTGATAATGAACACCAACGACGGTCCCATGGCAGCCTTTACTGCTGCTGTGGAGCAGGCTGCCGCCGGCGGCGACGTTTCCCGCGGTTTTTTTGCTCATACACTCGGAACAGAGCTGGGGACCGGTTGGGTTCGGCCGGATGGCTCCATTCCTGAAATTCCTCTGGAGGTTTATAACTTTATTATCGATTTGGGCAGCTTCACCCAGAAACAGTACCCCTCCGGCGATGTAAGAAGCATAAACAACTTCAACACGCAGCTTCCCGGCACCCTGCAAAAATACGCCAGTCAGTCCGGCGTGTTCCGGCTGGCGGCCAAATACCTTCCTTCGGAAGATCCGTCGGTCTATCAACAGGCGCTGGATTTGGGCCTGCTACAATGGCAGGGCCGGAGCCTGGTTGTGCCCACCGAGCCCAAGGATATGCGCAAGCCCTGTCTGGAGTTTTTCATCGCCAAGGCTGCAGAGCCAGGTCGTGAAGCCTGCGCAGAAATTTTTCGACAGATTGGTGAATATCTGGCCGTCACATGGAGGGAAACCGACTATATTCTTCAGCCCGAAGCCAAGGACCGGACGTTGTTTGGCCGTCTGGTGAAAAATCCCGTATGCTTTCAGCTCATATGCCAGGGTGCTGCCAGACGCGAACCGGCCCTGGAGCAATTTGCAGCCGACGGCAGTCTGGCCAATACGGCGCTCATGCAGCGGCTGGAAGCCCATCCCGACTATACCGTAGCCCAGTTTGCCCAAGCTGTCGGCGCCATCTACTATGGTTGCCTGGGTCTATGGCAGAATAAGAACCCTTACCTATCAATGCAATCAAAGATTGCTCATGAGTCCCGGGAACCTTGATATTTCCTATTATATAGCGAATCAAAGAGAACCGAGTTTTTTTAATGTTAAAACTGCGATATAATGATGTTTGTTGGATAGTTTTTTATGTGAAGGAGATCATTCAAATGTCTAAAATGCATCCGGACTCTTCCGGCGGTTCTCATATCGCTTATATAGATGTACTGCGCGTATTATCCATGATTTCAGTCGTCTTTTTGCATACCGCCGCAGGAAGCCTGAGGGGTAACTTGGGATCGCCGGTTTGGCATGCCTCCAATGTGCTGACATCTATTATGAGCTCCAGTGTTCCCATATTCTTTATGATATCCGGAGCAATGCTCCTGAATAGTGAAAAAACCCTTTCCATTGGTTTTACCTTTAAAAAGCGCCTCCCTAAAGCGTTAATGCCTCTCCTGTCATGGTCGCTGATAGCAGTGTTCTATTTTGCCGCCATGGGCTATATTATGACTGCCGAAGTAAACTGGGCCGATATGGTCTCAAAGCTGAGGCATATCACAAGCCAGCCGGTCACCGTGCACTTATGGTTCATGTATGCATTGATTCCCCTCTATATTTTGTCACCGGTTCTTAAAAAAATGACCGACGCGTTATCAAAAGACCTTATGCGATACCTTCTTCTGGTCTGGGTGGTTTTCAGCTCTGTCCTTCCTACTCTGTCGGCCCTTGCCCCAGCCAGGTTTCAATCATTTTTTATCTTGGACCCCAGCTATAACCTAAACTTTTTGAACGGCTACCTGGGATATTTTATCATGGGCTATTTTCTATTTAAATATGAAAAGCCTGTTTCAAAAAGACTGCTGGCCGGTATTATTATTTCAGATTCAGTGATTATCTCTTTGGGCACCTGGTATAAAACCAACACCTCCGGACAGTATTCAGAATTGTTTAAAGGCTACTCAAGAGTCTTTATGGTAATTTTATCCATCGCCATATTTCTTCTTATCAAGGAAGTATTCAGAAACCGGCGTTTATCCGACCGGGCCTCTGAAATCCTAGGCGTACTTTCATCCGCCTCTTTTGGCATATATCTACTTCACAACCTGCTTGTAAACCTATTATCCAGAAAAATTATGCTTGGGCCTGCACCATCTTTCATCATACTGTTTGGCTGCTTTTTTGCCGTCCTCTTCCTCTCTCTCCTCTGCATTATTATTGCGGCAAGCTTTAAGCCGGCCTGTTACCTTCTTACGGGGCTCACATTCAAAAATGCATGTGAATCAATGAATATCCAGTATTTTATTAAAAAATTCGTTAAGGCTCACGCTAAGGCTTCTAAAGCCCCCAATTTTGATACAAAAAACAGAGCAGGCTAAAACTGTATCACGCTCTGATATAAGTTAGAGGATACTCATTCTGATCGGCTTTCCTTACTCAAATTCAAATTCCATGGCTATGGTTTTTTTCTCTCCCGGAGCCAGGGTGCGCAATGTGCCGTTTTCCCGCTCCCACTGCCGTCCCAGCAGATGCGAATTGGTCGGTTCAATTGCCAGCACATAATTGTGCTCCTTGATCAGCTCCCATTGGGCCAGCACAGGAAGCTCCTCCACCGGATATAGGATATGTACCGCACGGGAGCCGTTTTTGACGCAAACTCCCCCTCTGCCCTCGGCATCGGGAATAACCTTATGAAGCCAAAGCATATCCAGCGGTTCGGCCTCGATTTCCGGAACCCTCCGCCATTGGTCTTCGCGCTCCTTCGATGCTGGCTTCCAACCTTGCACAGCGGCTGACGGCAGCTCTACCAAAGCATCCGGGCGCAAAAACGGAAAGCCAAAATTGATATGATAAAGAAGCATGAACGGCTGGGATTCACCGCCGCAATTAGTGATTTCATCGCTCATCCAAATCTTGCGCGCGTCATGCCTCAGCCGGATATTGCGCCGCAGCTGCAAATGCTCTCCCTGGTGCTTTGCCTGGACCACAGTGCCGGAAAGCTCTGCCCAGAGGCTCCCATCCTTTTCAAAAACACGATGGCTCACCTGTTCGGCCGGAATATTATCAACACGGCCATGCAGCCCCGCTTGTTCCGCCTCACTCTGGAAAGGTTCTCCCACCTGATCCAATCCGCAGGTCACTAAGAACCCGCCGCCAAAGGAGCGCAGCCACTCATACCCGGACGCGTTATAGTAGGTCGGATGAACAATCCCAGTTTCCGACGCATAACTGATCATCTGTCCGTGCAGCCGCAAATCGCCGATTCCAAAGCACCGGTCAATCAGCACATCAAAATCCAAACCTGCTTCATTCGTCACGCGGAACAATTCTGTGCCCTTTTCCCGACCCTCGGCACAAACCATTTTGCGCACCTGCAGCAAGGGCCGGTTGCTGGAAAGATAAGAGAAACATTTCATCATCGATCCCTCCAAAAAAGCAAGGCGGTATTGGCCGCCTTGCTTCAATTTATTAGCAGTCTTTTAAGTGGAAGCAGACAACTGTACATGCGCTGCCGTCTTCGCTGATTATTTCGTAATCGCCAAAGCAAGCCGGTATGGCTGCACATTGCAGCCGCCCAATGCGAGTAGAAATTTCCGGGTTCCAAATGATAATCTCAGGGCACGCACGGCTTGTTAGCCGCTGAACACGCAACAATAGCATAAAGTAATTACCATAATTATACACCAAAAATTTACATCAAACAACGAGAATGGAATGTTTTTAGTAATGGCCCACGCTCCTCCTAACCAATTGAATAAATAATTTATTCCTACAAATCCCTTTGAGGCGCTTTTATGCCATTTTCAGGTACCAACTATGCTCATAATCTTAATAAGCCCTTTAAAGGCCGCTTAGTTTACAGGGACAC
>DOHN01000166.1:88527-89319 GCA_003535195.1 Ruminiclostridium sp.
CAATGTAACCACAAACAGGAAAGCATATAGGGCAATAGAAAAAATTGCTGTGACAATCAGCTTTGCCCCTACTAATTGGGAAACGCTGACAGGGATAAGAATCCCGGATGAAATTTCGGACTTCGGCAATGCCGATAGGGTCAAGTCCGTTTGTCGGTTCATCCAGTATGAGAAGTTCAGGGTCATGCAGGATGGCGTTGGCAATTCCAAGACGCTGCTTCATGCCAAGGGAATACTTGCTGAACACCTTTTTGTCCTTATAAGGCAGTATATTTTACAGCAAATCTCTTGGGGATTCCAGATGTTTCCTCTCTGTTTGGGAACTGTGTGTAAAAACAGTTTGTTCCACTACATCCCCAAAATCGTCCAGAGTATCCTTGCACAAGGACGGTGATAGCCATTGACAATATCAACCCTCGATGATATACCTACAATATCTAATATCAACCCTCGATAGTCAGGAGGATAAGACATAGGAAATAAACGTATAGAAGTCGTCAGTGAAAGTATGTTCTACACGCTTATGGCATTTTTGTACGGTGAATATAGTGGTGCTGAAATTGCAAGCATAGTTGAAAAATTAACTAAAGGCCGTGTGCGATTGGGTCCTGCAACACTTTATACCATCTTAGGTCACTTCGAAGAGGAACAGATTCTGATGGAAACTCGCACTGATGGACGTAAGCGCATCTACCGCATCACCGACAAAGGAATTCAAATGTACCACGATGAGCGTGAACAATTGGCACAGTGCCTTGCAGATAGTGCCACTTGGGAGGAGGAATCAAAATG
>DOHN01000153.1:0-355 GCA_003535195.1 Ruminiclostridium sp.
TCAGGCCGGATATCCATCAGGCTGGCAATAGATTTTCTGGACTTGTCGACAGCATAGCTCTGAAAAGTCTCGCCGACCATATAAAATAGCATGACCGCTACGCCCTCCGGGTATTCCCCGATAGCAAAGGCCCCGATAGTGGCAACGCTCATCAGGAAATTCTCATCAAACACCTGGCCCCGGGATATGTTCCGTACAGCTTTTACAACTATCTCACCGCCGACAATAACATAACTGACGGAAAATAAAACCAGTTCCGCGATTTCATTATACGAGCCGGATATGATTGCCAAGATAAAGAAGATACTGCCAGCAATGATTTGTCTGCGCCTTTTTTTCATAACGAGCAACTCCT
>DOHN01000153.1:471-1301 GCA_003535195.1 Ruminiclostridium sp.
TTTTTTCATAACGAGCAACTCCTCAGGCTTTTTTCATAACGACATCAGGCTCGGTATTCTTAACCACCTTTTTCGCCGCCTCAATGATGCCGGCCATTTTTTCGTCCTCTCCCTCAATAACCAGCTTCGTGGTCATGAAGTTTACAGTCGCACGGCTCACGCCATCCAAAGCGTTGATCGCTTTTTCCATTTTGGCCGCACAATTGGCGCAATCAAGACCTTCCAGCAGAAATGTTTTTTTCATGATAATCAACCTCCCTATTATTTCAAAATTCTTCCGAAATATGCTCCATGCCTTTTTCAAAGATATCCCGCACGTGATCGTCGGCCAGGGAATAGAATACCATTTTCCCATCTCGGCGGGGTTTTACTAAATTGGCGTCCCGCAATGCGCGTAACTGATGCGATATGGCAGATTTGGTCATGTTGAAAAGCACCGCCAAATCACATACGCACATTTCATGGGCATCAAGCGCCGACATAATTTTGATTCGCGTGCTGTCACCAAACACTTTAAAAAAATCCGATAGATCATAAAGCTGTGCTTCATCAGGAATTTCTCCCCTGACTCGGTCGACGATATCTCCATGGATCACTTCACAATCGCACATATCTATCTTATTTGTCATCAAGACACCTCGCTTTCCCTAATTTCAGTTGAGTAAATATTCAACTGTATCTGTACTATAATTGAATGAATACTCAACTGTCAAGCTTTTTTTAATTTATTAATTTCTTTGCTTTACTGCCATCCGTTTATGAGCTATATGATATCTTCTGAGCATTAAACCGCTATGCCCTGACTCCGGGAAAATGGCGACAGGGGGGGG
>DOHN01000153.1:1434-2194 GCA_003535195.1 Ruminiclostridium sp.
GGGGGGGGCATAGCTGTATGCTTTTCCGACTCCCCTCAAGGAACGGCTCTATTGCCTTTTCCTGTCGGCTGCAATAAAATATTGCTGGTGGCAGGGCTTTTGCCGTATGGGATATTAAGCAATTTTGTGCTGCGGGTGATGTCCCAAGTTATACGTCCCCTCCCGATCTTCCAAAAATATTTTTATTTTTTTAATAACAGAATATCGGCTTGGAACAATTTGAGGCATGATTTCGCCTTTCCCCGTTCAGATATTGTTCTCGAGCAAGACGATAAAGGATTTGAACAAATATCTGGTTATTTGTATAAAGCAGGTGCGGATGGTGAAAATACGCTCTAAAAGGGGTAAGAAAATTTTAGCTTTGCTGCTGGTTGGTTTATGCATGGTAATTTTCGCCAGGTGGCAAAACAACAGTATCGTGATAACAAAATCCGACTGCCGCAGCGTCAAAATACCCCCAGAATTTAACGGCTGTGTCATTGCCCATATTTCTGATCTCCATAATAAAGAATTCGGAAAAAATCAAAAAATATTACTGAGTAAATTAAAAAGCACTTCCCCCGACCTCATTGTGATTACCGGCGATTTAATCGACCGGCGAAGATTTGATTTAAGCATAGCTATGAGCTTCATTGAAGGCGCGGTACAAATCGCTCCGGTTTATTATGTTTCCGGCAATCATGAAGCCTGGTCAAATAAATACCCGCTCATTAAAAGCAGTCTACTGCGTGCGGGGGTTCAGGTGCTGGATGATTCTATG
>DOHN01000153.1:2451-3505 GCA_003535195.1 Ruminiclostridium sp.
CTGGAATGTCTGCAGCAGTGGTCAGCAAATGAAGGATTTCAGATTTTGCTTTCGCACAGACCCGAGCTTTTTGACTTATACGCTGAAAATCATATGGATCTGATTTTTTCAGGACATGCCCACGGGGGGCAGGTCAGGCTTCCGCTGCTAGGGGGGCTGGTCGCCCCCGATCAAGGATTTTTTCCCCGCTATACCAGCGGCTGCTATAAGCAAAATGGATCTGCCATGTTTGTAAGCCGAGGCTTGGGGAACAGCATCTTCCCGGTCAGAGTTTTCAACCGGCCTGAGATCGTAGTCGTTACATTGAAATCCCCCGGTAAAAACGGATGAGGGCCGTTCTCCTTCCATCTTATATAGAGGTGAATAATAAACTGAAATACAATAACGGATTTTATAATTGAAAGACTGGATATAATATATTAATTATGATGCATGGATGATGGAGGCAGTTTTTAAGCAGGATTTTAATTTTTTATGAGGAGTGATTTGGAATGAGAGTAAATGACCGCTATGTATCGTTTTATTATGAACCGGATGAAGATCTTGGCGAAATTGAGATTGATCCGGAAAGAACAGCGCTCCTGGTGATAGACATGCAAAACGTATTTGTGCGAAGGCCTTCCGGGGAAAATTTAACCGGAAAGGAAAAGGCCAATTGGGAACGATGGCAGCCTTTTTATGACAAAATAGAAGAAGTGGTTATCCCCAACAATAAAAAATTGCTGAACCTTTTCCGGGAAAAGAAATGGGAGGTTATCTTTGCCCGAATTGCCTGTCATAAGAAAGATGGCCGGGACAGATCTCTGGACCACAAAGCTACCGGATTTAATGAATTACTTCTTCCTTTGGATGAGGAAGAGGGACAGATCGTTGAAGCCTTGAAGCCTATTGATGATGAGATCGTTGTTACCAAAACCACAGACAGCGCTTTGACCGGTACAAGTTTACGCTTGATGCTGCATAACCTGGATATTGATACGGTGATAGTGACCGGCGTATTTACGGACCAGTGCGTATCTTGTACCGTAAGAAGCCTGGCGGATGAAAGCTTTAA
>DOHN01000014.1:0-483 GCA_003535195.1 Ruminiclostridium sp.
AAGACCAATTTATTCTTTTTTAATAGAGTTTCAACTGATTTATAAATGTCCTTAGTTTCACTCTGTATGTACTTAGATTGCCGCAGTAAATGCAAATCCTTAACCTTATCTATTAATGCATGCTCTACGAGATGCTCGGCATTGTATTTTGCACCGGCAATATACCCACCACGCTTTAGTACGGCTTTCGATAGTTCTGTAAAAATTCCGCCGGAAGAACTTTGTTTTCTAATCGATTCGTCAAGAGACCACGCTGCGTAAACTTGGGGTTCTTTCTGTCTCTCGGGTATGACCTGCGGATTCAGCACAGGGCAGCAAGTAACACAATTTCCGCAGCCATCACATAATGATATGTCGATATACGGATATAAAAAGCCCCCTTCATCAGCTTTCATATAAATGCATTTGTTTGAACAAACATTTGCGCATGCTCCGCAGCCTACGCAGCGGTTTGTCTCCAAGGATTTAATACAACCCACTATT